>JAHBTC010000029.1 GCA_019638835.1 Fimbriimonadaceae bacterium
TTCTCCTCATCCGTGAACTGTCCACTTCCCTCCGGAAGTTCAAGCTTCCGGAGTATCTCGGCGACGTTGGAGTTACATGACTCCACGAATTGGCGTATCGCTTCTTGCTTCCTTTCGTCAGGATCGGGCACCAGAAACCACCACCGTCCGGCCTCGACTGGATAGCCGAGTCGGAGATTCACCTCACCCAACTCATCTCGAACCGTCAAGTCGTTCGGTACTTCTCGGAGTAGCGCACGAAGCCGGTCGCGCGCGATGCCCAACCGCCCCGTTGCGATATCTTCTGCGATTTTCTCTCGAAGTTTCTCGTACGCCAACCACTACCCCGACTTGGTGAGATTCAGCATCCAATCCACGCCAAAGCGATCCTTCAACATGCCAAATCTTGCCCCCCAAAAGGTGTCCTCCAGTGGCATGGTCGCGGTGCCACCTTCGCTCAACTGCTGGTAGAGCGCCGTCTGCTCTGCTTCGCTGGAGCACTCCACCATGATGCTGGAGTTGTTGCCCGGAATGTAGTCACTCGGGGCGCACCAATCCGAGGCCATGATCATCCAATCATCTCCTGTGATCTGGGAGTGCATGACGAGGTCACCCATACCGGGCATCTGTTCGGCCATCGGTGAATCACCGACTTTCATGACCATGATTTCTCCGCCCAAGCACTGGTGGTAGAAGGTCATCGCCTCCAAACAATCGTCTCGGAAATGAATGTAAGGGGCTATCTTGCTGACTTTGCTCATGTTCTTCTCTATCTCTTCGGTGCGTGCCATCTGCCGTTGTTCACTGCGGCAGTACACGCAGGACTCGCACTTTTATATGCGAGTGTCAAGTAATGTTACTAACATGTCAGAGCAGACGACTCCCGAAATGCCGACGGCAACTAAACCCGTCGAAGAACACAAGTGGCTCCAACAGTTCGTAGGCAACTGGAACGTAGTCACGGAAATGTGGATGGACCCTAGCGAACCGCCGATGACCGGGCAAGGCACCGAATCGGTTACGAGTCTTGGGGGTCTCTGGACCGTCGCAGAAGTAAAAGGCGCAATGCCGGATGGAACGCCGACCCGTGGCTTCACCGTTTTTGGCTACGACGTCTCGTTCAACGAGTATCGAGGGTGTTTTTACGGCGACATGTCAAGTCACCTCTGGAAATACACGTGCACGCTGAGCGATGATAAGAAGTCGTTGATCTGTGACTGCGTCGGGCCGGATATGGTGAACGAAGGACAAACCGCCAACTACCGCGATGTGTACACGTTTGAGGACGCGAATAAACGTACGCTGACTTCATACGGTGAAGATGCGAACGGAGAGTGGCAGATGTTCATGAAGTCCACTTACACGCGAACCTGAGATCAAAAAGCGACTTCCTTCATCGCGACCAAGTCTGGCATACCAGGTATGGTCATATTAGCGTCCGATCTGTAATCGGACGGAGGAAACTCATGAAACTCAAAGCAGGTCAAGCATTGCTCTACGCCGCCGGATTGGCAACAATCCTTGCATGTGGGGGAAGCGGATCTGGCATTGGTTCGCTAGACCTCGGTACTGGGGTCGTTGAAGATTTCGGCTCGTTCTTAAGGATGCGAGGTCGAATCGCATTTGAAAACGGAAACGGAGACCTGACAGATGGCCCGACCGAAGGCTCAATCGTCATGGTCGGATCGGGGACGCGAGTTGTCGGGGCAGACCGCAATGGCGGATTCCTCGTGGATAACATTCCGGAGAATTCTCAACTTCGAGTTCGGTGTTTTGCGCGAGGATTCCTACCCATTGATTTCACGATTCCCGAAGGCGAAACGCGCACCGAAGAACTTCGGTTGATTCGCGATCTCGATATGGGTAACAACCCAACGATTCAAAACGTCCAGTTCGACGTTGACAACAACGGCATCTTGCGATTCATGGCCCAGATTCCAAATGGCACGCTGCCAAGCGCCTTTATCAGCCCCACCCTGAATCCAAACTTTTTGACAGGAGCGAACGGGGACACGCTGAATGTCCAGGTGCAACAGCAGGGCAACTCGACAATGATGATTGGCGATATCGGGGAAACGATGCCCACAGGATCGCTCTACATGTTTGTGGCCGGTGCAACTGGAGTGAGCGACAAGCGATACGGAACCTGTCAACTCAACTTGACGGATTACCGTCGCGCGGGGCGACTCGTGAATGGCAACATCACCGGCCCCGGTGGCGTGGCTTGTGAGGGGGCAGAAGTGTTAGCCTTTGAGCAAGGGCAGACGGACAACCGAGGGTCGAGCGTGGCGCAGGCCGAAGGGAGGTTTGGATCTAGCCTAAACGAAACGCCAACCGGGCAAGTTTCGCTCCTAGTGCAGTGGACGGATCCAGCCACGAACATCGTGTACGTGTGCTTGTTCAAGGACAATCTGTAATCTAAACCGGAAGCGGTAGCACTCTCGCAATTGATTCCCCGTGAAATTTCGTGAAATTCCGGGGAATCGTATAAGTTCTCGGTACGATTCGCGCAGGATGAAATTGAATCCTGTGGCTCATCTTCGGCGAAAAATCCTTCTCGGACTTTCGCTCTTCTTTATTCTCGCGTGCGGCGGCTCGGGCGGTCCGAGCCAAGACCTTCTCTTCACCGTGAAGTTAACATGGGATCAGAGTGCAGATTTAGATCTTCATGTATGGATGACCCCAACCAGCCAGTGTTCACAAGACGGTTGCAACTTCGAAGATATGGAGATGTCGCCCGATTTCACGACGGGAACTGGCCCAGAACTGTACAAGGCATATAAAGGGTTAGGAAGCGGGCGTCTGCGAGTTGGAGTCAATCTGCACGAAATCAAGCCTCCTGCGTCGGCGGGGCCGCGATCGGCAACGATCTCGATTACGGATATCACGGGTGCCGTTGTGGCAACCTTCGGTCCGTACGTTCTGACCGATCCAATCGAAGACGGTGGCTACCCTGTGACCGGTGACACGACCTCCTGGTGGCGTCCGTGTGACATTATTGTCGCGGCAGATGGAACGTACTCGGTGGTTGCCCCGGATATGACCCCGCTCTCGTACTAAAAGGGAATTCCCAAACCCGGGAATCCGAGTCGCTGGTATCACGAAGTTGGAAAGTCAGGGGCACACTTCATTTGGTACACCTGTCCGTGGTGATATCCGGAGTGAAACGCAATGCGAGCAAGTGCCCCTCGACCGTCTATCACTGGGCCGAGGGCGCTTTGCACTGACCGACTGAGCTGCTCAGTTGTCGGCTCGTAGATCACCGACTTGGTGAACTCGGAAGCCTGGCGAAATGCACTTGCTACCGCGTCCGGAGTGATCTCACCGGCGTTGAATGGAAACGGATGGTCGTTCACCACCCCCTCGGTCGCACACAGAGTCAGGCGTGATAAGCCATCCGGTACTGAGTCCCCTTTCATTTGGCAGATGAACCAAATCTCAACTCCAGCGACATGAAGCGCCATTTCACCAATTGAGAGTGATCCAGGATAGAGACGGTAGTTGAGTTGCTCGGCCGACAAGCCAACGACCTCCTGCTCAAACCTCCCTCGGCTCAATTCCCAAGATGCCGAAAAGTCACTTGCCATGACTTTCAGGTTACCAACTATGACTTCATATCTCGAAGCATTGATGCCATCTGATCGTACGCGGCGCCCCAGCCTTGATCGAATCCCATCTCAGCGTGTCGGTTCTTCGAGGATTCGTCGCCGTGCACAGCGATCACACGATATCGAGTTTCGTCTTCCACTTGTTCCATCGTGACAATCGCCGTGAAGTGAATCTCGTTGCATTCCGCACCTGATGGGGCCAGGTTGGGCCGATACCCGCGCAACATACAGGATGTCCAAACAAGCTTTTCGTTCGGGATCACATCGAGGAAGCATCCCTCGCTGTCGTGACGCTCCCCTTCCGGGCCTTCCATTACCGAGCTAAAAACACCTCCGGGACGAAGGTCAATCTCGCAGGCCGTCGTTCGCCACGGCAGTGGGCAAAACCACTGCATAAGAAGTTCTGGTTCGGTCCATGCGCGCCAAACAAGGCTCGCGGGGACGTCAATCTTTCGCTCAAGAACTAGGTCGAGCTTGGGGTTTGGTTCGTGGGCAGTATGTTCCTTCATGATTCGGACTCTTTCAGTTTGTGAAGCAAGTCATCTAAGCGGTCAAGACGGCTGGACCAAACGGACCGTTGTTCGCTCAGCCAATCCTCGGCAGATACCAATCCGTGAGGAACCAGAGAGTAAGTTCGCGTTCGCCCTGATTTCGATGAGGTGATCATCCCTCGATTCTCCAAGATCTGTAGGTGCTGCAAAAACGAGGGTAACGCCATATCAAACGGCTCTGCTAAGGCTGACATAGTCGTTGGCCCACGTCCAAGTTCCGCGATCACGTGCCTCCGCGCCGGACTGGCCAACGCTTGATACACCCCATCGAGCTTTGCAAGTTGATTAGGCATTCACCTAAGTATAGAAGAGTTGTTCTACTACTGTCAAGTCACTTTGCAACACAAATGGAGTAGAAAGCAGTAGGAGGAAAGCAGGGTGGCAAACCCGCCATCCTCCATACACTTATGCTGAAGATCATCGTGAACTCCGACAGCCACCTTCACACGGGTGAAGACCTCTCTTCTCAGATTGAAGCGATCGTTCAGAAGCGACTCGGACGGTTTGAGGACCGTCTCACGCGAGTGGTCGTACATCTCCGTGACGAGAAAGGCTCAAAGTCGGGACACAATGAGGTTGTATGCATGACGGAAGCACGCCCCGAAGGAATGGATGCAGTCAATGTAACCGATCGTGCGGCAGACCTCTTGGTTGCCGTAAACCATTCCGCGCACAAGCTTGAAAAGAAGCTTGATGAGACATTCGAGCGACTGCGGAAGAAGTAAGCCGTCAATCCGCATTTGGCGGGTAGGTACTTTGAGTTTGCTGAATTCCCGCCGACCTATTCTGGATCCCGTCGCAACTCGTCGATCAGACTAGATTGAACGTCAAAAGACTTGCGTGTGATGATGTCAAGTTCAGATTAACTTTGGACCAAAACAGCGATAAATCGCAGCCGTTTAGTTGCGACGTCAAATACGTTCAAGAAGTAACGTGCAAACAACCTGATGATCGCTTGAATTACGATGTTAAGGGCCCTCTGATATGTGTGATAGAATCGGCTAGTGCAGGCTGAGGCTGGGGGATACGGCGAAAGCGTTTCCGTCCTTGTAGTGGACGATGAAGAGGCGATTCGAAACCTAATGCGCGCCGCGATGACCGGGACAGAATTTAAGCCGATTGAGGCTGAATCCGGCACTATCGCGTTGTCTCACCTCGCTTCAAAACGCCCTCACATTGTTCTGCTTGACTTAGGTTTGCCAGATCTCAACGGATTGGAATTTATCAGCCAAGCACGGGGGTGGACAGATATTCCGATCCTTGTAGTTTCGGGCACTGGCGACGAAGATCGTAAGGTGCAGTGCCTTGAAGCGGGTGCCGACGACTACATCACGAAACCATTCGGGGTAGGCGAACTCCTTGCCCGCATGCGCGTTGCCGTTCGTCACTACCGGGCAAGATCTTCAGGCGAAGCCGCCGAGCCAACCCTAGTTGCCGGAGACGTTGAAATTGATCTCGCACGGCGTACGGTGACGAAGAATGGTAATCAGGTTCATCTCAGCCCGATTGAGTTCAACTTGCTTACATTTCTTGCCCGACATGCGGGTCGTGTCGTGACACATCGGCAAATCTTGGCCGAAATCTGGGGTGACGAATACTCTGAGGAATCACAGTATCTGCGGGTCTACATCGGATATCTGCGCAAGAAGTTAGAGGATGATCCATCGAAACCTACACTCTTGCTGACGGAACCAAGAATCGGCTACCGGCTACAAGGTTGATTTCGAGCGTTTTTACGCCATTTTTACGCAGCCGCCGCGCATATTTACTTGTCTCTTACAACTGATCCCGTATCGTTTCTTCATGCGGTCGCCGAGATGCGGCCTTGGAGAAACAAATGGCAACGGACACCCAAAAACTGATCTCGACGCTCTACGACTCTGGTCAATCTCGTGCGCTGAAATATGCAATGCGCTTGACGCGTAATCGCGAAGACGCCGAAGATCTGGTGCAAGAAGCACTCTTCCGAGCGTGCCGTGCGATCAAGCGATCCGCAGAGATTGCCGCTCCTGAGGCCTGGCTCTGCCTTACTGTTCGCCGATTGTTCTTGGACAGCTGCCGACGCAAGGGACGACGCCCGAACACTGTCTCCCTTCACGCGATGATTGAAGATAATCCCGCGGTAGAGCCCAGTGGCGACGAACTCAATCCCGAGCAGCAGCTTTTGACTGAATCTTTCAGCCCGCAGACTGAATCCGCGCTCGCCGCTCTCAGCCCGGAAGATCGAGCGGTGTTGATCTCGCTAGCGACGAATGGCCAATCCGGGAATGGAGAAGCCTCCCGTAAGCAGATCAACAAGGCTCGCCGTTCTTTCGCCCAAGCATTCGCTCAAAACCGACAGACCAACTATGAGGTGGTTGCGTGAGAGCAGTAACTAATGTGGTCGGCAAGTACGCCAAGGATCACAACATTTGCTTAAACCACAACTGGTCGATCTTGGCTGCCACGGCCGCTGGAGTTGCCGTTTTCCTCATCGGAAGAAGGGGGCGAAGACAAAACGTTTTAATGGCCGCCTTCGGCGCCGTCAGCACTGCGACCGCAACGTACGCCGCGCTCAACTGCGCAAGTCAGAAAGCGATTGGCGAAGTCGTTGAGGAAGCCAAGCAAGAAACGAAGGAAGTTTTGGCCAAAGACTCTAAGTCAAATGGTCACACCTCGAAACCCGCCCTTACTGGGCAAGGAAACTAAAGCATGAGCAATACCAAGAAGAAAGAAGACATGTCCCTTCAGGAATTGTACATCCACGAGTTGAAGGACGCTTACAGTGCGGAAACGCAGATCGTCAAGACCCTCCCGAAGGTGATTGAAGGAATCGATTCCACTGACCTAAAGACGGCCCTCAAGGATCACCTTGAAGAGACAAAGTCTCAAGTAGACCGATTGAAGTCCATCTTCGAAGCGCATGGGGAATCTCCCACCGGCAACCACTGCGAAGGCATGGAAGGCCTGCTCAAGGAGGGGGATGAGGCGATTGAGGAGATCCGAAAAGGTCCGGCTCGAGACGCTGCCCTTATCGCGGGATGCCAAAAGGTTGAGCACTACGAGATCAGCGGCTACGGCACCCTCTGCGCCCTCGCCGAACAACTCGGACACAAGGAAGATGTGAAGACCCTGCGGTCGATTCAAGAAGAGGAAGTTGCGGCAGACAAGAAACTGACCGAAATTGCCACTTCAAGCGTGAACTTGAGCGCGAACGACAAGACGGCAGCAGCGAGCCGCTAATCGCTCAACGAAACGGAGAACAAAACCATGCTCTACTACGCAGTAGCCTTTCTCGTCATCGCGATCATCGCCGGCATCCTCGGATTTGGTGGTATCGCCGGAGCCTCGGCTGGAATCGCTCAGATTCTGTTCGTTGTCTTCCTCGTCCTATTCGCACTGTCGTTTCTCTTCAATCGAAGGAACCCAGTCGCCTGACAACCCACTAGATTAGGGAGCCGCGAGGCTCCTTAATGTAACCCAAAGCAACACACTAACCACAAGGAGAAAAACAGAACCATGTTACATTACGCCATCGTCTTCCTCGTCATCGCGATCATCGCGGGAATCTTTGGATTCGCGGGAATTGCTGGTGCGGCCTCTGGAATCGCGCAGATCTTGTTTGTGCTGTTCCTCGTCCTCTTCATCATTTCCTTCTTCTTCAAGCGCGGACCGGCTGCGTAAGCAGCCTCCGCCCTCGGAGAGAATCCTAACGGAGAACCATTCATGAACCAGAACACTCGAACAGACACCCCCTATAACCCGAACCCGACCCACACGCAACCTCGTGATGAGCCGATGAGCCAGCCGCCGGTGGTGCCTTCAGCTACGGACTCCCCGTTGCCGAACAACACTGGCGTGAACTCTCCGGACTGGGATAGTGACACTCGCGACGCAACGAACTACGACCTTGGCAACCACTCAATCGACGAGTTTGAAGGGGAGTTCCGTCGGTATGAGCATGACTTCAATCGCTTCGAAGAAGAGAACCGGAGTCAACCGGAAGAGTGGTGGGACGAATCGAAGCGAAAGGTTCGATTCGCCATGCAAGGATTGCGCGCCGATCTCGACCAAGCCCGCGACAATGGACCAGAAGCTTGGGAAGAGATGAAGAGCGGGTTGCGAAACGCTCTTGATGATCTGAAGGAAGGATATCGAAACGCAGTTCGCGAACTCAAGGATTGACCGCTGACAACTGAATATCGCCGGAGCGTTTGACCCCAACCACACCCCCCAACCGGACGCTCCATTTCCAAGGTCGGCCGGAACTCCGGTCGGCCTTTTTCTCAAGAAGTGGTTGCAATGCCAATCCAGGTAGAACGGTAATCATGGACTTGGGAGCGTTTTCTATCAGCCTCGCCGTAAAGGACTTACCGGCATCCAGAGCCTTCTATGAGAAACTCGGTTTCACCCAGTTTGGAGGAGAAGAATCCCAAGGCTGGCTCATCATGAGGAATGGTCAGCACGTGATCGGGCTATTCCAAGGCATGTTCGAAGGCAACCTTCTTACCTTCAATCCAGGGTGGACACAGGATGCGGAGCCCAAGGAATCTTTCACTGATATCCGTGAAATCCAACGGAAACTAAAGGCAATGGGAGTTACCCTTACCTCGGAAGCGGACGAGACCACAACTGGTCCGGCCAGTCTGTTTCTCAGCGATCCCGACGGTAACGTTATCCTCCTAGACCAACACGTATAACGTTCCACTGTTTGATAAAGAGAGTCTCGTTGTCACCTGCGTCAAAGTGCGTCAACTGGATTCGCTCATCAATCGTTTTGGATCGAACGCTATCTCCACCACTTTAACTCCCGTACTCTCCGTAATAGGGATTGGCCATGTTGAGCGGGTTTATTGTGGATCGTCCGTTCGTATTCAAAACCCCGGTCAACTCTCCGGTTACCATTGTGATGGTGTAAGTTTTGGCCGGCGTTTCATCAGTGCTTCGATTACGCCCCACTATTCTGGAGGGATCATACGCATCCAGCGAAGTTCCGCGTTATCAAGGATCTGTTCGGGACGCCACACTCCAGTTCCCGATCACAGTCTCGATTCTCTCACCGGTTAGAGTGTTCTTGGACGGCCGAAAAAGAGGGTGTAGCCATCGGGGTCGCGAACGGCAAAACCCCGCAAACCGTCATCGGTATCTTCTGCCGATACATCCATTCCGTTTCGCCACTCCATGGCTAATCCGTCTGGATCGGCACACGATACGAATGCATCCCACTTCGCCCAAGGATGAGACATCGAATTCGGCTTTGGCTTGACCAAGGGAGAAACATGCTTGAGGAACAATCGTGCACCACCTCTCTCCACGATTGCGAAAAAGGGGTTGACATCTGGAGACGAGTGAGTCACCGCGAATCCGAGTCGATCACGATAGAAAGCGATGCTCTTGCTGAGATCACTCACGATGAGAAGCGGTGCAATGCCGGTCATCTCGGCTGTTTTTGGGTGAACATCCTGATCATCCAATCCGAGGCAAGAGAAGTGGTACTTCCAGTTCCCCTCTGTCAAGGCTTGACTAACTTGCGAAATCCGCCTCCTCAGTTCTGACTCGTAAACGAGGAAGTAGGCGCGAGGACTAAACCGATGGTAACGAAAAGCGCAGACCTCTTTATCCGGGGCGATGCTGCGTAAGAGTGCGATTTGGCGATCCACTTGAATGTGATGCTTAGCGCTTCGGTCAAAGTGGTGGTAAATCACTATGCATGGAAACCGATTCGCAAGCGAACGAATTTCTTCGTGCGTGATGTGCTTGCCTCCGTCCCTCGTTTGGGGACGATGATTCATCCCCGCGATCCCATTGTCCGGATCCACGACGACTACTTTCGAGCCCGACATTTGGGCAATCGCGCGTTCAAACCACGCTTCCCGGGGTCGGGCTACCGGCTCGCCGAAGTAACGAGTGTCTTGCGGGAGCACACCCGTTAACTCAAGCTGACGTACCGATCTTTCCGGACCATGTGCGACCCGATGTAATTGCTGCTGCAATTCCTCGTCGCATCCCGAGAACTCGCGGCGGCCAAGATAGTCGCGATGTTTGCCATCGTTGTTCGCTTCGGAATGCGGATAGAGGTACCAAATCACACCAAGCGGACCCCCGAGTTCGCGGTGCAATACGCGGCAAAGAGCAAACTTGCTGAAGTCTCCTACATCCCCGGCGTAGCGATCTTGCATGGGAGCAGATTCTACAGCCTGCCATTCATTTGACTTCCCAACTTCAATTACGACATCCTATCGGCATGACCAAAGAAGAAGTGATGGACGAACTCAAGTCGAAGCGTGATGAATCCGTTTACCGAAGAAACGAACGAAGCGGTGTTGGGGACAAGCAGTTTGGGGTGAAACTCGGCGAAATCCGCAAGACCGCCAGCAAAATCAAGACCGACACGGCATTGGGCAAGGAACTCTGGGCAACTGGGAACCTCGACGCTATGCTCCTGGCCTCCCTCATCTTCGATCCTAAGGATCTATCTTTGGACGATTTGGAGCGAATGCTCAAGGATGTGCCGAACATGCAACTAGCCGAGTGGTTTGGCCCCTATGTTGTCAAAGCGCACCCGGAAAAGGATCAGCGACGTGAAAAGTGGATGAACTCCGATCACGTGATGGTCGCGCGCATGGGGTGGAGCCTCACCGCCAGTCGGGTCGCAAAAAATCCGGAAGGGCTTGATCTTCCTGGCCTGCTGGATCGAATTGAATCTGAAATGGGAGATGCCCCTTATGACAAAGCATGGACCATGAACTACACACTCGCCGAAATCGGCATCAACTTCCCCGAGCACCGCGACCGAGCGATGACCATCGGCGAAAAAATCGGAGCGTTCCGTGACTACCCGGTATCAAAGGGTTGCACTTCCCCATTTGCGCCAATTTGGATTACCGAAATGGTGAAACGGCAAAGCAAGTAGGGGGGCCATGACGGAAATGTCGCTCTGCCACACGCCACCGCCGAATCGCAAACTGATGATTGACAAGGTTGGCCGCGAGCTGAACCAAGAGCACGGTAAGCAAAAGTCATATACCCAACCGCAGATTCAATCCGCAGCATCAAATGTGGGGTATCCGATGGATGTTCATTGCTGGGCAATGTGCGTTTTCATGGACGCTGATTCCTTCAACCGCTTTCACGCCACGATTGGGGAGGCCTGCAATTACGATGTCATGCGCGGAACGATGCTTCAGAGCCTCGGTTTGAACCTACCTTTCAACCTCCCCCAGATCTCTTGGCCCGACTTCGGAAACGTCGACTTCAACTTTCCAGAGATGAGTCTGCCGGAAATCACGTGGCCGGAACTTGATCTCAGTTCTTTCTTTGATTGGTAAAGCCTACACTCGCAGGACACCACGAAAGCCGCGCGAAGCGTAGTACGACTCCGCGCCGTTGTGATAGGTGAACACGTGGTCATAGCGTCGATCGCAGAAAATCGAACCGCCTCGCTTGCGTATTTCAGGAGGGGTCATCACCCAACTCGAAGTCTTCAAGTCGAACTCACCGAGCGTCTGTAAGAACCGATACTGCTCTTCTGTGAGGAGTTCGATTCCCATTGCATTCGCCATCGAATCGGCACTGCCCCCTGGCTTGTGTTGCTTGCGCGAATCAAGCGCTGCTTGGTCGTAACAGAGGCTCCGGCGCCCAGATGGACTCTCTTTTACGCAGTCGAAGAACAGGAACTCGCCTGAATTCTCCTGCCCGACAACGTCAGGCTCACCGCCAGTCTCCTCCATCTGTCGGAGTGACTTCCATTTTGCTGGGCTCGCTTTGAGTCTGGCTTCGACGTCAGCCCACTGGATCCCCTTGTGTCGGGGCGTGTTTGCCTCGAAGCGTGTCTGCAAAAGAGTTATGTATCCGTCTCCGTCCCTTCCCACGCGACGAACTTACCCGCGTCTCTCTTGGGTCCGTTATTCCTCAAGTGTTGCCGATGATATGAATGCCTCGGCCGCCGCAAAGATCCGGTCTCGACGAATTGAGTCAAGTCGGTCCACTCCTCGCGCAATCGCCGACATTCGAGGGTTCTGCGAGAAAAACTCTCGATTTTTCGCGATGAAGCGCCAATAGAGCCCATCCCATACTTCGCACCACTCGCCACTAGGCCAGTCACCCATGCGCCGGAGATAGGCTGAGCCCGAAAAATAAGGTTTTGTAGCAAACAAGCCGCCGTCCGCGAACAGACTCATTCCCATGACGTTCGGTCTCATCACCCAATCCGCCGAGTCAATGAACATTTCCATGAACCAGCGATATGCCTCCTCGGGATCGACTTCAGACATTAACATTGCGGCACCGATCACCATCAGCCGCTCAATATGGTGGCAGTACGCATACCGCTGAACTCGCTGGATCACCGTATCCAAGGGTAAGAGCCCGGTGGTGCCGTCATACCAAGATGGGGCTAACTTGCGATGACCACCAAAGGAATTGGGCCAGTTGCCCGACTTCAAGCCCCTTATGCGATACTCCCTATCCATCCCCCGGATGAACTCGCGCCAGCCCAGGATTTGGCGGATAAATCCTTCCGCGCTCTCTATCGGAATTCCTCCCTGCTGGAACTTTGCGATTGCCCGATCGATAACTTCTTTGGGAGAAAGCAGACCCGAGTTGAGGTACGGGGTGAGGACGCTGTGCCACAGGAAAACTTCATCCTTTGCCATTGCATCTTCATAGGGTCCGAAGCCACCAAAGCGTTCTTCGAGAAAGGATTCCAGCCAAGCAAGGGCACCTTGGCGATCTACGGCGTACGCGAACTCCTTCGCATCTCCTGGGTGGTTCGAAAATCGCTCAGATACTAGGCCGATTACTTCCTTCGTCGTATCATCAGGTTTGACGACGTCAATCGTTGGTGGATGAACACCTTTCGGGATAGTACGACGATTCTCCGCGTCGAAACTCCATCGTCCACCACGTGGCTGCCCGTCCTCCATGAGATATCTAGTCTTGATGCGTTGAGCTCGATAGAAGTCAGCCATGAGAAGGCGCTTGCGTTCGCGGAATGAGCGCCAATCCGCTTCATTCGAGATGAATCCGGGATTGGGCATTGTAACTATCCGCGCCGACGTTGCCGTCGCCACGAACTCAAGCGTGGCGGTAAAGAATTCATCGGCAGGCTCGTAAACGTGGAGATGAGTGACACGCTGATGAGTCACCCAATGGGAGAGCGCATCTTCGAAGCTTTCCCGTCCTTCACCTAGAGTCTCATAAGTAACTTGATAGCCTTCGGAACGCAACGCATCCGCGTAGTGCCGCATCGCGCTGAAGAAAAGAACAAGCTTTTGCTGGTGGTGCCGAACGCGGGTAGCCAGACCCATATCCTCACGCATGAACACTCGTCCCCTAGCCGACAGCCGACTACGGTCCGGAAACAGTTGGTCTCCGAGAATGAGCGTGCCCACGCGCATGACGATTCACTACTACGAATCAATGTTTCGGCAAGGCGTGAGTGGACCCGGGTTTTAGTGAAACTCGCGAACTTCGACCGGGGCCAGGCAGGCAAAGGCGGCCTTCTTCCCCCACTCCAGCGCATCATCCATGTCTGCGCATTCCAGCACCCAGAATCCGGCCATGTGCTCATCGGTGCGAAGATACGGACAGCCCGTCACGCTGAGATGGCCGCTCTGGTCAGTTTGGATGGACTTCGCCTCGATCGCTCGGTGCAGGCCGCCCACGAAAATGCGTACACCCGCTGCCACCATCTCTTTGTTTAGGCGGTCAATGTTGCGATGCATGGACTCATCTTCGGCGATAGCAGGATCGTAATCGTCCCGATGATGAATGGCAACCAGAAATCGCTTCATTTTGCTTAGTCCGCCGACGGCATCGGTCCAACCAAGTCGGTCTGGAACTTAGTTGCGGTTGCGCCCAATGCTGCCATATCCGGCCCTTCTGGTCCGATCGGAACTTGATTCATTGCCTCAAAGAATGCGTCGTATCCACCGGGCGTGCAGATCCAAAGCAGGCGGCAAACGTCGTTGCCAAGCGTGACGAACCCGTGGACTACTCCTCGCGCGCAACTCACATAGTCACCGGGCCCCGCGTCAATCACTTCATCGCCGGAAACGAATCGCACCCTGCCCGACAACACGTAGCATGCCTCGTCCATCTCGTGATGAACATGCATGGGCGCACCCTCCCCGGGAGGTGAATCGTTGAGAAAAACGGAGACATTGGCGTCGCTTTGAAGGAATTCCAGCCGCTGCCCCATGAACTCAATCATGTGCCCAGCATTCTCTTGGACGTGAAACAATTCGGGACGCTCGACCATGTCGCGAAATATACCTACGCTCAGTTTTCGCGCTCCTTGAACAGGTTCGGGCCGACGCCTCTCAGACTGCTCAGCATCTTTGTAGATGATTTCATGGACTAGGAAATCTGCGATTGGGGTAGGGTGGGGCCCCGTAGGGCTCACGACCTTGTGGCCTTGTCATGCCCCCAAAAGAAACAGCGAATTCCGCGTCAACGAACATGGCCCGAATCGCCGGAATCGGTTATCTAGTGATCATCTTATGCGGGCTGTTCGCAGAGTTTGGCGTCCGGCAAGCCCTCTTTGCACCGGGCGATGCATTCGTCACGGCACGTAACATCCGTGCCCACGAGTTTCAGTTTCGGCTCGGGATTGCAAGCGACCTCGTGATGTTGCTCGCCGATGTAGTAGTCGCATGGGCTTTGTTCTTCTATCTCAAAACGATTGACCGGACACTTTCTCTACTCGCCGGGCTACTCCGACTTGTGCAAGCGTCCGTGATCGGAGCCAGTCTCGTCAACCTCACGGCCGTTCTCAACATGCTCGATTCAAATGAGTTGGCGGATTACGTAGTTCGTCTCACGGTCGCGCACGCGGGCGGCTACCGAATCGGACTTGTGTTCTTCGGCGCCTGTTGCGGGGTAATCGCGGCTTTGATTGCTCGGTCGGGATGGATTCCCAGGTGGATCGGAGTTCTCATGGGATTTGCCGCCGCCGGGTATCTGATTGATAGTTTTGGGCCGATCCTGTCCCCCAGCTATCCGCCCGACCTCTCCAACATCGTGCTAATTCCGGCGTTCGTCGCCGAAGTCTCATTCTGCATCTGGCTCATTGCGGTAGGGGGCCGCATCTCCGCGCAGAAAGGAGTCGAACGGGAGCCAGAATCGGTCTCCCGTTCAATGGATTGACGAGGCCCTACTTGCGCCGCTTCCGCAGTAGGGCAAGTACGCCCAGACCAAGGAACGCCATAGTTCCTGGCTCGGGAACAGGCTCAAAATAAACGCCGCTAGTTCCTGAAGTCATGCTGAACTTACTTGTTGAGGTGTACCAGCCGCCTACAAAGACCGCGTTACTTAGTGATGAAGTCTGCTGATTCGTCGGAGTACCGGTAGTGAGCCAGTAACCCGTAAAGAAACCGCCACCACTGAAGTCCTTTCCTCCGTTGATCAGGCTGCCCTGGCCATTGTTCGTTCGCGGCCCCTGTGGGAACGGTGAGGATGGATTGTTTCCACCGCCAGATGCGTTGATGTCGCCGGCCACGTGGACAAAACTCGTTGCGGTGAGACCGCCTAACGGCACGATTGCGCCGCCGCTTTGGAATTTCACTTGTCCCTGATATCCGTTGGTTGAATCGGAGTCCGTATCCCAGCGCATGATGAACTTGTCTCCGGAGTCGCCAGTGATGTTGATCTTATCGGACACTTGAAACTCTGAAGTGACGTTGATCACGAACGTTTCGTCTAGCCCATTCTGCGTATTCAAGCCGTTCAGCGACGATGTGGACTTGGAAGAAAATCCGGCAGAAGCGGCCATCGCGTTCACCTGCGCAAATGCGTTTGACAGGTCAGACTCAAGACCAGAAAGCCGCGAGACTTGATTGTATTGTGCCGAAGCTTGGCCTGCGTTGTCGTCAACGATGTCTTGCCACGCTCCAAGGTTTGAGGCGTTGGTGAAGATCGTTCCGGCGAAAGGAACGGTCCCCGAAGTGCGAAGGTCTGCCGACAGTCCATTGACTGCCACATTCCCAATGAATCCCTTACTAGCACCCTGCCAGTTCGCATCCACGCTTCCATTCGTGAACACCATATGGTAGTTCGGCAGATTGCCAAGGTTCACGCCGCCAGACGCAAATGCCTGTGCAGACAAGATGGCCACAAAGCCTAAGCCCGCCATGCCTCTTCTAAGTCGCTTGGTTATCATTCAAACTCTCCTTCGCTGGTTAAAATCGGTTCAGCGGGAACGATCGCACCCAGCAGCTGGAGTCTATCAGAACAATGTGAATGATCTAACTGATTTGAAGTAAAACCGGCAATCTTACGGGTTCGGCCGCAAAATCACCGCAAGCTTATATCCGCCTCTGACGGCAAAGCCTCCGATCCATCCGTTGTTCAAAACCTGGTTGATCCCCACGATCTGATAGGCATCAGCCGACGCATCCACGACGGTGTCAATGGTGCGAAGTCCTAGTGATGGGGTGTAGATCCAACCTCCCTCTTGGTCGGGATTTGGTCCGTGGTAGGTGCCCACAATGGTGCCGCTTGAGTTTACGGAAGCCGCTGTAATCTGGGTCACGAGACTCGCGGGAAGTGCCCCCAGATCCTCGGGCGCCGCATTGGCCGACGCCCACCGGCAGACGTGAGTCTGCTCACTCGTTTCTTTCGCGAACGTGCCTACGATGATCCCATTGTCGCTGATTGCCAAGGCGCGAAAGTCGGTGCTACCGGCCGGAGCAGTCAAGTTTTGGGGCGTAGACGTTGGCGAACTCCAGTATTTGTCGATCGCGACCATCTGATGGCTCGCGTTCATGCGGGGAACCATGAAATACGGATTCGTTACGTTCGATTGCGGAATTTGGATCGGTTGCGAGGACCGGTCGGCAAAGAACAACGCCGGGGAGTGCGTGGCTGCGGCCGTGATGATGGATCCGTCCGGATAAATCATCGGTGACGAGCCACCCATCGCGGTTGTTTCGCCTGTCCCGCCAGAAGGAAGAAGCGTGAATGATCCCCCCTCTTGAGTTGTGCCAACCCGCAAGGAACCACTAATAATCCGAACTTCAAGAATCACCCCATCGTTGCTTATGCTCAAAGCGCTCATGGAGTTATCAATGAAGGTGAGGCCGCTTCCCACCGTCCATGTCGTCACAGCAGAGATGTTAGAGTCGGTTTGGGAGATCACCATCAGACCGTCACCGTTCATGGAAGCCGCTCGGATCTGCGTGTTACCGTTGTAGTTTGGTGCTGCCGTCAAGTTGTAATCGTCCGTTTCTATCGGCGCAACCGTAATGAGGAATGGACCGGCGACCAAGCCGTCTACTTCTGCTCGGATTCGATAGTCACCCGCCGCATATGGCGTAAACAAACCATCCTGCGTAAGCGCATTTCCGGCCGGCCCACTAACGAGGGTCCAGAAAATGCTTCCGCTCGAGAGCGCAACACTCTCGTTGGAATCATTCTTCGCTGAGACCATGAGTTGATGATTTGCGGTGCCCGTCGTAAGGGTTCCGGGGTCTACAATGGACAGCGAGTTAATGGCACTCAACGTTTGCACGTTCAGAAGTTCCAAGTTTGAGCCTGTCGCATCCACAGTCCCGGAGGCATAACCGACCACTTGACCCGCCCCTGCGGCTCCGCTATAAAAGTTCGCGGTAAACGACGCGGTTGCTCGTGAGATGGATTGAGAAATGGAATACGTTGCCGTGTGCGCATCCGTAATCGAGATGTCTCGATCGACCGTGAACTGCACGTCGCCGCCCGCAGGGTTTGCGTTGACCAAGATGATCCGAGCAGAAAGTGCCGCCGCCAATCCGACAATCGGGGAACGTGATCGTGCGGGCCAAGAGATGAGCACTGTGCCGCCATTTAGCGAACCGCCCGTATCTCCTACCGAAATCGGAGCGAATGGGCTTTGCACTCCATCCACGGTCGCGCGGACTTGGTAAGTGCCCGGATTGGAAGCGGAAAACTCGCCGGACTCGCTAATACTTGCGCCGTTAGCCGTTTGCATGGACCAAAACGCCGAGCCGGGTGATAGTCCGAGATTGTTCATCGCGGCGTCTTTCGCGACAAACTGAAGTTGGGCCCCCGATATGCCAGTGGTAAGCAAACCTGGATCAATCACGGCGACGCTCGCCACTTTCCCCGTAAGGACGAAGTTGACCGGATCCACGGTCTTGCCATTCACCGAGTAACTTGCCGTCGCGGTTGCGACAACTTCGCCGGATTGGTTGGCCGCACTATAGAACGTTGCTTGGATGAGAGTTGCGGTGCTACGAATTGCCTGATTCAGAGTGTAACTTCCAACGTAGGCATCTCCTGACCCAGCGACTCGATTCACATTTGACACGATATCCGTACCGTTATTGCTCGCGCCGACGAAGACAAACCGTGCGCTCAGCGCCGAAGACGGACCGAAGAGCGGCCCACGGCTCCGTTCAGGCCAAGCCACCGTGTAACTCACGCCTTCGATCAAGGTCGGTGGATTCGAGATGCTGCTGCCCCCGCCTCCGCATCCCAGAATCACTAGGATAAGTAACCCAAATAGTGTGGTGTGGAGCCGGAATAACATCACTGGTCTGCAGACGAGTGTACGCCGGTTCTCCGTTCGCGATGAACCGGAATCTGAGCCGTTTAGGGGCTGAGAGCGTACGTCACTTGCACGGTGAGCTTCACTTCGACTGAGCCTGAACTCAATATCTGCTCGGCAGGTTGGCTCGCCGATTCTCCCCGGTTGGCGTAATCCATCGATTGCGTCGCATAGTTCGATCCATAAAACCAGCCCTGGGGCGAACTCTCCGAGATGTATGTCGGGGCACCAAGTTTGAGCCCGAAGTTTCTCGCATACTGTTCTGCCTTGTCCTTCGCTACTTTGCAGGCTTCGTCACGGGCCTGAGCGCGTACGGTTTGCAACTCCTCTACGGTGTAATCAACGCCGCTCACCTGATTTGCCCCGGCGTTCATTGCCGCCTCTAGCACTGTGCCGGCAGTTTCCACGCTCTTTACTCGGACCTCCAAGTTGCTTGTACATCGCCAACCCGGCGGATTACCGTTGTAGCCGTCGTAACGTTGCAGGCTAAATGCCGTAGTTTGGACGTCTTCAGCGGCAATCCCTGCAGCCTTTACCGCCGAGATAATGTTTTTGATCGTCTTTTCGGTTTCCGTTTTTGCTTCGACGGGTCGCGTCTTCGAGAATGTCGCACCAAGTCGGAGGACCACAAGTGTCGGCTTGACACGAACCGTCGCCGTGCCGGTCAGTACCAATCCTTCTCCACTGGGGCCACCTCCCGCCTTGATCACATAATTCGGGGTGGGCTGGCATCCCACGAGTGCGGCGACACAAGACAAAACGAACAACGCTCTACGCGTCATGAGTAATGGGACGGAATCGCGGCCTGTTTAGTTACTCGCTTGCCTTACGAAACACAAACTGTCGAGGCGTACCTCCAACCATGAATCCGATCGTCACGTTCAATACACCGTCGCGGGAAAGGTCGTACACGATGCGTTTCGGGTAGTCGTGCCTGGGGTTCGCAAACACCGCCCTCGTTGGACTGAATTCGGTGAGTAAAAACTCAGTGGGAGGCGCCCCATTCGGTTGAGCGATATAAACCAGTCCACCATCTCTTTCAATGACCCGCAGGAATTCGAACGCGGACATTCGGTTTTGCGAAACCGTTCGAGAAACCGCAAGCATTGCCCCGCCGCTTGGCGGCGACCATCGCTCTTCAAACGCGATCTGCCCGGTGCTCCCCCTAGTGCCAGACCAATTTCCCGTAAGCCACGCAATGTCGCTGATCGAGGCGCGTGCCAGTGGTGGCATCTCTATGTCCTGGGCGTGCCGGTATAGGCCCGTCATCGTGTATTCGGTTGGCGATCCAAGATTTGACCGTACAATAAGTCCGTCGGTAGTGATTCTGAACTCCCTGCGAATTAACCCTTCCGGCGAACCACCCGCCTCCCGAATGAAGTCGATTTCATAAGAGAAGGCGCCGTCCTTCCAGGCACCACGATAACGGGCTAACTCACCTTCGTTTGCCCCGGGAATCTCCGTCATCGACCCATCTAGAGACACTCTTACGTCGCGACGCAAACCTCCATGCCCGCTCACAAGAATCACCGCTCCCACTTCGGTTCGCAACGAGAATCTCGAGCCCATCGGCGGGCTCATCTGCTCAAGTGTGCGATTCGGAGTCTGATCTTCGACGTAAATCCACTCTCCATTGAGTGCCGCTAGCGCACTCTCTTGGGCAACCGCTACTTGATCCGACGCTTGAAGATCCTGAGCAAAGGACGACGCTGTAGCAAGTGCCCCGATCAATAGACCGGCGACGATACGAAACCTGGATCGGCTCATGGACTCTCCATGGGGGTAACGCTTCATTCTTTCCTTGCATTGAGTCTACCAATCATCGGTCTTCGCCTCCATGCGTAAACTGCGTTTGCGGTGAACTCCAAGATTCTGGTCGCGACATTGTTGTCTCTTGTCGCATTTGCCTCGAACTCGGTACTTTGCCGTTTTGCCCTCGTCGGTGGAGCGATTGACGCGGCAAGTTTCACCGCCATCAGGCTCGCTTCCGGAGCGATTGCGCTTGCATTCACCGCCAGACTGAGGAAGTCTAAATGGCCGACGCAAGGGGGCAGCTGGTTGTCGGGGTTTTGGCTTCTGCTCTACGCGGTGGCGTTCTCATATGCATACATCGCATTGCCAGCGGGGACGGGAGGCTTGATCCTCTTTGGCACCGTGCAATTCACAATGATCGGTTACGGAATCTGGCGTGGCGAACGACCGCGATTCGTAGAGTGGGCGGGCCTGTCGGTCGCTCTCACTGGTTTACTGGGGCTCGTCGCCCCGGGGCTTGACGCACCAATCGGATGGGCGGCGGGGTTGATGGCCCTGGCCGGAGTTTCCTGGGGTTGCTATTCGCTCCGAGGGCGATTAGCAGAGGATCCTATCCTCGCCACCGCACATAACTTTCTGTGGGCAGCACCACTTGCGCTCCTTGTCGGTGTGGCGGGCATTGGGTCGGCAAAGGTGTCCATTTCGGGGATTCTATTGGCCGTAGTTTCGGGTGCCATTACCTCGGGTCTCGGATACGTTCTGTGGTACTCGGTGTTGCCTCACTTGACCG
The DNA here is from genome assembly GCA_019638835.1 of Fimbriimonadaceae bacterium. Taxonomy (GTDB): domain Bacteria; phylum Armatimonadota; class Fimbriimonadia; order Fimbriimonadales; family Fimbriimonadaceae; genus JAHBTC01. The sequence continues at coordinate 21,205 of JAHBTC010000029.1, forward strand.
CCGTGCGGGCTTCCATCGCCCAACTCGCCGTGCCCGGTTTGGTCGCCGTTGCGGGGGTTGCATTCTTAGGTGAGGTGGCCTCTCCTCGATTGATACTTGCCGCGATCATGATGCTCGGCGGAGTCGGGGTGGCGGTTGTGCGTAAACAACGCCGCCCCAACCCAGAAGAGGGATGAACATGTTGTTCATCCCTCTTTTCATGCCTCCAATCTAACGAACGAGATCAAATCGATCGAGATTGGTTATCTTCGTCCATGCCGCAACGAAGTCGTTCACAAATTTCTTCTCCGCATCCGCACTTGCATAGACCTCCGCAATTGCTCTTAGAACAGAGTTCGACCCGAACACCAAGTCCACCCGTGTGCCTGTCCATCGCAACTCGCCCGTGGTTCGGTCACGACCCTCAAACAAGTTTTGGGCGTCAGAAACGGCTTTCCACCCGGTTCGCATATCTAAAAGGTTCACGTAGAAGTCTGGCGTCAACGCACCCCGGCGCTGGGTAAACACCCCATGATCGGAGCCGTCAAAGTTGATCTCAAGCACCCGTAAGCCACCGATCAGAACCGTCATCTCCGGTGCGGTCAACGTGAGAAGTTGCGCCTTGTCAATCAGTAACTCTTCCGCCGGGATAGAGTTTCCGACTCGTTGGTAGTTGCGGAAGCCGTCCGCAACCGGCTCTAAGACGGCAAACGAATCCACGTCGGTCTGCTCTTGGCTTGCATCCGTTCGCCCAGGTGTGAACGGAACCGTCACTTCGTGGCCAGCCAATTGGGCTGCGACCTCAACTCCCGCGTTTCCGGCCAACACCACAAGATCAGCCAAAGACACCCTCTTGCCTCCCGTGGCCGAGGTGTTGAATTCCGCCTGAATTCCTTCCAAGGTGCTCAAGACTCGGTTGAGCTGCGTTGGTTGATTCACTTCCCATCCGTTTTGAGGAGCCAGACGGATGCGTCCTCCATTTGCTCCGCCTCGCTTGTCCGAACCTCGGAAAGTCGAGCATGCCGCCCACGCAGTTCCCACAAGTTCAGAAACCGACAATCCCGAAGCCTTGACCTTCTGCTTCAACGACCGCACATCTGAGTCATCAATCAACGGATGGTCGACCGCAGGAATCGGATCCTGCCAAATCAACTCTTCTGTCGGCACTTCAGGGCCGAGATAGCGAGACACCGGTCCGAGATCGCGGTGAGTCAACTTGAACCAGGCCCGAGCAAATGCATCCGCGAACTCACCGGGGTTCTCAAGGAATCTTCGGGAAATCTTTTCGTAAGTCGGATCAAACCGTAGGGAGAGGTCGGTGGTCAACATCGTCGGCTTGCGCTTCTTGCTTGGGTCGTGGGCGTCCGGGATTATTTCGGGCGCGTCTTTTGCTTCCCATTGGTAGGCACCCGCCGGACTCTTCGTCAGTTCCCACTCGAACCCGAACAGGTTCTCAAAGAAGTTGTTGCTCCATTTCGTTGGCGAGGTAGTCCAGGTGACTTCAAGTCCGCTGGTAATGCTGTCGCCGGCGTATCCGGTCCCGTGCGTGCTGATCCAGCCTAGACCTTGAAGTTCTAAGCCGCCCAATTCTGGGTCGCAGCCCACGAGATCGGTCTCTCCTGCTCCGTGGCACTTGCCGAACGTATGGCCGCCTGCGATGAGCGCAACCGTTTCCTCGTCGTTCATCGCCATGCGCAAGAACGTCTCGCGGATATCGTGCGCCGCCTTCAATGGGTCTGGATTGCCGTCGGGTCCTTCTGGATTCACATAGATCAAGCCCATTTGTACGGCCGCTAGCGGATCGTCAAGTTCTCGTTCGCCCGAGTACCGGCTACTCCCCAGCCACGCATCCTCTCGCCCCCAAAAAACATCATGATCGGGTTCCCACGTGTCCACTCTTCCTCCGCCAAAACCGAAGGTTTTCAAACCCATCGACTCAAGCGCAACATTGCCAGCCAGGATCATGAGATCGGCCCAGGAGATCTTCTGGCCGTACTTCTGTTTGATCGGCCACAGAAGCCGCCGGGACTTATCAATGTTGACGTTGTCCGGCCAGCTATTCAGTGGCGCAAACCGTTGTTGACCGCGTCCGCCGCCGCCGCGACCGTCAAAGATTCGATAGGTGCCCGCGCTGTGCCAAGCCATCCGAATGAACTGGGGCCCGTAGTGGCCAAAATCTGCGGGCCACCATTCCTGGGAGTCGGTCATCAGGGCCCGCAAATCGTTCTTCAAAGCCTCAAAGTCTAGGCTTGAAAACTCCGTGCGGTAGTTGAATTCCGGGCTGAGCGGATCTGACTTTTCCGTATGTTGATTGAGAAGATCCACTCGCAGTTGATTGGGCCACCAATCGCGATTAGTTGGTCCGGAATGGCTATGGGCGAACGGGCACTTGGTTTCTTCAGGCATGGTTTCTTGGTTACTTCTTGGTCTGTGACTGACACTCTGGGCAGAGCCCCCAAAAGACGATCTCGGCTTCGTCAATTACGTAGCCGTGGTTTTGGTCGGGCTCCAAACAAGGGGCGGCACCGACGACGCAGTCAATGTCCACGACGGCTTGGCACCCCCGGCAGATGAGGTGATGGTGATTGTCCGCGACGCGGGTTTCGTACAGTGCCGAACTCCCGGCAGGTTCGATGCGGCGCAGGATGCCGGCGGCAACGAGCGCATGCAAGTTGTCGTAGACCGCTTGACGCGACATCGATCCTAGCCGCTGTCGGGCCGCATTGACGATGAACTCAGCGTCTTTGTGGCGTCCCTCGGCGTCAATCGAGGAGAGCACCGCAAGTCGCTGGGCCGTCATCCGAAGATTCGATTGTCGGAGCAACTGAAGCACTTCCCCCCTCACGGCTTCAACTTACCAGATTATCTGGACTCTGTCCAGATAGCGGCCCATGAATGAGGGACACGTGTGCCTTCAGCCTGGTTATGAGCGTGGGACGGATCGAAGGAATCGCCGGAATGTGCGGGATTCTGCGTGGCCAGTTGCGCCAAAACGGAGGGGATTTAGTGGTACTCCGGAAGGGATTCGAACCCTCGATTTCCTCCGTGAAAGGGAGGCGTCCTAACCGCTAGACCACCGGAGCACGGGGTCGTTCTATTCTAGCCGAGTGGCCCGGCCACCGCAAGGGGTGCCCGGGCCATTGGCGCAGAATCAGCGTCCGATCACGTCGGCACCGACCGTCTGCGTTCCACCAATCTCACCCGGCGTGGATGCCGAAGTGGACGGTGCAGGCGTCGGCGCGACTCGCGGCTCGGCCGGTTCAGGGACCGGAGCCGTGCGCGGTTCGGACGGAATCGTCACCGTACCCGCCGATGCCGCACTGTTGGTGCCGCGCTCGCCGGATCGGCTAAGGTTCAGTGTGTTCGGGTGGTTGCCACCGGGATAGTTGGCGGCCGCCCACTCGTCGCTCACTTCGTAGCCCTGGTAGTTGGTTTCGCTCGCCGAAACGCCAAGCACCCGTCGCGCGCCGACAAAGGCGTTCGAGTAGTACTGGCTATTCAGGCTATCGGTGCGGACTTGTCCTCCACCACTGCTGGCATGAATGAATCGGTCGCCGCCGAGGCTGATACCGACGTGTGTCACACGGGCTCTTCGTGAAGTCTTGAAGAAGATCAGATCGCCGGGCATCAACGCATCGCGCGAAACCACGATTCCGACATTCGACTGCGAAAGAGCCGTTCGCGGCAGGCTCACACCGTGGCGCGCAAAGACATAGGTGGTGAAGCCACTGCAATCGAATCCGGATCGGCTGGTGCCTCCCCATACGTAGCGGATCCCCATTTGAGCGTGCGCGGTTGCGAGCAATGCATCGGCGGCACTCTGCCCGAGAACCGGGGCCGGTTCCGGAGCGAGGGTCGCTTGCGGAGCGTTCGGGCTGCCGGTTGCGGCATCACGCGGGGCAACCGTCAGGGTCATGAGCGCTTGCGCGTCGGCGCTGCGAGCGAGAACGTCGGCCGCTACTTCTTCAATGAAGTCTCGGTGCACCCAACCAATGGTGCCGCCGCTGAACTGCAATTTATACCAATCGTTGGTGCGATCAATGACGTTTGCAATCCGGCCTCGGCTGACTTGTCCAAGTCGGCGTTCGCTGGTGTTCGGACCGCTTCGAATGTTTACATCGTTTCCTTTGATGCGAACTCGGCTCGTTTGCACTTGATTCGCGGGGGTCGCCTCGGGTTTAGCTGGCACCTGGATGGTCATGCCCGCCTGAATAGCGGAAAGGTCTTGACCGGGGTTGAGTGCCTTTAGTTCCGACGGCGTGATGTTAAAGTTTGCGGCGATCACCCAATCGCTCTCGCCATCCTTGACCGTGTAGGCAGCCGTAGCGGTTGCCGGGGTCGAGTTCACCGGCGGATTGATCGGGTTGGTGGGTGTCTGTCGGACTTCCACACGAACGGGCGGCTGAGTTTGACCGCTGGTCGGCGTGGTGGCCGGTCGATTGCTAGCGACTTCGTCGCCTTTGACTTTGATTTCACTCCCGACGGGCAAAACGCTCCAATCCCGGACTTGGGGATTCAATGCGTGAAGGTCGCCGGGCCGCAGGTCGTAGCGGCGTGCGATGCTCCAGTCGGTGTCGCCATTGCGAACGGTGTAAATGCGTGCTCCCGTGCCGTCTTCGCGAAAACGGGCCGGAATGATCAACTTGACGCCAGGGCGAATCTCAATGTTGGGATTCGCGTGGGTCAGGGCTTGTTCGTTCAACGAGAATCGCGCCGCAACGCTGCGCAGCGAGTCGCCGGTCTGAACGGTGTACGTCTGTGGCGGGATGATCTGCCCACTGGCAAGCCAAACCGCACCCCATAACGCTCCTGTTAATACCAAAACGTGTAATTCCTCCGCCAACAGAGGCGCAGCACAGCCACAGCCCCCCAATGGACAGTATCGGTTACGGTACCAGATTCATTCATAGTTCCGGCTACGGACCTTTGATTTTTACGCCTTGTGACCCCGGACATACGGCCCCGTTTGAACCTAGACGTTGGGAGAGGTACGATTGATTCGTTGCTCAGCGTTCTCATCGTAAATTGGAATACCCGCGACCACTTAGAGCGTTGTTTAGCATCTCTTTTTCGGAACCCTTCTGTCTTCCCAACGGAGATCATTGTCGTTGACAATGCAAGCAATGACGGATCAGCGGAAATGGTCCAATCTCAGTTTCCATTCGTGACGCTGATTTCGCCGGGCAACAACACGGGTTATGCTGCCGGAAACAACCTTGCCTTTGCCGTTGCCGAGGGGGAATATCTGCTTACGCTGAACCCAGATACTGAACTCACCTCGGGCGCCCTAGATGCTGCTCTCGGTTGCCTCATTGCGAAGAAGAATGCGGGCGTCGTAGGTGCAAGACTGATCCTCCCCGACGGTTCCGTACAACGGTCGGTACGCGGTTTCCCTTCGCTCTTAGGGGTTTTCGGTGCCCTTAGCGGCTTAGATTGGATGGGCGGACCACTCGCTTCCTACTCATTGCCGGAGTTCAACTATGAGCGCGCGGGCCCTGCTCCGCAACCGATGGGTACCTTCTTGCTGTTTCGTCGGAACGCCCTTGAAGAGATTGGCGATTCTCGTAAACCATTTGACGAAGCCTTCCCGATCTTCTTCAACGAGGTAGACCTACTAAAGCGACTGGCGGATCGCGGATGGAAATCGTGGTATGAACCACGGGCGGTGGTCCATCATCACCATGGAGCAAGCACAAAGCAGGTCAAAGCGAGCATGATTTGGGAGTCACATCGCTCGCTGGTGCGTTATTTTCGTAAGCACCTGCATGGCACGGGCCGTGCGGTGTTGCCATTCTTAGCACTGGTCATTTA
>JAHBTC010000003.1 GCA_019638835.1 Fimbriimonadaceae bacterium
GCGTTCCAGTACGCTGCAAGCAATCGGGGCGCGTACGCCGCTTTCGCAGACAACATAGATCGTTTCCTCGACGGGAAGCGAATCCATGGACCGAGGGAGTACTCCAAGAGGGATCTCCGCTGCTTTCGGCACATTCCGACCGCCAACTCGTTCGTTTCTGCCCCGAATATCCACCCGATAATCATCGTCACCGAGTTCACTGGCGAGAATCTCTGAGCCAGCAGCGGTCTTGCCCGCGATGGCGTCAGCACCGACCCAACCGACCACTCGGTCAATGCCGATCAGTCGCAAGCGTCGTTGGGCTTCTTCCGCATCAGATTGGTTCGCCGCTACCAGAACAATGTCTTGGTCATAACCGATCAGCCACCCGGCATAGTTTACAAATCCACCGTACAACGGAATGTGAAGTGAGCCCTTCCGGTGCGACTTGAGATAGTCGGCGGACGGCCGAACATCAAGCACGAGAGTTTGGTCTGCCTCCGCTTCCGTCAAGGCATCGGCACCCCATAGCCGGTGCATTTTGGGCAAGTTGCGCACCATCCCCGGACCGACTTTGTTGAGGTGCTTCATCTTCGCGAAATAGGTGGGCGCCTCGGGCTGACCATCAAGAACGGAGCCGACAAACTCGTCTTCCGAAGCAAAAGACCACGCCCAACTTGTTGCCTTTTCGTAGCCGAGAGTGCTGACCGGGATGCCACCCAAAGCCTTACCGCAGGAAGAACCCGCACCGTGGGCGGGCCAAACAATCAGCCGGTCTGGCAGCCCGGCGAACTTAGTAATGGAACGATAGAGGTTCCGTGCTCCCGGTTCGGCCGTGCCGGCGATCCCGGCGGCGTTTTCAAGAAGATCGGGACGTCCAACGTCACCCACAAAGACGAAATCTCCGGTGAAGGCGCCGAGAGGAGTTCCCGCCCGTTCCTCAAGCACGAAACTAATATGCTCCGGCGTATGGCCAGGGGTATGCATGACGACAAGTCGGCCGCCACCTACCGTGATTACATCTCCATCTTTGAGGATGCGAGTGCCGAACGGATTGTCATACGCATAAGTCCAGTCCGGTCCACCTTCGCCACTCAGAAGGAGTTCCGCTTCCGCTACGTAAGCGAGTTCTCGCGCACCCGAAAGGTAATCCGCATGAATGTGCGTCTCGGTCACTTTCGTAATGCGGACGCCTTCTGACTGAGCCACCGCGAGGTACCGGTCAATGTCTCGATCCGGGTCAATCACGATGGATTCGCCTGAAGCCGGACATCCGACAAGATAACTCCACTGTGAAAGGGGTTCATTCCAGAACGACTTCAGAATCACGCTTGCACCTCTTTAGGTTTGGCTGTCTGGTTCCAGGGCATCTTGGCCAGCACCGCCGCCATACCACAGATATTAGTCAATCCCGCGAAGGTCAAACCGGCCCCTACGAAAGCTGCTATGCCAAACCAGCCCGGAGATACTGTGAATCCTAAGGCGACACCAATGAGAACAAGGATTCCGGCGACGAGTCGCACTTGTCGCTCAAGAGCCCATGTGCTCTTTGCCGACTTTACGAGAGGGTTGCCCGCATCCGCCCACGCCTGAGTGCCTCCTTCAAGCACGAAGATCTGGTCATGATTACCCTGCAATTGATTTTCGGCGATGCATGCTCGCCGTCCCGATTGGCACACCAGAACGACGGTTCGGTGCTGGTCCAGGTCTTCGACTCGATTCACGACTTCTTCTAGGGGCATGAAGTAAGTGCCAGGGATATGTCCGGCGGCGTATTCGCCGGCACCGCGAACGTCGACAAGTTGTACGGCTTTGCCGCTACTCATCCAATTCTGAAGTTCGGAAACGGTCACGCGTTGAGTGCTCATATTCATTCAGTGGTCACTGAATCAATAAACGATTCATGGTCCTACGAAAAGAGAATCTCTTTGATGAGGATCGCGGTTCCTGCGATCCAAATGAATATCCCGAACCCTTTTCTGAGCCCGGCGGGCTTCCAGTTCTTAGCGACCGATTGCCCCACAAACATTCCGACAAAGGCGATTGCGAGAGTCAAGAGACAAGCTCCTCGAATCTCGGGTGTAAGGCTCGGCCATGATGACCCTCCAGCGGCGAGTGACTGAATCGCGATAATCACGAGCGAAGTGCCAACCGCTTCCGGCATATCGAGTCCGCAAATCAGCACGAGTGCGGGAACGGCGAGCAGCCCGCCCCCTGCTCCCACTAGCCCCGCAAGGGCTCCGACCGACGCCCCTAACGCCAAAGAGACGAGGATACGGTCCGGACGCGGTGCCTCATGTTGGGCCGACTTTGGGGGCCAAATCATTGACCTCCCCGATGCAAGCATTAGGAACGAGAAGATCACAAGAATTCCCTGATCTTTTGTAATCGGACCCCATTGATCGGGGAGAGCGGGCACCACAACCGATTTCATGAGAACGGCCATCGGCGTGGCCCCGAGGACAAACGGTATCGCCTTTTGCCAGTGGACAAGCCCCCGGCGGTGAGCGTTGAGCGCGCCTGCCGCCGCCGTCGCACCGACCACCAATAGCGACGGGCCAGTAGCGGTAGTTGCGGCGATGCCGAATCCGTACACGAAGATCGGCACACTCATGATGGAGCCGCCACCTCCCATCACCCCGAGAAGTCCGCCCATCAGTAACGCCCCAATCAGACTAAGTACGCCGGCAACGCCTTCAAGAGGGGGGAGGGAAATCATAGTAGTCCAGTGCCGAGTTATTCCTTGATGGATTCATTCGAGAGGCACAAAAACCGATCCAAAGAGATCCTTAGATGTTTTCTCGCCCGATACAGCCGACTCTTGAGTGCGGCTTCGCTGACCATCTCGCGCCGAGCCGCTTCCGCGATCGAAAAATCCTCCAATTCGCAAAGTTCGTAGGCACGTCGCATGTCTGGGGCGAGCGAGTCAAGGGCTAACTGCATACACGATTTCAACTCCTCTTGTTCGATCGCCAACTCCGCCGTTTCGGGGATCATCGGCTCCGCGATCTGATCTAATGAAAGTGCTTGCCTCAAGTCGTCTCGCCGCTGGATGTGATGACAAACTCGGTTCGCCACTGTGCCGAGCCAACTCCGCATCGCTTGAGGGTGATCCAGTTTTCCAGCATTCTGGAACGCGGCGATCATGGTTTCGACCAATGCATCTTCGGCGTCCTCTCTACGATGACAGGTCCGCACCAACTGACGGTACACCGAGTCTTTGTGATGGTTGAGTTGTCGCTCGACATCCATGAGCCATATTCGTTCTACCCGCAGCACTCAACCTATAGACCAACGGCGACGTAGGTAAACCAGAAACCCTATGCGCCTGCGACCCGATCAATCGAGCCTTCTTGCCGCCGGCGCGGTCACGTTTGCGATCTGGGCTTTTCCGATATTGCGACCTCTCGGGTTACCTCTTGAGTTCCTAAACACTCTCTTCCACGAACTCTGCCACGCCTTTGCAACGGTACTCACCGGGGGCGGCGTCGCCGTGATTTACGTATTCGCGGATGGCGGCGGCGTTACCCAAACGTACGGTGGATTCGGTCCGGCGATCAGCAGTGCGGGATACGTCGGCACCGCACTCATCGGATCGGGGCTCGTTGCCGGCTCACGGACTCGGGATTCCGCCAAGCAGTCCATCATGTCTTCCGGGATCATTCTCACGGCCGGGTGCGGTATTTGGCTTCGCGGCGAACTCGTTGGCCTTCTTGCCGGGCTGTTCTGGATTCTGCTCTTCTTTCTCGCTGTTCGGGCAAAGTCAGGCGACTGGATCCGCTGGGTCGGGCAATTCCTTGGGTTGCAGCTTGCATTGAGTAGTGTTCAAGCATTCTCGCCCCTCTTTGCCGCGGTTCATATGGGGCAACACAACGACGCTCTCAATATGCAGGAGTTCACCGGCATACCCGGCATGTTCTGGGCCAGTATCTGGATGCTCTTGGCTCTCGCCGGGATCGGTTTTGGATTGTGGAGGGCGTGGGGCAACGCGCAACCCATTCGGTTCAATTTCCGTCGTTCTAAGTGAAGGCTGGACCTTCTCTCATGGCACAACCTCCCTTTTTGGTGAACACAAACTCTGGCGTCCCTGTCCGTGCGGTTGCCGATCCTGCGCCCCGATTACCGAATCCCATCCCCTTCATCGTTACCGTGATGGGTGTCGGGGCGGGATTCCTTGCCGCCGGGGCCGCCATCTCCTCGCCGGTCGCCGCCGGAGCCATGGTCGCTGGAGGCGTCATCGGGGCGATTGTGGGAAGCGCGTTTAGAATCGCTGCCCAATGGGAGAAAGGGATCGTTTTTCGGTTCGGTAAGTACGTACGTTCCACGGGGCCGGGGCTCTTCTTTTTGATGCCGTTTGTGGATTCGGTACGTGTGGTGGATACGCGCATCATGACGCTCGACGTGCCGCACCGCCAAGCGATCACCAAAGACAACGTGCCCGTGAAACTCGACGGCGTCATCTTCCTGCGAGTCACCGACCCAAGCGCGGCGGTCATTCGGGTGCAGAACTACACCCGTGCGGTGCTGGAATACGCTCAAACCGCCCTGCGGGACATCGTCGGCGGCATGACACTGGACGAAATCCTCGCCGACCGCGAATTGCTGGGCCGACGGGTAGAAGAGATGGTGGAGGCAGAGATAGATGGTTGGGGCTTGGACGTCGCCGCGATCCGGATTCAAGACATTGAGTTGCCCGAAGATTTGAAGCGCGTGATGGCCCGCCAAGCCAGTGCAGAACGCGAAAAGCGTGCGACCATCACCAAAGCAGAAGGCGATGCCGAAGCGGCCAACAACCTCGCCATGGCCGCCGAAAGGATGGCCGCCGCCCCCGGCGCACTCCAGTTGCGAACGCTTCAGACCCTCGATAGCCTCGGCGCAAGTTCCAGCAACACCGTCGTCCTGGCGGTGCCGATTGAGATGATGCAAAACCAAGCAATGGCCCCGGCGCTCGTCAAAGCGCTTGCGCCAAAAGAAGGAAGCGAGCCGCCGAAGCATGAAGGTTAGGTTGCGTTGATCTAATCGCCATTTTTCATTGATACCGGCTCAACCCGGTACGCTCATGGCGTGACTCCGCAGGAAATGGCCATCTTTTTCGTGGCGGGAATCCTTTCCGGGGGAGTCAACGCCGTGGCCGGAGGCGGTTCGCTCGTCTCCTTCCCCATTCTCCTCGCCTCTGGTATTCCGAGCGTCTCAAGCAGTGCAACCAATACGGCCGCTCAGGTGGCAGGAGGGATTAGCGGCGCGTGGGGCCTTCGTGACCGCTTGAAAGGCCAGGGCAAGAGAATTGGCGAACTGATGCTCGTTACCGTCCTTGGCGCCGTAGCGGGGGCCCTGCTACTCAGCCAAACCAAGGACGAAGACTTCAGTAACCTCGTCCCCATTCTCATCTTCTTAGGAGTATTGGTGCTTGCCCTCAAGCCTGTGATCGCGGCCCGGTTCCAACGTGTGAAGCAAGGACTTGTCTGGGCGATCCTTCTCCAACTCGCGATCAGCATCTACGGCGGCTACTTTGGAGCCGGGATGGGCATTCTCATGCTCGCCGTGCTCGGCCTCGTGAGTACCGGCGACACTCACGACGACAACGCCCTCAAGAACGTTCTCGGTCTTGGGATCAACTTTTCGGCGGCTGTGTTCCTGGCCTTCAAGGGTGCGATTTCGTGGGGGCCAGCAATCGCGGTGTCGGTAGGTTCGCTCCTTGGGGCGTACGGTACGGCCCGAGCGAGTCTGAGAATGAACCCTGAATTGCTCCGCTGGCTCGTCGTCTCATACGGCGTAATCATGGGCGGCTACTTCGCTTACCGAACCTGGTTTTAGATTTTTCGCCTATTTTTGCGAATTCGTTCTACTAGGACTTGACAGGACCAGTAGAAACGTCTATACTGTTTTTGCGTCTACTAGAACTGGAGACAGCGATGAACGAGATCTATCTTCAAGAGCAGTTGAGCCGGATTCGCAAGGCGGTTGTTTCGCGCGAAGTCCAGCGGTTGGCCCAGCGGGCATGGCGACAAGGAGGGCGACTTCGTGTTGACCTCAGTTCTCTTTCACCAACCATGGTCGAAGAGATCCGATACGGCTTGCGACAGGAAGGGTTCCGATTCGCAGCGCGACGCGGTAACCGCTTCACGCTGGTCTATCACCCAGCCCTGCCCTTGGCAGCCTAAATCACTCCACTGTCAGGATGCGAGGGGGAGTCATCCTCCTCGCTGGCAGACATCACCTGCAGCACGCTCGCGAGTTCAATCGCGGCCAGAGTAGCCTCCCGACCCTTGTTGCCGAGTTTCATCCCGGCGCGTTCAACGGCTTGTTCACTGGAATCCGGGGTAAGAATCCCCCACGTCACCGGGCGACCACTCGCGACCTGCAGATCCATCAAAGCCCGGCTCACGTCGGCGGCGAGCAGATGAGCATGACTCGTCGCACCCTGCAGGATGCATCCTAAGGCGATCACTCCATCCACTCCTTCGTGGAGCGCCCTCGACGCAACCGGCGGTATCTCCCATGTCCCCGGCACCCAAATAACAAGTGGTTCTCCGGCGTTGTGCTGATGCAGGGTCTCGATTGCACCGTTGAGCAGTTCACGGGTCACAAACTCGTTCCACCGGCTCACGACAATGGCAAAGTGCTTCCCTTCCGCATTCATGGCCCCTTGGATCACCGGCATGCCGCAGATTCTAGCCGCCTGCACCAGGTAAGACATCCATCTAGGTGGGACGCGAACCGTGAACGAAAGCCTTGGCGACTTGACGGCAGCCTGCATCAAGTGCGGGTTCTGTCTCGAATCGTGCCCCACGTTCCGACTCTCTGGCAACGAAGTTGAATCTCCAAGAGGCCGAATCAACCTCGTCCGCGCCGCCGTGGAGGGTGAAATCGAATGGAAAGACACACAGCATTCGCTAGACACCTGCCTGGGGTGCAGGGCCTGCGAGACGGCTTGTCCTAGCGGAGTCCGCTACGGGGCAATCTTGGAGTCTTCGCGGGTCGAACTTCGCCGGCGAAGTCATAACCAAGCTTATGACGGGCTTCTGAACTTGATGACCTCGCCGTCAGCATTGCAGGCGCAACTGATCGCTGCGCGCCTGTTACCGACCACTCGGATTCCCCGCTTCCTCTCTAAGTTCATCTCGAACGACCCCCCGGAAGCCGATCTTCCCCGCGTATCCGATGCTTACCCATGGCCACCGGTCGAAGCGAAGTCGTTGCCCCCGGTGCGGGGAGAGGTGGCCCTGCTAGAAGGCTGTGTCATGCGGGTGCTCTATCCCGATGTGAACGAAGCGACCGTTAGGCTCCTACGGCGCGTCGGCTTGCGCGTCGTGCCAGTTGACGTCGGATGTTGTGGCGCGCTCCACGCCCATGCGGGGGACGCGACCACCGCAAGCGAGCGCGAAGAAGCAATGCGCCAACTCTTGCCGATTGACATGCCTTTGGTTGTCAATTCCGCAGGATGCGGGAGCCATCTGCTGGAGACACGCATTGCGTCACAGGTTGCCGAAATCAGCACTCTTTTAGTCGCAAATGGGCTACATCAAAGATTGCAGACGGCACCGGGACTCTCAAACACTACCGTTACCTACCACGATGCCTGCCATCTCGCGCACGGTCAGGGAGTCCGCTCTGCTCCCCGCGAACTGATTGCCGCAATCCCTGGGGTGACGCTTGTCGAACTATCCGAACCGGACACCTGCTGCGGGAGTGCAGGCACCTATAACTTGACCCAACCCCGGCGGGCGAGGGCCCTGCTTGACCGCAAGTGGGAGAACATAGTGGCAACCGGTGCAAGCATCGTCGCTACAGGTAATCCCGGGTGCCATGCTTGGATCTCGCAAGCGGCCCGAGAGCAAGGTCGCCAAGTCCGGATCATGCACACGTTAGACCTTCTGGAGAGTGCCTTCTCTGGTCTGCGACCCGAGGCAGAATTCTAGCCCCGGTACACTTCCTCTCTGCTGGCCCTGGTAGCTCAGTGGATAGAGCAACGGCCTTCTAAGCCGTTGGTCGGAGGTTCGATTCCTCTCCAGGGCGCCCCTGCCTCACGTGGCGCGCTTCTTTCTTATCCTGCCGGTGGAGTCGAGAAACACCTCTCCTTCGACCCTTTGGCGCTTGGACCGAACCATTCAAGTCCCCACCCTCACGGGTACCCTCGCCAGCCGATGCGCGAGCGGCTACAGGAGATCCTCGATAAGTTCGATGCGATAGAAGCCCAACTCCAAGATCCCGAAGTGGTAATGGACCACAACGAGTTGGAACGGCTTGGTCGCGCCCGCGCCGAACTCGCCGACATCGTGGACGTAGTACGCGAATATCTCAAGGCGCAACGTGAACTGGAAGAAAGCAAGGCACTGATTGATGACCACGATATGCGAGAGATGGCCCTTCTCGAAATCGAGTCACTCACTCCTCGCATCTCCGAATACGAAGAGACGCTCAAGCGCATGCTCTTGCCTAAGGATTCCAACGATGAGAAGAACGTCATCATGGAGATTCGCGCTGCCGCCGGAGGTGATGAAGCCGCTCTGTTTGCCGCCGAACTGTTCCGACTCTACACCCGATATGCGGAAAGAAGAGGTTGGAAAGTAGAAGTTTCCGACGTGGAAGAGATCGGTATCGGCGGGATGAGTCGCGTGGTATTCACGATCGCGGGCGCCGGGGCCTATAGTCAACTCAAGCACGAATCCGGGGTTCATCGAGTACAACGAGTCCCCGCAACGGAGAGCCAAGGGCGCATTCATACCAGCACCGCTACCGTCGCCGTCCTCCCCGAAGTCGAAGAAAGAGATGTCGAAATCAACGAGAAAGACCTTGAAATCAGTACATTTCGCAGCAGTAGTGCGGGAGGGCAGCACATGCAAAAAAACGAGACCGCCATCCGTATCGTGCACAAACCAAGTGGCATCGTAGTCACCTGCCAGGATGAGCGGAGCCAGCAACAGAACAAGCTACGCGGTCTGGCAGTGCTTCGGGCCAAACTCTATGAGGCCGAGCAGGAGCGTCAGGCAAAAGAGCAAGGGGCGCTGCGCAAGGGGCAGATTGGTTCCGGCGACCGGAGCGAGAAGATTCGGACGTACCACTTCCCGCAAGACCGCGTGACCGACCACCGGATCGGGCTGTCGCTCCACAGCATCCTGCTCTATATGGATGGCGACATTCAAAGGATGATTGACGCTCTTATCCAGGAGGAGCAGACCCGACTCTTGCTCCAGAGCGGAAACGACAGCTAACCAAACGACATCGCCGCGCCGTTTCATGCCTCAGCCCGCGCCGGGTTTAAGCTACCTGGTCTGGGTCAAATTCTCAACATGCGGAGAACACGGCAACTCTCACTCGCTGTGGCTGCGATTGTCTGCTCCAAGTAATTTTGAAACCCACGAACATCAATCCATTCAAAGCGTCCACCCTAAGAGGGCGGAGGCATTAAGGTAGGTTTGCCGGCTGAGTCCGGTTCCTACTGGGGAACAAATCCGTTCTGTTGCAAGAACTCAAGGGGAAGAAAGGCACCGTATCCTCGGGTGGGGACCGTACCGGACAGAGTAATGACCTCGTCATTGAGTTTCACTCGGTCTGCCCCAGGATAGATTGTGACTTTGCCTCCGGCACTGGTCACATCAATCGTCGCTGGAGAGAGATTCAATTTGGCGGGCCACTGATTACGATTTGCCAGTTCAACGACATCCAGATAGGTAGACCCTTGCTTGTCCTTTAGAATTGCGTAAGTATGTCCATTCAGGAACAAGCTGTCCTGCTCAAACTGGCGCCCGGTGGCCTCACTCAGGTGCCACCGCATGAAAGCGACGACGAAGCTACGAAGTGGCTCCTTAGGTCCGCCAATTGTTGCACTCCTTCCTTCGGTCCTGACGGGAAACCAAATCAGGCTTGCTCTAGCACTTTGGGAATAGATTATTGGCTGAACGCTTTGATCAAATGCGCCGAAACAAGCCTCGACTTGATCTCCCGGCCTCCGTCGGGTAACTTGTCTCAACAAACGTCCGTCGCCAATCGTCAAGATCGAGCCAATTGGATTACCATCTGGCGAGCCCTTCGCCAGTGAATCGCCCGTGACAGATTCGCTCCTGCGGGGCCAAAAGAAGATGTCCTTCTCTAAAGCCTGAATCAATGGCAAGTCAAAGAAAGCGACCTCGGACTTAAAGGAGACGTCCAAGTGTTCGCTGTGCGCCATGAGCATGTCAAAAGTACCGTCCGAGCTAGCTTCATCACCTTCGCGAATAACAAATGAGGAACTGGCGGCTAACTCTTTGAGCGGCGAGTTATAGGACGAAACAAGGAGGAAGAATGCGGCGATGTTCAGCATGACTATTCCACTCCGGCAGCAAACCATGTGGTTTCCGCCAAACCTTCTAGTGCCGGCAGCGCTCCCGGTGTGACCACTGGGAATCCAAGGCCTGATGGCACGCTCCAAGTGTCAACTCCGCTGATGAACTTTCGGTATGTCAAACCATTCATCTTCGGATCATTGAATGTCTGCCACGATCCGGACGGGTTCCAAAGCCAAGCCGGATTCATATAAGTGAATCCAGATAGATCCTCTAGATAACCTGCCGCACCATCATTGACTGAGCCAACGCTTGTGGATTGATAATGTACTGCAAACCTGATCTGGTAGTAGTTATCGTTATTTGTAGCATCCGAGCCAACGGGACAGAAGAGGTTAGTGAAGAAGTCAATGGACTCCTCATTCTCTGACTCGATATTCTCTTGCAGTTGAACGACTCTCCCACTGGCAGAGACCCCTTGCGACTGAATCAGAATCGTTAGAAATCCATTGATGTCGTAACAATTCCCGGGGACTATTCCGTTACTCTGCCTGTCAGTCAGGAACGCCTTCAGTCTGTACTTCTGATTTGTGAAGTTCAAATAAAGCGTTGCGGTCGTTCCCAAATTATAGGCGAAGATGTGTCCAAAGTACAGACCCTGAGTCACCTCCCGAATCACATCTGCTTGGGCAGACTCTTCTTGCGCAAACGTGCACGACATGTCCAACATCTCTGTCCAGACGGGGTCCATGACTCCCGTAGGATCATCAAACGTAATGTACGCGGTCTGGAAGTTGATCTGCCCGTTCCACGGGGAGGGATTTCCGCCCGGAACTTGGACGCCAAAGTTGCCTTCAATCCGCAAAGTACATTGGATGTGTCCTTTGGTAACAAAAGCTGGCAGTCCAGCGAAGGCCAATGTGGCAGACCCGTTCTGATTGATCGGCACATTCAGTGCAACGTCATCCGCGCTGAGGAGCGTGTCGGGAATCGTAACCGGAGGAGGCGCACCCCAGGGAACCGCCCATGGTTCGGTATCGTGAATGTAGCGGGCGTCCTGAACGAGGATCACGCCCTCAAAGTCATCCGTGGGATTATTGTTGTGGAAAGAGATGCTGACCGTTGCTGTGCCTCCCTTTTCGTATACGATTTTGTAAGTGACGCCCTCGACCGCGGGCAGAAGACTCGGAAATGTGTTTTTGTCCGTGGCGTCCGCGTTGCCTGTCCAGTTCGTCAAGGAAGGAACGAACGAGAGCGTAGGCGAACCGCCACCAGGCTGTGCCAGGCTTGCCGCGATCAGTCCGAGACTAAGAATGGCACATAGCAAACGGCTCTTCATGATCGGATAGTAGGCTCCGTTGTTCCAATCTTAACGCATGGGGGGGGGGGGGCTTTCGACCTATATTTGAGTCTAATTTTAAGCGGTCCGATAGAAAAGTAGGTTAGGGCGCAAACAACACCGCCGCCCCGTTCTGTTCGCTACTCCGATACGCTCCTTCCGTAATCTGCTGCACGAACAGACCGCACTCCAATGGCGCGTAGACCTCCGCCTCCCCGCGCAGGGCCGCCAAGAAGTTCACCACCGGAGACTCCGCCTCGGGCCAGTTTTCGAACGTTGCCTTGGTCCCGTCCCGATACACCACCCGCACCACCTCATCTTCGATGAACACCACGCCCCGCTCGAACCAGTAGGCATGGCGTTCGTGCCAGACGTTCGCATCCCCGATCACCGAGACTTGGAGCACCGCGCCGTTATCCAGCACAGCGGTCACATACCCTTGAATATCTACTTCGGTGTCGCGGTTGTCCACCAGAGCCGAGATGCGTACGGGTCGCCGCCCCGTCGCCCACAGCGTAACGTCCACCATATGGCTCCCGCTGTCGTGGAGCATCCCGCCGCCCGCGACGGAAAGCTTCTGTCGCCAAGTGCCCATCGTAAACTGTTTCCACGACTGCGCTAGGTGACACGTGATTGCCTGCAACTCGCCAAAAGTGTCCGCCTGCACCTGTGACCGGAGCCAACGGAATGGCCCCTGGCCATGCCTCTGATATGCTAACCCCGCCTTGAGGCCACTCGCGTCCCGGGCGGCGATCATCTGTTCCGCTTCGGTGATACTGATCGCGATTGGTTTCTCCAGCAAGACATTCGCTCTGGCAGCGAATGAATCCACGACTTGCTGACAATGGTCGGCATGCGGGCTGGCAATGAAGACTGCGTCGGGTCGCACCTCATCCAACATCGCGCGATGGTCGGCATAGTGGGGCGCAGAAACAAGCTCGGCGGTTTGCGAAAGTTGATTTGGGTCTGGGTCACAAAGGGCAACCACATTGAGGTTGGCATTCTGACGGAGGTGGTGGCGCATGATGCCGCCGCAACCGATGAGGGCGAGTCGGGGACCGGACACATCAAAACGTTACCTTCGGTTCACATCTCGCCAA
Organism: Fimbriimonadaceae bacterium; assembly: GCA_019638835.1. Taxonomy (GTDB): domain Bacteria; phylum Armatimonadota; class Fimbriimonadia; order Fimbriimonadales; family Fimbriimonadaceae; genus JAHBTC01. Next base: position 12,681 of record JAHBTC010000003.1, read on the forward strand.
ATGGTGTGTCCACGGTTGTAACTGATTCAATTGACAGGGAAAACCTGACGAAATCGTGGAAAGAGCGGGGTATGAGCGGGCGATGGGCGATAGCATTGACGTCGGTTCTCTTGGTGGCTGGCGCGGCCCCGGCAAGCACACAAACCAAAGTTCAGCGATTTCTGAGCGATGCCGAGCAATCTCTCGCCGTTGGCGATTTGGCCCGCGCCGAAGCGCAACTGGACGCCAGTGCCCAGGGTCGCTTTCGCATCGGGATTGATTGGGAGAATCTCTCGGTCGCTGAGCAAGCACCCCTTCGCAGTGCCCTTGACGACGCCGCAATTGCGTGGAACCAAGCGACGGGCGAAGACCTTTGGGAGATCATCGAAAGCAACGCACCGATCCGGATTCGCTTTGCTCCGCGTGCGGCATTCCATGCTCAAGCGGCCGCCGGAAGAGCTTTCTGGACTCGCAACGTGGTGGCGTTTGGCGATCAGTACGTGGCCAACCTCCGCGCCGATATCGTGATCGGTCAGACGGGCCCGGACGGACTTGCGCTGTCTCCCGCCGCGCTACGACACACGATCATGCACGAACTCGGTCATGTCTTGGGGCTAGAAGATGGGAGTACCGGTGTCATGGGTCCCCTTACGCTTTCGCGCCCGGCAACCGCGCCGAGCGATTCCGATCTCGCTTCCCTACTCGACTTGCGGCAACGTGCGCGAAACGTCCGGGTCAGCGTCGAGATGTACCGAATGTTCGCCCGCCGAACCTGATCCCCCGCTTCGCGGGTAGGGTGAAGTTCGGATGCGGATCGGTCACGCCCTCAATTTGACTTTCGGGGCCGGCATCGGTGCGCTCGTTTACGGAGGACTGTTCGGGCTCCGCGACCTGAAACTCGAGCACCATCGACTCGATCTCCCGAGTTGGCCGGAAGAAAAGGATGGCTACCGGATCGCCGTTCTCGCCGACCCACATGTCCGCGACCCGTGGAGCGTCCGTCTGATGCAACGCGCGATCCTTATGGCCATTGAGTCTGAGCCGGATGTTATCTGTCTCTTAGGCGACTATATAAGTTATTGGCGGTCAGGAGCCCTAGAGTTGGTCGAAGATGCCCTTGCTCCTCTGGCGGATTGGCCCGGGCCCAAGCTCGCGGTCCCCGGAAATCACGATTCGTTTAGCGGAGATCCAAAGCGGCTTGTACCCTTGTTTGATCGGTTCGGCATCGAACTGCTGTTCAATGAGCATCGAGTGGTAGATGGGGTGGTGTTTATCGGGCTGGAGAGTGCGTTGGAGGGAATGCCCGATCCCATGTCTGCGCTCCAGAATGCGCCGCTGGAACATCCAGTTGTTTGCCTTTGGCACGAGCCGGATTGGGCGGATTTACTTCCAGAGGGAATCGCCCTGGCACTCTCCGGACACACCCACGGCGGACAATTTTTGACTCCGTGGGGGTGGGCACCGGGCCTACCAACAGGGGGTAAACGGTTTGTGCGCGGGTTTTTTCCGGACTTGCCAGTACCGCTTTATGTGAGTCGCGGCATTGGCACCACCGGGCCGCCTTCGAGGCTGTTTTGCCCCGGTGAAGTAACGCTTCTGCGGGTTCACGCGAGCAAAACCTAAAGTAGATTGCAAAGTTCTTGACCTAAGGCACCCTGTTAGAAATACCGAATGACAATGCAGGATGCAAAGAGGTGTTTATTCTGCCGGTTCGGCGATGATCAATGCGCAGTCCGCATTGGACATCATCGCGCAGAACCTCGCGAACGCCTCGACGACGGCTTACAAGCGCGATGGCATCGCGTTCAATGAAAGCCTGACTCGAACAATGGCGAACTACTCGGGCAACGGCCGAATCCTCGGCACGCTTGGCTCGGCGCCGGGAGTTCAAGTTCGATTTACGGACAACTCTGCGGGCCCGATCAACGCCACCGGACGTCCCCTCGACGTCGCACTTCGTGGCGAAGGTGCATTCGCGGTTCAGACCCCGACCGGCACCCAATATACGCGAGACGGTTCATTTACCCTTGATCGTCAACAACGACTGGTGAGTTCCGACGGTTATCCCGTTCTGGATGGACGAGGGCGACCCATTGGTCCACTCACGGGAGAAGTTGAGATTGACGAAAACGCAAACGTGATCGCCAACGGTCAAACGGTGGCTACCCTTGCGGTCTTCACCGGCAACTTTTCGAAAACTGGCGGCAACCTTTGCGCCTGCCCCAACCCCCAGGTCGTTCGCGACCCCCGTGTTTCCACGCGATCTCTCGAAGGAAGCAACGTACAAGCCGTTGACGAGATGATTGCCATGATCAAAACCCAGCGTGTGTTCGAGATGGCCCAACGCTCCGCTATCGGCCAAGACGAAATCACGCAACGACTTATCCAGACCCTGAACTCCCGCTAATCCCTGGCTCGCCGGTCGCCCTTGCTAAAGGCTGATCGGTGAAGGGGTGGACGAGGCCAGATGCGCCGAGTCTGCGGGTCCGACCAAAAACAGATCGAGACCAAACCTTATGATGAGAGCATTGAATACCGCCGGCACCGGAATGGTGGCGCAGCAGATGAACTTGGACGTCCTGGCGAACAACCTCGCCAACGTCAACACCACGGGCTTCAAATCCCAGAGGGCTGAGTTCCAAGACATCATGTACCAAACCTACCGTTCGAGCGGCGCAACAATTGGTGGCACTTTTACGGCCCCCGAATCAGCCCAGATCGGTCTTGGTTCGCGGTTTGTGGCCAGTGCCACGAGTTTCGCGCAAGGCGCACTCCAGAACGCCACTGGAACCTTTGATATGGCAATCCTTGGGAATGGTTTCTTCAAGGTTTCTCTCCCCGATGGCTCGTTTGGCTATACGCGAGACGGATCGTTTCGCACCGACGCTAACGGCCTCGTCGTAAACCAAGACGGATACCCGCTTGAGCCAGCTATCACCGTCGAGTCGGGGACGACGGCGGTCACGATCAGCCAAGATGGCACTGTTTCCGGTACGACGCCGGGCAGTGACTCCCCCTCAACGATCGGACAGATTACAGTTTCGACTTTCCCCAATCCGGGTGGCCTGACCCGCGTTGGTCAAAACCTCTTTCGCGCAGGCGGCAACAGCGGCGACCCGTCTGATGTGGCTCCGGGGTCGCAAGGATCGGGATCCTTGGTGCAGGGTCACCTTGAGGGCTCCAATGTGCAAATCGTGGACGAGATGGTGCACATGATTACCGCTCAGCGTGCGTACGAAATCAACTCGAAAGCGATCATGACGGCCGACGAGATGCTCTCGATCCTCAACAATCTCAAGCGGTGATGACCCGATGATCTGTACTCTTCTTCTCATCACCCAAGCAACAACGACTGTTCCCGTCCGAGTCGACGGGGCGGGCTACTTGCGATTCGTCGACAATGGACGCGTGGTCTACACCCGCGAAGCCGAACTCACGGTCAAAGACGGGCAAATCGTTCATAAGAGCGGGCAATCTCTCATCCCCGCGATTCGGACGACATCACCGACTTTTTCGATTGATCTTGAGGGAAATGTCCAATCGGGAGGTAACTCTGTTGGACGGATTGTCCTCGCTTTGTTCGACTCCGAGACGCCTCAGTTTTCTGGTGTATTCGCTACAGCGACCTCTCGACCGAGATTAGGGAACCCAGGCGAGGACTTGACTGGTGTCATCCGCACGGATAGACCCACGCAGAGCCAAACCCAAACGACTGTCCCGACATCCTCAACCACCACAACCCAAACGAACAGTCGGGTGGAAATCCGTCCCTCGGATGCCGAGCGAAACCGGACCCCGGTCGCACCCGGGCACATCCGCATTCATGTACGAGGCGAAGTCGTCCTCAATGGCGACCAAGCGACCATGGCCGATATCGCCGAGATTGATGGTGTAGCCTCCGTAACTTCCTCGGTCGGTAAGGTCGTAATCACGACGACGCCACCCGTAGGAATCAATCGAACTCTGGACATCAACTATCTGGGCGCCCGCGTTCGCCCCGCCCTACCCCCGGATACAGAGATTGATTGGGAAGGTGCAACCAAAGTCGTCATCGCCCGCGAATGCCAAACGGTTTCGGTGGATCAAATCCTTGCCGTGGCCAAGTCTGCCGCGACCGAACAAACAGGGGCTACCTTATTCATCGATCCGACAAACCTATCGGCCATGCCCGCACCGCTTGGCGCGCTCGAAGTCGTAGCCGAGAGAGTATCAGTAAGCGGAGTTCGCATTACGGTTCAGGTAGCCGCGATGGTTGAGGGACAACGAGTTGCAACGCGAACCGTGATCCTGACCAACAACGCACCCGTTACAAATCTTCGCCCCGGTCAGCGAATCGCCGTCCGCGTTGTCCGCAATGCTCTGATCGTTGAGTTGCAAGCGACAATTCGGCAAGTTACGCCCGCCACGAATAGCGTGACGGTGCAAACCGAAGCCGGGGCAGTGCTCACCGGTTCCCTGGCAGCAGACGGAGTAGTGGAGGTGAAAGCATGATCAAGAGCCTTTGGCCGTTGCTTCTCGTAACCGTTGCTATCGGACAGGATCAGGGTGCGATCCCTGACAAGACCAATCCTGGGTCATTGACCAGCCCGACAAGCGGCAACCCATTCATGGACCGCGTTGCACGTAGGGCGGGAGACATCGTTACGATCGTCATCGAGGAAGAAACGGTCAGTAACTTCTCCGCTTCAACAAATGCCGGCAAGACTGACAGCAACGACATTAGCGCGAACTTCTTCAATGATTTTTTGAACCGCATCCTGCGGCCAGTGACGACAGCGGCCTCAAGTTCGGTTGGCGGCAACGGTCGGACGAATCAGACCAGCAATATGTCGGCCCGGATGAGCGTCGTAGTTCGCGAAGTCCTTCCGAACGGCAACCTTGTTCTTGAAGGAACTCGCTCACTCGTCACGAATCGCGAGACCCAAACGATTGTGCTGACAGGAATCGTGCGGCCCTTCGATATCAAGCCCGACAACACCGTGAAGAGCACGGCACTCGCCGACGCCCAGATTCGCATGGAAGGCCAAGGCATGATTGCCGACCGCCAACGACGCGGCATCCTGACCCAAATCCTGGACTGGTTGTTCTAATGAAGTTCATTCCCCTTTCCATCATCGTTTCCTTCGCGCTCGCCTCTGCGACTTTCGCTCAGACGACGCCCCCGCCGACCCAAGCAGATCCGCCACTGACGGAAGGGCAGCAACGCGCCATTCAACAGCAGATGAATGAGCAGGCGGCTCAACAAAGGCAGGCTCGACGGCTGGCGATCCAAGAAGTTGCGAGTGAGGGTTTGCCGGTAAGACTCGGAGATATCGGTGGCTTTCGCGGCGCCCGTTCCAACAAGATCATTGGTTACGGACTGGTGGTCGGTTTACAGGGCACGGGCGACTCTCGATCCACTCCCTTCACGGCTACACTGATGGCAAACGCCCTCGCCCGTTGGGGAACCCAAGTCAACGAGCAGCAGTATCGCGCTAAGAACATCGCGGTCGTATCGGTGACCGCGGAACTGCCCGCGTTTGCCGCGCCGGGACGAAAAATGGATGTCACGGTTAGCTCTTTAGGAGATGCCGGCAGCCTTCAAGGCGGATTCCTCCTTCCAACGACTCTGGCCGCGCTCACGAACCCCGATGATGTGTATGCGGTAGCTAGTGGTGCCGTGAGCATCGGTGGCTATAACGTCGGCTCGGGAGGAAGTAGTCAACGTACCAATCACGCAAACGTAGCGGTGATCCAAAACGGGGCGGACGTGGAGCGCAGCGTCGCCACACAGATTCTGTTTGCGGGAAACGTCATGTTCTTCGATTTGGATGAGCCGGACTTCACAACAGTTGAGCGTGCGGTGAGCGTCATCAATAACGAATTCGTTGACATCCATGCGGTCGCCGATGATGGAGTGACGATCCGACTCATCATTCCCGAAGGTGTTCCCGCGACTTACGCGGCCAAAGAGATTGAAGGGCTAATCGTTAAAGCGAACCTGCCTGCGAGTGTTGTGATCAATGAACGCACCGGAACGATCGTTATTGGTGGCGATGTCAAACTCGGTCCGGCAGTGATTGCACACGGCTCACTGAAGGTTCGTATTGATACCGACTTCGCGATCAGTCAACCGTTGCCGTTCAGCGATGGCCAAACCGTCGTTGTCGCCGTACCAACTACGCAAGTCCAAGAAGGTGATGCCCAGATAGCGGTCGTTGCTCCCAATGCGACCGTCGAAGATCTTGCACAGATCCTCCAGACATTGAAGGTTTCGGCTCGCGACATTATCGCCATCTTGCAGGCGCTCGCCGACCAAGGTGCCCTCAAGGCCAGGGTGATTCAACGATGATCAACACCACGATTACGAATCACCTGCGACCGGATTGGCTCCGTGACCTTGCGGGTCGACTCGGAGCAAGCGACGGCAAAATTGAACCCACGGAAGAGCAGAAGTCGCAGCTTAAGCGACTGCAAGATTCGGCGGAGCAGTTTGAGGCAGTGTTCGTCAAGAAACTAATCTCTGACATGCGTAAGTCAATGACTTCCGGATCAAACGGTCCTATGGCCGATCTCGCCAATGACTTCCTAGACGACACGCTTTCTAAAGCTGTGTCCAGCGGGCCGAACGGATTTGGATTGGCTCGCAACGTATTCCTCGCTACATCAGCCGCTTACTTGCGGACGATCCCGACCCCAACTACGGAAACCAATATCAATGGCTAAGTTGACCAAAGAACTCCAAACCCTATGGTGGGATTGGCTCGGAACTGCCGAAAGGCTGACTCAAGTCCTCCACCAGCAAACGGTAGCCCTCACGCTTCGACGTGTGGAGCAAATCGATGACCTCCAACCGACACTCGATGCCCTCATGCTCAAGATGGGCGAAATCGATGACCGTGCTGCGGCACTCGCCTTAGAACTGGCCGAACAGTTGGGAACCGAACCCAACCTTCGAAGTTTGGTGGGTGCGCTTGAAAAAGCCGAAGCGCAACAGGTTCAGTCTCTCGCTAACCGAGTGATCGTTGTTGGGCGCAACGTGCAACTGATCATTGACAAGAACCGAGTGCTGATCGAAAGCGAAATCGAATACATCCAAGGTACGGCCGCGATCGTCATGCGAGAGGCCGCCGAACAGACCCAAGGATACGGTTCATCGGCACCATCCCGTACCGTTGCGGTGGACCAAGCGGCTTAATCTGCCGAAGATAAGGAGTGGATCATGAGCGGATCGTTTCAGGGCATCAGCATTGCGTCCACGGCGTTGAGGAATTTTCAACTCGCCGTGAACACGGTGGGCCACAACATCGCGAACGTGAATACCCCCGGTTACAGTCGGCAACGGGTGGACCTGCGCACCTCTGTACCAACAACCTTTTTTCAGAACGGGCGCCAAGCTTACGGGACGGGCGTTAGCCTTGCGGGTATCTCCCGCGCCCGAGACCTTTATCTGGAACAGCGGTCGCGAACTCTTCAGGGAGATCTAGGGCGTGCGTCAACTTTAGCTTCAACGCTCAGTGCGGTGGAAGGCGTCTTTCAAGAGCCGTCTGACAATGGCATTAGTAATGCTCTCGGCAAGTTCTTTGACGGATGGAGTGCGCTAGGGTCAAGACCGGATGATCCTGCGGCCCGCGCTCAAGTGCGACAGGCTGGTCAAGTACTTACCGATCGCATTCGAACGGCAGCACGAGACCTCGCCACTCTCAGTGCGGCAAACCAGGGCCAACTGAGTAACGCCTTTGACCAAATCGATCGGTTAGCAGGTCAGATTGCTCAACTCAACAATGAGATTCGTGAGTTTGCCGGCGGATCAGGAAGCCCGAACGACCTGATGGACCAGCGTGACCTTGCCGTTCAGCAACTCAGCGAACTGGTTGATGTCCGCGTCGAGAACTTAGAAGACGGAACTTATTCGGTTTATACAGCGGGTTTCACCCTCGTGGAAGGTGCCCGGGCGCGGAACATCCCGCGCACGGTCGATGCCGCGACCAGTAGCCTCACCTATAACGGTGGATCCTATCCAATCCGTGGGGGGGTTCTGGCCGGATTGCTACAAACGACCGCCGCGATTAATGTGCGCTCAACTGAGCTTGACTCATTGGCAAATGAACTGCGGACTCAAATCAACACCTTGCACACGCAAGGGTTGAACAATGGGGTGACCGGAATCAACTTCTTTGACCCTGCCGCTAACGGAGCGATGGGATTTGATCTGAGTACAGAAGTCAAGGCATCAAGCAGCAATGTGATGTCTTCGGTCACCGGCAACGCTTCCGATGGCGGCTTGGCCCTGGGACTCGCTTCATTGCGAGAAAGCACTTGGGTCGCTCTAGGAAACCGTTCGTTTGACGGTTATTACGAAGCCGCGGTCAACCAAGCCGCGACGGAGGCCAACTATTACGCTGGAGCCCAAGACACGGTGGAAGCGATGCTCGTCCAGGTCACTGCCCAGCAAGAATCAGTAAGCGGAGTCTCCATTGACGAGGAGATGGCCGAGATGGTGAAGATGCAACGAAGTTACCAAGCGGCGGCCCGCGCCCTCACGGTTTTCGACCAAATGACCGAAGATGTCATTAACATGCTTCGTCGGTAGCGATTCTCGCTATCTGGAGGGATGAATAGACGATGAGAATCAGCACGAGTCAGATGTACACGACGAACATGGCGAATATTTCGCAGGCTCAGTCGCGCTACGTTCGGGCTCAACAACAGGTCACGACGGGACGTCGCTTCGAGAAAATGAGCGAAGACCCGTTGGCCGGACAGCAAGTGCTGAACGCCCGTCGTCTTCGCGGACGTATTGAGCAGTTCGATAAGAACTTGCGACATGCGGACGAATATGTTGGGGTAACGGAGACGACCCTTGGCGAAGTCAGTGACCTGATGAAGCGAGCGCAGGTGCTCGCCATTTCGGGGGCGAATGACACCAACGACGCAAACTCACGTGAGGCAATGGCCACAGAAATCCAAGAGATACAGAAGCGTCTCGTGGACCTGGGCAACACCCGCACGTCAACCGGAGGCTACGTTTTCTCCGGTCAGGACTCCAAGACGGAGGCGTTTGTGACGGACCCCAATGGCGCCTTGACCTATCAAGGCGACGACTTGCCCGTGGTGGTGGAGCACCGCGCGGGCGAAACGATGAGAATTAATCTCAGTAATGCAGATTCGCTGTGGAGCACGGCGTATTCGGCACTTGAGAGTCTCAAAAACCATCTCCGATCAGGGCAATCTTCTTTGATCGGTGACACGGATGTCCAGGCCTTGGTCACGGCTCGCGAAGCGATTGACCAAGCCCGCGGTGAAGCCGGCGTAACAGCGCAATCGGTCTCGTTCCAACGGAGCCAGAACCAGAAGCGAATGGACGACCTCACCGCTCAGATCGGCGAGGCGCAGGATGTTGACCTTGCCGAGGCAATCAGCCGCCTGAATCTGGCGGAAACGGCGTACACCGCCGCGCTGCAAACAACGGCGCGAGTGTCGCAACTTAGCCTGATGGACTTCCTGCGATGACAACGAATCGAACCTATACTTCCTTACGCTTCGGCGAACTTAACCTTGAACCTGACGATATCATTCTCTTTGAGGCTGGCTTGGTCGGCTTTCCAAACCTCCGCGAGTTCGTGTTCGTGGAGCACAAACCCGGATCGCACTTCCTCTGGATGCAGAGTCTTGATGCTCCGGAAATCGCGTACCTTGTAGTGGATCCCGGAAAGTACATCGCAAACTATTCGCCCGCGATGCCCGCAGTATGGGCCCACGCACTTGAACTGAATGAAGAGACGCCCCGTCTCGTCTATACTATTGTCAATATCCCTTCGGGACAGCCTGAACTGATGACGATGAACCTTGCGGGGCCAATCGTAATCAATGCGGAGAACCGGAAAGCGGGCCAAATCGTGTTGGAGGATGAGATGTATTCCATCCGACACCGAGTGTTCCCGGATTCTGCCGCCGCATAAGCGGGCGTTTTGCAGGGAAGCCAAGGAGGGCGACCATGCTGGTTCTGACCAGGAAAGTCAATCAAACCATAATCATTGGGGACCAGATCGAGGTCGTTGTTCTCGAAGTTCGAGGTGAACAAGTGCGCCTGGGCATCAAGGCGCCACGCGATGTCGTTGTGCACCGAAAAGAGATCTATGATCAGATCCAGAGCGAGAACGAATCCGCTACGGCAATCAATCCCGACGACATTCCCGATTAGGTCGTGAGTTTCCGCGACTACAAATCTCGAGTCGGTGATGCCTTACGGAGCGCTGACACGCCAATTCTTCTTACGCTTATGCTCTTTGGGGGCGTCGGCATTGGTTTTGTTCTCTCGCAAGGTTCGCGAACCCGGCTAGAACTCGCTCTCAGTGCCTTACCTCCATCTCTTGCGGCGATCGCGTTGTTCCTCCTGGTGTTTATCGTGCCTGAATTCTGGGGCGAACGCTTTCGTACCCCCCTCAACTTCCTCGTACCCTTGTTGATGGCAGGATTTGTGTACGCCGCCAGTTCGCTTGCCGATACGGCTGGGATTGCGACCATGCGGTTTGCGGAGTTCGCGCGCACCGACCTGATCTGGACCCGCCCGCTGGTATTGACCTGTGGTTTTGCCTTGAGCGTGCTGTTCCTTTCGGGCTGGGCGGCAATAAAAGCAAAGGGGCAGCCCAAGGAGCCAGACTCTTGCTGACCCATTTTGGTACGGCAAGCCTCAAGCCGTTCTGGGAGTCAAGTGTCGTGTGCATCGGCACATTCGACGGAGTCCATCGCGGTCATGCTCATGTCATCGGCCGTGCCGTCTCGCTGGCCCACGAATCGGAGCAACCATGCGCTTTGGTGACTTTTGACCGCCACCCCGCACAGGTTCTTCGACCGGCCACCCGGCCCCCGATTCTCGCGACCCTCGAGCAGAATCTACGGCAGTTTCGGACACTTGGGGTGTCGATCTGTTTGATTCTTCCTTTCGATCAGTCTCTTGCGCAAACGGAAGCCGCTGAGTTTGCTAATCACGTGTTCGACGAATGCTTGCGAGCCAAACGCATCGTGGCCGGTCATGACTTCGCATTTGGCAAGGATCGCGGCGGCACCCCTGAGTGGCTTCGGAGCCGCTACGACACCGAGATTGTTCCCCCATTTTCGCCAGAAGGCACTCGAATCAGCAGTTCAATGATTCGCGAGGCAGTCGCATCAGGGCAAGTTGAGCGAGCTTGCGAGGCCCTCGGCCGCCCCTTTGCCTTGGCCGGCGTGGTTGTAAAGGGACAGCAGTTAGGGCGAACGCTTGGATTCCCGACCGCAAACTTGGCCCGAAGTTCAGAACAAGTCGTTCCGGGTGATGGGGTTTATGCGGGATGGGCACACATTGACGGACGAGTTTTCGCCGCCGCCACGAGCGTCGGGATGCGGCCCACCGTCGGTGGCACCCAGCGAACGGTCGAAGCCTATCTGTTGGATTACCCCGGCGAGGAAATCTACGGCAGGGCAATGGAACTCTCCTTCGTGACCCGGCTTCGCCCAGAGATGCACTTTGGCACCGTCGAGGAAATGGTTGTCCAAATGCACGAAGACGTGCGCCAGACTCGCGAGCGCCTTCACTTCTCCTAGACCAAAAAAGTGCCCCCGCCACAAGGACGAGGGCTAGGGGTGGTTGGTGATGGTTATTTGTTTTTTGGGGATGAGTGCGACCCTTTAGCGACTGCGGATGTATCCGCTGTAACGCTGTGCCGGGCCATAGTTCTCGAACACAAGATCGAGAGTTGTTCGACGCATGACTTCAACGACCACTAAGGGTTCGTTGTCGTCGAGCGTGTCGGATGCGATCAGGCTTCCAGCCCCATCGTAGACTTTGAGATCGAGATCACAAGTCCGGCGGTTGCCTTCGGCATATATTGAATAAGTGCCGGGTGTGAACTCGAAAGTGCGCACATGGTACGAGTCTGCACCGAGATTTCCGTTCAGACCCGCGTAAGAACCCGAGATGCCGAAGGCGGAAACGAGGAGAGAGGCCGCCAACAATCCAAAAGTGAGTCTCCGTTTCATTTTCGTTGTTGTATGCGCTGGGCCTACTCTCCTCTCTACAAACGTAGTATCGCGCCTCAGAAACAGGGGGTCGTCATCTAGTTCACGCGGAAGGTGTGATCTAGATCACACCTTCCGCCGACGCTATATGTGAGGGCCGCCGCGTTCCGTCGCAACGACCCCCTGGGGTTGCTCTTGAGAGAATCTCAGTCCACTTGCCGGATGTATCCGGTGTAGCGCTGGGAAACCCCGTTGTTCACGATCTCAACGTGGCCGCGTCCGCCGCGATCCAGCGAGAACTCCACGAGTGGCTCGTTGTCGATCAGTTCATCCTTGCCACACAGATTGCCGTATCCGTCATAGACGAAGATATCAAGATCGCTGTAAGCATTCGTGCCTTCTAAGTAGATGACATAGTCGCCAGCACTCAAGGTGTAGTCCCGAGTGACTACCGAGTCGGCACCAATTCGACCGGATACCGTTTGTCTCCAACCTACGGCGGCCTGAGAAATGGCTAGGGCGCAGACTGCAGAAACGACGAAGATGTTGCGGGTGATGTTTTTCATTTTCCGTTTTCCTTGAGTCGCTTTCTTTGCGGCTCGTAAGATGATTGTCGCCCAGCGGAAATGCTTGCACCCGCAATGATTCACAGGCGAAATGTGATGTAGATCACATCCATCGTTTGCCAAAAACTTGAGGTCTCAAAAGGAGACGCCCGCCGGCCAACGGCCGACGGGCGAGGTTGATTCCAAAGGGATCAGAGGCGGCGGATACTTCCGGAATACGCCTGAGCGGCGCCGTAGTTGAACACCTTGATCGTGTAGGACTGGCTGCTGGACACTCGGAACTCAACAATCGGATTGTTGTCTTCCAATTCGTCCGAGCCCACCAAGTCACCTCGCGAGTTGTAGACAAAGCAGTCAAGATCGCCACGACTATTCCGGCCCGTCAAATCAACCCGATACGTGCCATTGGATAGGCTCAGAGTGAACTCATCCGATTCGGACTCGACCAAGTAGCCCTCCATCGTGCGCATGAAACTCTGTGGAGCCGTGACCCCCGTTGATCGAATGTTTCCCCGATAGGACTGTGACACCCCATAGTTCATCACTTGAACGGTGTACGTACCAGTTGAAGCGGCCCGGAAATCAACGATCGGATTGTTATCGTCGAGATCATCACTCCCAATCAGATCGCCGTCCGCATTGTAAACAAAGCAGTCAAGATCTCCCCGAGTGTTACCACCGGTCAAATCCACCTTATAGTCTCCACGCGTCAAGGCAAACTCAAACTCCTTACTGTCTCCTTCCCCGAGATATCCACTGATCGAACGCTCCCAGAATGTTGCTTGTGCGATGGCGATGGCCGCAACGCAGCCAAAGGCGACGAGGTTTCGATTGATGTTCATCATTTTCGTTTCCTAGAGCCGTCTCAAATTTGGCTCATGCAAACAGTATCACGTCACCAAAATCAGATGAAAGTCGTTCATTCACACGTCATAGGTGATTTAGATCACAAAGGAGCAGCCATCGCCTTCAGAGCTTTGATCTGTATAAGAATAATCCTTTGTTTTTCATCATATTCGATCAGCCCTTCTCGGCGCCAACGTCCCAATGCTTTGTTCGTGTGTTCTCGGGAGCAGTGGATGAGACGCGACAATGTCTTCTGACTAAGTTCAAGCGGAATCAACACGGTTCGGTCTTCGCGCCGAATTCCCGTTCGCCTTGCCAAGTCAATAAGGGTATGCGCTAATCGCGCGTCGGCTGACCAAAACGATGCAACTCTGTCGGTGATACTTTCCACCAGTTTTTCGCCAAGTAACTTGATCATCCCCATAGCGATGAGTGGGTCGTCTTCTAACCCTTCCTGAATCTGCACTCCTGACCAAGCGTAGACACGGCATTCGGTCATCGCAATTACGTCCGCTGTCCGTCCCGACTCGACGACCATGGAGAGTTCCCCAATGATCTCTCCTGGCCCCCTCAGTTTGAGAAGCGTACTTTCCCCCGGTGCAGTTTCTGATTCGATGCTGAGAAATCCTTCAAGAATGATGAATAGCAATCCCGCCGGGTCATCTTTGAAGAACAGATTGTTGCCCTCCGCCACTTTCCGAATACTTCCGCCGGAACAGTACTGAGCGATTTGCGATTCACTTAACTCCTGAAAGAGGAGCGACTTGGACAGCAGTTCGATCACTTCCGATGGTGCGGGCGACTTTGCGATATGGCTCAATTGGGCATGTCTCCTTGTCGGATAGGGGTTCCATCACCTTGCGCGTTGCCTCCTCCTGGCCGGAAGTTGGGGGTGACGTCAATACTCTGTTCGCCGTTCGGTCGAGACGAGTCAGGGACGAAATCGTTGGTGCCTTGGTTTAAGGGTCGCGTTCGCGAGCGACCGTCCTCGTTGGTATTCGAGAAACCCGTTCGGTCGGGCTCCGCCTTCGGGATCTCAATCGGCTTGTCTTCCAAATCTGCCTGGGACGTAGTCTCAACACTTGAAGGAAGAGTTGGATTCGGCTCGTTTTGTCTCGACTGATAAATTTGGAATCCCATTGCTCCGAACGAACCGAGAATGATCACAAGCAATACCAGGATGTAAGCCGTCCTCGCCCGCTGGTCGCCTTCCTCGTACTTCTTTTGAATCGCGCTGAGCTCATTTTTCCTATGCTCGTCCTTAACGCCATCAAAAAATGCCCTTGCCGCGTCGCCGCTCAACTCTTCATCGGTCAGCGGTTGGTCCACGGGAGGCATGATTCGATAAGCACGCACTGAATGCGGAACCCCTTTGATATCAACCGGCCCAAGAAAGTGGCGGCGGTACTTGAGGTTAGAACGCGCGATGTTGTCAATCTCCTCGGAGACGATGATCTCATTGGGTCCAGCCATCTGCTCCAGGCGGGCCGCGACCGCGACGGCCATCCCACTCACGGTGCCTTCTACCATCACGATATCGGAAGCGTGAATGCCGATGCGATGCCGAATCGGGAGTCGGTCCTTGGCTTCCGCATTGTCTTGCCGAGACCACTCCAACATATGGAGAGCCGCCTCCAAAGTCCGAACGGGGCTTGGGAAAACGGCCTTCCAACCATCGCCACGGTCTGTGACGATAGAACCTCCCGACTCTTCGATGAATTTGCGGAATTGAGTGAGGTGACGGCGCACCTCGCGAACGATAGACTCTTCGGCTTGAGACGTCATTGACGTGAAGCCGTGAATGTCCGATTGAAGGACCGTCGCAAACTGGCGACCGACCTCCTCCGTCGCTGGTTCAGGACGTGGAGATTCCATCACACCACCCGTACGCATACTACTTGATGTAGGTGCGGCACTGACTCACTTTTCTTTACGTCTGAAACGAAAAATGAAGCGCAATTTGCTCATTCTCTTCGGCGTAATCGTGGTCGCGCTCTTGAGTGTTGGATTTGTGGTCGCTTCCCGGCAACCAAGTGACGAAGCTTTGATTCGCGATTCGCTCGAGTCGGCTGTCGCCGCGAGCCGCGATGGTGCGCCGGGGAGCCTTTACGCCGAACTTAGCCGAAGCCTTGAAGTAAACGGGCAGATGGTTGGTCGCGATCCGGAAGTCAATGAGTTCATTAAGAAACTCAAACCCGAAATTGCTCTGGGGGAATACACGCCTGTTGTGGACGGCGACACGGCAACCGTCACAACCGCCGCGAACGTTACTTTCGGTCTTGGTAACTTTTCGAACACGCAGGTCATCAACCGAGTTGAGATTGAGTTTGCAAGGGAGAGAGCCACCAAATGGGTTTTCATCCCGACCCACAAGTGGCGAATTACAAAGGTGAGCGCGCCCGATTTTGTTGCGCCCGACTACTGACTCGCGGTTCGAGTCACAGACTCGGCGCGACGCTTGATGGCGTCCAAAATGGCTTCAAGATTCTGGCGAACCAGTCCAAAAATGACTTTCCCGACCAGCGGGCCCAGCCCCGGAACTCGGTACTCATAGTTCATCACGCTGTCAAATCGGGTTCCCCCGTTCTCTTCGGAGAACTTCCAAGTGCCATCCATTGTGTCGTAATCGCCTTCCAACTGTTTAAAGTAGCAACAATGTCCGGCGTCATCCCATTCATCTTGCTGCCGCCATCGGACTTTTAGTTTGAAAGCGTTCACAACTCCCACATAATCGCTGACAACGCGACTTCCGTCCTCTTCAACCACCGTCAACGACTCCAGGTCCTCCATAAACTCGGGAAAAGATCGGTTATCCTTCGCGATAGCCAAAACGGTATCGAGCGGAGCGGCGATCCAGGTGGATGTTTCCACGGTGGGCATGGCCCATGATGACGGAATCGGCGGCACGGTCTAAGGACGTAGAGAACAGACGAGGCCCAAATGAGTCAAGAGATCGAAGACCATCCGACTATGCGCGCACTGATCCTGGAAGAGCCGGGAACGATCGGATTGAGGCAGGTTCCAATTCCCACTGCAGGTCCCGGTGAAGTTCTTGTCCGGGTGAAAGCTGCCCCCACGTGCGGAACTGATCTTAAGGCGTTTCTCAGGGGACACCCGCAGATTCCCATGCCGGGAGTGTTCGGGCACGAATACAGCGGAATCGTTGCCGCCGTAGGGAGCGACGCACCCTTTGAACTTGGTGACCATGTGATGGGAGTTCACTCCGCACCTTGCCAAGATTGCGCATGGTGCCAAAAAGGACAAGAGAACCTATGTGACTCCATCATGGCGACGAAGGTGTTAGGTAGTTACGCCGAGTATCTATTGATTCCTGCCCGAGTCGCAAAACTCAATCTCTTCCACAAACCCGCATGGCTTAGCTTTGAAAGAGCGGCTCTCCTCGAACCTCTAGCTTGTGTCGCACACGGTATTGAGAGACTGAAGACTAACGAAGATGACCGCGTACTGATTATCGGTCCGGGTGCAATCGGCCTGATGTTCGTAGCCGCGCTAAGGCTCCTTGGGTACCGGAACATAGTGCTCGCAGGACGGAACCAAACCCGACTCGCGATCGGAGAGCGGTTTGGAGCCGAATCTGTAGCGCTAGACCAAGTACAGGGGCACTTTGACCTCGTAATTGAATGTACGGGAAAAGTGGAAGTATGGGAGCGCAGTCTTGACCACGTTCGTCGCGGCGGAAACCTGATGCTGTTCGGCGGATGTCCTGCCGGCAGCAAGGCATGCTTTGATACAAGTCGCATGCATTACGACGAGATCACGCTTTTGAGTCCGTTTCATTTCGGGACAAAAGCGGTACGCACCGCAAGGTCGTGGCTTCTCGATCCTGAATTCGACCTCTCCCCCCTCGTAACCGCCGAGCGCGACCTGAGCGAAGGTGAGGCAGTCTTCCGTGATCTCGAAGCGGGGATCGGACTGAAATACATCTTCCGCCCATGAAACTGGCCCGCTATTACGCCGGCGGAGAACTTCGAATCGAGGAGGCGCCCGTCCCCGCTTGTCCGGCCGGGGGCCTTCTCGTTCGTACAGAGGCATGTGGCCTTTGTTCGGGCGAACTCATGACGTGGTATCTCGATCGCAAGGCACCCCACGTGATCGGACACGAGGTCGCAGGAATCGTGGTGGAGAGCGAGGATTCTCGGTTTCCAGTTGGATGCCGGGTTGTGCCCCACCATCACGCGCCCTGCGGCAACTGTGAACTCTGTCGCCGAGGCGCATTTGTTCATTGCCCTACATGGAAGAGCACACGGCTAGTGCCAGGCGGGATGGCTGAGTTCTTTGCTGTTTCTGCGGAACTCCTCACCGATACTCATCGAGCGGACGACTTGAACCCTCGTGATGCGGCGCTCGTTGAGCCCCTTGCCTGCGTCTGCAAACAAATCCGTCGTCTGGGCAACCCCTGCGGTGACTCCGTGGCGATCGTCGGCCTTGGGGTCATGGGGTTGCTTCATATGCAGCTCCTCGAAGGAGCAGTCGGATTTGACATCAATGAAGAGCGTGTGGACAGGGCGAGGCGCATGGGATTGGACGCCCGAGAGAACTCTCTGGAGCACAAGTTTTCGAACATTGTTGTAATGCCTGGGTCTGAGAAGGCGGTTGAATTTGCGCTTGATATCGCTGCCCCCGATGCCACGATCGGGCTGTTTGCGCCTTTAGCTCCTGGTGCTGCCCCGCTCCATCCATGGGAGGACTACTACTTCAACGATATCAAGTGGATCAATAGCTACTCGTGCGGCCCCAACGACACGGCAGAAGCGATATCACATATCCGTGCCAAACGCGTGAAAGCTTTGGATGTGGTGAGTGATTTCATCCCTCTTGATGCTCTGCCTATGGCGTACGGAAAGATGCAACGAGGGGAGATCCTGAAGGCAATGGTTGTCTTCGACTAAGCCCATCGGCACCAGTTTTTCACTCGCTGACGCGCTCCGCCGTACTTTCAACCGTCTAAGATAGACACGATGAACCTCCGCACCCTCCTTTGCGTAGGCTGCTCACTCCTCCTTGTGGGCGTGAAGGCGGCGGAACATCGTGAGTTCCTACCCGGGGCTCCGCTCTGGGTCGAGCAAGCCGTTGCGGTGCGGCAAGAGGCAAATCCCCCAGAACAAGAGAAAGCGGACGGGGCACTAGCCCGAGATATTGAAGCCGACCAAAAACTTGGAGCCGAAGTTTACAAAGAGATCGCAGAGCAGGTCACATTCGACGAGACCGAAGAAATCGGCGGTCGGGTGAGCGCCATCGGCGCGAAACTTGCCCTGATCGCAAACGACACGCACGCCCTCGCCCTTTGGGGAGACAAACGCTTCGTCAAGTTGGACTATAAGTTTTTCGTTATCAAAGACGACGAGGTGAATGCGTTCTCTGTTCCAGGGGGATACATCTATATCTACACTGGCTTGCTAGACTTTTGTGAGTCAGATGACGAGTTGGCAGGCGTCATCGGACACGAAATCGCGCACGCGTCATTCCGGCATGTCGCCGAGATGCAGAAGCGGCGTTCCACAATCGATCTTGCGACTCTCCCCCTTCTACTCGTCGCAATTCTCACGAATAGCCCCGACGCGGGAAACGCAATGATCGGTATGCAGGCCCTCAGCCTCGCCTTATCTTCAGGATGGAGTGTCGAAGCCGAAACGTCCGCCGATTATGGGGGGCTCCAGTACATTCGAAAGAGCGACTACAACCCGACAGGATTGCTGACTTTCATGGAGCGACTCGGTGCAAGAGATCGTCTCTCTCCCGTCCAAAACCTCGGCATTCTCCGTACCCACCCGCCGTCCTCCGAGCGGATTCAGTTTCTGCGAACCGAGATGAACAACTTGGATATTCCGATTCAGCGGAGCAAAGTAACCAAGTCATTCCGTGCTTCGATCGAGTCAACCGATGTTGGAAGTCTAAGGCTCATGTTCGGCGAGATTCCGATCCACGATTTCAATGGTTCGGATGCTATTCCTCGGGCGGACGCGGCCGTGGAAGCCCTCAATCAGTTCTTTGATAAAGAGCCCTACTTAATGGACTTCGAGATGACGTCGACCGGAGTTGTGCGTGGCCTAAATCGAAGGTTGTTTGAAGTTCGCATGGAAGACTTAGAGGGCCAGAACCGGACCCTAAATGAAACGATAGAGGAAGTCCGCAACAACATGAAACGTGCGCTCTTCGACTTTAACTTCAAGATCGGTCAATCTCGTACACCGCGCTGAACTGCATCTAACAACGCTGCCGGAAAATCTCGCCCGTAGAAAGACAGCGTTGCTTCGTATCCGCCTTCGTCGTACTCGGCGGATGTAAGCATGTAACCTGCCCATCCGTTGACGTGACTTACGATCATCACTGGCCTGGGACCGGCCGCGTTTTCGACAGCGCGCGCGAGGTCACCTGTCGGTTCGCCCGGTACTCCAATGATTCGCAAGTTCCCGATCTTCAGAATTGTCAGGTTCGCTTCTGTCGGAGCGAAACGGGCCACGGCCATGTTCGCGAGCACCGGAACGATTCCGTATTCTTCGGCGAACGACGGATGAGGCGTGGCATCGGGGAGATAAATCGGTACCGATCGAAAAGTGATCGAATCCGCATCGCTTGCCAATGGGTTTGGCGCAAGCGCTTCACTGAGCGCCATCACTCGCTGTCCATAGTTTCGTACATCAGCGAATGTTGAACCATCCACTTTCGGACTGGCGTCCCCGATGGGGCCGGGTACGGCGAAGGGAATCCCCCTTCTCATCACATACCCCGGCCAATCTCCGTTGGAATGGCGCTCCTCTTCGCCAAGGATCGTTGCGTGGGCAGGATTTACAAGAATGAGCGGCCTGTGATCGGCAAACAATGTGTACATCCACTGATACGGTTGCCCGGTTGGCCGTCGCAGTCGATTCAAAGTCCTCGCACTGGTTTTCGACCAACCGTATTGCCGCGCGTTCAACGGAGAACCGAGTGAACGCCTCACCAACTCCGTGATTTGGTTCGCGTAGTGTTCCGCCTCACTTCGGTCAAACACCGCGATCCCGGGCACGCGAAGGGTCATCCTCGCATTTAACATTTGGGTGTCCGGAGCGCAATGCGTATGGGTCGCGATCATCATGAGATCGACTCCGTCACCGAGGCGATTCTTCACCGCCGACACCAACGACTCGGGCACCGTGAGCCCCTCTATGACTACGATGGTGATGGGTCGGTTTCGACCCGCAAGTGTCACGGCACGGGCAAACAACACCTGCCCTCCAGGTTCCATTAGCGCATCACCACGGGCGGTGTATCCCCCCAGCGGAACAGGCCGCAAGGGCACGAGTGGATGCTCAACATATCTTGGCCCCTGGGGAACTACGCCCAATGCGACAGCGACCATGGCCCAAACGGACATTGGGTCAGTTTATTCGATGACTTTCAACCTGCTACACTTACGGGGATGAGCGTGACGCTCCGGATGGCGTCGGACCAGGTTCAAGTAGAGCCCGGTTCCACCGTAGCCCTCGCCTTAGAGATTCAACTCACGGGCGACGAGAGCGACCGATTTGAACTGACCGTTGAAGGGCTGGATCCGGCCTGGGTTGCGGTTCCCGAACCCACGTTTGAGATCGTTCCTGGTGAACTTAGTACTCAGCGTGTTTTCTTCAAGCCGTCGCGCGAAAGCGAAAGCATCGCTGGCTCCTACCCTTTTGTCGTTCAGGTCCGTTCACTCAATACCGGCGAAGCGCGCACGCAACAAGGCATCCTCGTCATCAAACAGTTTCACCACCTCACAGCGGACCTGACCCCCCGTCGCGCTCAAGTCAAAGGTACAGGATCGGAAGAGCCGAACTTCCGGGTCGCCATCACCAACCTCGGAAACGTCGATGAAGTCCTTCACCTAAGCGCAAGTGATAACGAAGGCAACTTGGCGTGCGAATTTGCGGACGAGCAAGTCATGGTCTCCCCTGGGCAAACCATCGCGTTGCCGATCTCGGTGCGTCCAAAGAAAAAGGCAACTTTAGCCGCGACACGCCTTCACACATTCACCGTCATGGCGCGGAGCGTGGACCAGCCAGCGGTCGGCGCAAGCACGCAGGGTCACCTTGAACAAAAGGCGATCATTTCTCCGAGCATCCTTGCTTCCCTCATCGTTTTCGCTGGACTGATCGCAGCCTGGTTTCTAATGATGCCGAAGCCCCCGAAGATTGTGACGGCAAGCGTCTCTCCGGCGACCGTCGAAGTCGGGATGCCTGTTGACATGAATTGGAAGGCAACGAATGCTGAAACGGTGGAACTTGTCATCGGAGAAGTTACCGTCAGCACTACCCTCGATCCCGTGATGCCTAGCTACTCGTGGACTCCAGAGGCTGAAGGAACATATGATGTTTCCATCACTCCCGTGAAGGGCGAGTGGAAAGGCCAACCTTGGAGGCAAACCATTACTGTTTCGGAGCGACCCAAGTCAGTCGCTCCAGATATCATGACGTTTGATATCCAGCCCCGGCGCGTGAAGGTCGGTGACAGCTACCAGATCTCATATCGGGTGAACGATGCTGTCGTCAAGCTTTCACTCAGCCCTATTGGACGCGACTTGGATCCAAAAGGCGACGGCGTCCGCCTCCAGGCAGACCTTCCGGGGCAGTTCGACTACAAGTTGACCGCGACGAATGCGGACGGAGAGTCGGTCACCGAAACCATTCGGATTGAGTTCTTTGAGGGATCGGATGCCGCCATAGTCGCGTTTAAGGCAAGTGCGTTAGAGGTTGAGCCGGGTACAGAAGTTACACTGGAGTGGACCGTCACCGAGACCGCCCGACTTGAGCTAAGTCACGCCGGCACGACGCAGACCTTGACGGCCGCTACCGGTACCACGATTGTCGTGGTTGAGAAGGACACCACGTTCCGCTTGACCGCGTTTGATGCGAGGGGCCTCAAGACCTCGCAGGAGATCACGGTCAAAGTGAAGGTCGAGTCGCCGCCCGAAAATGTGCCCCCGCTAGACCCGCCAGCAAGCCCGACGAGCACTACGGCGGGCCCATCGACTGCAGGGGGCGGCGGCGGTCGGAATCCTGACAAGCCAAACTAACGGGCATGCCCCGCGCCCTTCTTTCGGTCACTGACAAGTCAGGACTCATTGAGTTTGCTCACGCCCTCTCATCGCGTGGATTCGAACTTGTGAGCACCGGAGGGACCGCTAAGACAATTCGAGAGAGTGGGCTTGCAGTTACCGATGTGAGTGCCGTAACTGGCTTCCCGGAAATACTGGACGGGCGCGTCAAAACACTTCACCCCCATGTTCATGCCGGTCTACTCGCAGATCTCCGAACACCGGCCCATGTGGAGACCTTGAACGAGCAAGGAATAGCACCGTTCGACATTGTCGCCGTGAACCTCTATCGTTTCGAAGAAACGGTTCGGGGTGGAGCTACCTGGGATGCGATGGTCGAGTCCATTGATATCGGTGGTCCCGCGATGGTACGAGCGTCGGCCAAGAACCACGCAAACGTACTCATCGTGACGGAGCCGAGCGACTATGACCGTGTTATCTCGCTTTGGGATAGTGGGGCGACCGAAGCATCGAGACGGGAACTGGCTGCGAAGGCGTTTGCTCACACCGCCCTCTACGATTCCATGATTGCTCGCCACATGGCAAGCGAACTGGGGTTGGATCCGATTTCAAATCGAGTTACAATCGGCCTTCGCCTTCGGCAGTCGCTTCGTTACGGCGAAAACTCTCATCAATATGCAGGGTTGTATGAAGACCCGCTAGCACAAGGCGGATTGGCTCAAGCCCGAATTGTGGGAGGGAAAGAAGTTAGCTACAACAATTTGCTGGACGCCGAGGCAGCTTGGGGGCTTGTCTGTGACCTTCCTGACCACTCAGTTGCAATTATCAAGCACGGTAATCCCTGCGGCGCTGCTTCGATGGGTAACGCATCTGAGAGTTACCGTGCCGCACGTGCTGCCGACCCGATTTCAGCCTTCGGTGGAATCGCGGCCCTGAACGGCATTCTGGACCGATCAGCCGCCGAAACAATGGCGGAGAAAGGCAACTTTCTCGAAGTGGTTCTCGCAAGAGAGATCACAAAAGAAGCCGAAGAAGTGTTTGCGCATCGCGCCGGATGGGGTCCAGATTGTCGGCTCATTGAAGTGTCAAAGTCCACGTCTCCGGCCCTGACCCTCAGAGCGATTAGTGGCGGCTATCTGGTTCAGACTGCCGACGAAATAGGCAATGCAAGTGATTGGCGAGCGGCAACGGATCGCCAGCCAACTGAAACCGAGTGGAGTGCGCTACGGATGGCCTGGCGAATTGTTCCGCACGTCAAGTCCAACGCGATTGTGATCGCGGACTCACATCGCTTGCTCGGTGTCGGTGCGGGGCAGATGAATCGAGTTCAATCTGTTCGACTCGCATTAGAACAGGCAGGAGATCAGTCACAAGGCGCGGCCCTCGCGAGCGATGCGTTCTTCCCCTTCCCCGACAGTATCGAAACGGCCGCAAAAGCAGGGATCAAAGCAATCATCCAGCCTGGTGGCAGTAAGAAGGATAGCGACGTCATTGCGGCGGCAAATGCCCACGGAATCGCGATGGTTTTGACTGGGCGACGACATTTTCGCCACTAAAAAGAGGCATGCGCCGCAAAATTGCGGTTACCTCTGAGTAGAATAGTGCGTCGAAGGTTTCAATATGACGGTCAAGAATCAGAACGACCTAATCGTGGCGATCGTCGCTGGCGTACTTGGACTCACCGCAATCGGCGTTTCGTACGGTACGGCCCGCAAGCCGAACCCGCCCGCAACACCGCAGGCTATCGTGACGGCCCCGGCGGAAGCACCTCCGGGCGCAGTCGTTTATGCGAACGGAACGGGAACTTCGGCACAAGGCGGATTCGGGCAAGGTGGCCCCACCGGTGGAGCGCCGATAGGCGGTGCCGGAGCGCGACCTGGGCAGCCGTCAAACATTCCCCAGCGCCCGAGTATCGCCGCTCAGTAACCTGTTGCGGCAGGGTTCAATACCCATAAGCACCTGTCCCCGATGGGGCAGGTGCTTTCCTATCTCTCAATACCCGTCATAATTCGGGTTCAACTTGGTTCTCTTTTGACTTTTTGGCGCAACTTCACTTACCGATTCTCCCGCGACATCGGAATTGACCTCGGAACAGCGAACACCCTTGTGTTCGTTGCGGGGCGCGGTGTCCTTCTGAGGGAGCCAAGCGTCGTTGCCGTTAACAAGGACGACGGTTCTGTCATCGCTGTTGGAACCGAGGCCAAGCGAATGCTCGGGAGAACCCCCGCAAATATCGTCGCAGTTCGACCGCTTCGCGACGGGGTCATTGCTGACTATGAGCAAACCTATAAGATGATCGATGGGTTCATCAAGCGGTCAAAGGGGCCGATGACGTTGCGGATGACCGTTGTCGTCGGCATTCCTAGTGGGGTCACCGAAGTGGAGCGTGACGCCGTATTGGACGCATGTAAGCGGGCTGGTGCAACTCGAGCCTATGTCATCGAAGAGCCGATGGCGGCCGCGATAGGCGCGGGGATGCCGATTGACGAACCGATTGGATCCATGATTGTGGACATCGGCGGCGGTACCACCGAAGTAGCCGTGATCTCTCTCTCCGGCATCGTACACTCGCGTTCCGTTCGCGTGGCAGGAGACGAGATTGATGAAGCGATTTCTAACTACGTACGCCGCGCTTACAATCTATTCATCGGGGAGCGGACCGCAGAGCAAATCAAGCTTGATATCGGAAGCGCATTCCCCTTGGCGCAAGAGTTGGAGATGGCCATCAAGGGCCGTGATCTCGTCACTGGCCTTCCCCGATCAGCAGTCATAACAAGT
Source organism: Fimbriimonadaceae bacterium (assembly GCA_019638835.1). Classification (GTDB taxonomy): domain Bacteria; phylum Armatimonadota; class Fimbriimonadia; order Fimbriimonadales; family Fimbriimonadaceae; genus JAHBTC01. Next base: position 37,857 of record JAHBTC010000003.1, read on the forward strand.
GAGGAGATTCGTCAAGCGATCTCCGAACCAGTGCGCGAGATCGTCGAAGCTGTCAAGTTGACACTTGAAGCCACTCCCCCCGAACTTGCCGCCGATGCCATGCACCACGGAATCGTTTTGGCGGGCGGAGGCGCCCTTCTTCGGGGGCTCGACAAACTGATTACCCAAGAAACCGGCATGCCCGTGCTGATCGCACCAAATCCTCTTGATTGCGTCGCCATCGGAACCGGAAGGATGCTGGACGAGTTGCACTCGAACCCGAACTTCCGACGAATGCTAGAAAAGGCGTCACGAACGTGAAAGAGAGGCGCGGACTCGACTGGATCTTTCTTGGCTCCATTCTCGTGGTCGCGTTCCTTCTGAGCCGGATGCAGGCCTCTGCCATTGCCGCAGGTCAAACTGATGTAGTCAGCCGTTTTGTTCGCTCCATCTTTATGCCGGTCGGGGCGGTGCTTCGAGGACCAGCGACATCCCTTGCCGGAGGGTTCTCCGACATTTTCTCCGCTGGCGCTTTGCGCTCTGAAAACGACCAACTTCGACGGGAGAAGGCCGACATGAAACTGGCGGTTGGCGAAAGAGAAGCGCTCGTCCGCGAAAACCAAAGGCTTCGCGATCTCCTGAAGGCACCAAACTACGGTCGCGTCACTATCAGCGGTGAGATCACCGGTTACTTCCCCTTTCAGCAGCGGATCACAGTAAATCGGGGGAGCAACGACAAGGTCAAAGCAGGCATGGCGGTGGTCAGCGACGGATCTCTCCTCGCCGTGGTCCAAACCGTTGATGCTTCTCGGTGCCAAGCCCTTCTCATCTCGTCGCCCGCACTGAGCGTTGGAGCGGCGATCAACGGGGAGTTACCAGTCGCGGGAATTACGAGGGGCGACCGACCTGGCAGGCTAATCTTTGACTTCGTTGACCCCGTTCCCGTCAAGCCGGGTGCGAGTGTTGTCACATCTGGGTTCAGTGACATGATCCCTGCCGGAATCCCGATCGGCGACGTGAGTGAGGTTCGGGATGACCGCGATTACGGAACGCGTCGCGCTTTTGTTGTTCCCACCGGACGGGTAGCGAGCGGGCGGGAGGTCTTGATCGTCCGATGAGACCGGAACTTGGTTGGGGCTTTGGCGCGCTTGTCTTTATCCTCGGCGCTGGATTGAGCACGGCTTGGCCCGGTGGCGCGCTTGGCCCCGGCGGCTCAACTGACCTGATGCTCTTGATCAGTCTGCTGATTGCCTCATTCGCCTCGCCCCGTGCGGGAGTGTTTCTCGGGTTTGCCGCCGGACTGGTTGCGGGGGGCCTCGCGGGGGCCGACATGGGACCACTGATTGTCTCTCGGGCAATACCCTGCTTCGCTCTCGGCTTTCTTCCCCAAAGAGATGCCAACGTACAACTCTCGACTCGATTGATTCTGGTCGTGATTGCCTACGCGGCGGCCCAGTTCATCCTGATGTTCTTAGCCCCTCCGGCAGACATTGGAGCGTTCCTTCGGGTAACAATGGCCGGTGCCATGATCAACGCTGCTCTGGCGTGGCCGATGGCGGCCCTGCTTCAGCGATGGTTCACTCGGCGATTCCTTTAGACCGGAACGACAAACGATATGAGCGGGCAACGCGTGCTGAACATGGCGAGGGAGCAACTTGCGACCGCCGCCTCCATCTTGAACATTGACGAGGGCCTTCACCAGGTACTCGCGCACCCGGTGCGCCAGGTCATTGTCAACTTCCCCGTAGTTCATGACAACGGCGAAGTAGCCGTATACGAGGGGTACCGAGTCCAGCACAACCTGAGCCGTGGACCGACGAAAGGCGGAATCCGCTTCCACCCGGATGTGGACGTTGAAGAAACGACTGCCCTCTCCATGTGGATGACGTGGAAGTGTGCCGTCGTCAATATCCCGTACGGTGGAGCGAAGGGTGCTGTCAAGGTCAACACCAAGCAACTGAGCCGTCGAGAGATTGAGAAGCTTGCTCGGCGATACGCCACTTCGATCAACATGATCATTGGCGAGCGAAGTGACATCCCAGCGCCGGACATTGGCACGAATGCCGAAGTAATGGGGTGGATTATGGACACCCTTTCCATGCAACATGGTTATACGGTTCCTGGCGTAGTGACGGGAAAGCCGATCGAACTCGGTGGTTCCGAGGGTCGTGTTGAAGCCACTGGCCGAGGAGTCGTGGTTTCCGCGATTGAAGCGTGTCGCGCTACCGGCATTGATTTTGAAGGAGCCAAGATCGCAGTCCAAGGATTTGGAAACGTCGGTTCGGTGGCCGCGCGTCTTTCAGAACAACATGGAGCCAAGGTTGTCGCCGTCAGCGATGCCACTGGAGGCATCTACAACGAAAACGGTCTCCCTGTCAACGAGTTGTATCAGAAATTCTCCGGCGTGGAAGGCGGCATCCGCAACTACAAGGAATGCGACGAAATCTCCAACGAAGACTTGTTGGAAGTCAAATGTGAAGTTTTGATGCCTTCTGCGATTCAGGAGCAGATCACCGAGAAGAACGCAAAAAAGATAAAGGCCAAGCTGGTCGTAGAAGGCGCGAACGGGCCGACAACGCCCGAAGCCGACCGAATTCTCGGTGACAAGGGCGTCATGATCGTGCCCGACATCCTTGCGAATGCCGGTGGTGTCGTCACGTCGTACTTCGAATGGGTTCAAGATCTTCAGAACTTCTTCTGGGAAGAGGACCAAGTCAACGACCGACTCGCCAAGATCATGCAACGGTCATTCGCTTCAGTCCACGACATGGCCGTCAAGCACAAAGTGGACATGCGTACGGCGGCAATGTTGATTGCCGTACAACGTGTTGCGGAAGCAACTACGATGCGCGGCATCTTCCCGTAAGCTCTTATCTCGGGACAGCGACGGTTGCCTCTTTGCCGGCAACCGTCGCCCACTCTCTCACTTCCCACCTATCGATCAACCCCTCCCGCACATAGGGATCGGTCTCTGCGAACAGCTTCGCTGCTGATCCATCTTCGCCCCGGAACAGTAACATCGCCGTATCCGTCGGGCCCAAGAGCGCTCCGCCCAGCACCAATTCTCCCCGCTCCACTGCCTCGTCTGCGAGCCGTAAATGGGCACCCCGAAACTCTGGGCGGCGTTCAAGATAGTTTGGCGCGAGGTGGTAGATCAGCAAGAAGTGACGCATGATTCTCGCGTTTTACCAGCGACTTCAGCACGGCCCGTCCGGTATCTTCCGCTCGTTCTCATGGCGATGACACCTGAATCAGGCTCTCCTCCGGCCCCTGCAACCGCACATGCCGCGATCGTTGCCCCGCAGTACGAACTGAAGCGGCAGATCATGCAACTCGTAGGGCGTAACTTCCGGGTCTACGATTCGAATGCTCAACTGGTCTTGTTCTGTCACCAAAAAGGGTTCAAGTTGAAAGAGGATCTCCGGGTGTACCGAGACGAAGCCAAAACTCAAGAAGTCATGGCAATCGGTGCCCGGAAAATCATTGACTTCTCCGGTGCATACGACGTGACTGACTCGGTTACCGGAGAGAAGATTGGCGTCCTCCGCCGAATGGGGATGAAATCCATCATCCGAGATGAGTGGATCGTCATGGATGCGAATGAGCAAGTCATTGGGAAAGTGATTGAGGACAATATGGTGCTGGCCCTGCTGCGCCGCTTTGCCAATTTGATCCCGCAGAACTACGATCTCCTTATGAACGATGGATCGCGGGCGGTGGACTTCCGAGGTAACTGGAACCCATTTGCGTACCGTTTGGTCGTTGACTTTGCGGATGATCCGCAGGGTCGGATGGACCGTCGCCTCGCCTTCGCGATGGCATTCTTGCTCGCCGCGATTGAAGGTCGGCAAGGCGGCTAGTCGACGCCGTAGGACTGATGAGCGAGGCGGGTATCATCCTCGCTCATCCCCGTGCGCAGGTGGTGGAATTGGTAGACACGCTACCTTGAGGTGGTAGTGCTCACAAGGCGTGAAGGTTCGAGTCCTTTTCTGCGCACCAAACACTTTTTTTGGGGGAGGATATGCCGCAAGAGCAACCCCCTTCCCTTGCCCAAGTTGAAGAGTTCCTTTTGCGTCACGGGCTCCCGACTGAAAACATCACTCTCCTCCCGCCGGCCGGAATGGTGAATCACGTTTTTTGCATTGGTGACACTCACTGCCTCCGCGTCAATCGACAAGATGTAGAGGAAGACGACGCCTATACCGAGCGAGCAGTGCTTCCCATCGTAGCCCTCGCCGACATCCCGCACCCAAGGCTATTAGTGTTTGATGATTCTCGCACGACTTTGCCGACTGCCGCCACCGTGTATGAGTGGATTGAAGGCGAAACTGTCGGTACGAACCCGCCCACTTTTGCCCAGTTTCGGGTTCTGGCGGGCGATCTTGGGCGTGCGATGGCGCGAATCCATGCGCTACCCACCGACCGTATTGAGGAGCGCTTCCTCGACCCTGCAGACCCGTATGACTTAGACAGCGAGTTGGCGAACGCGACCCGCGAAATGACTTTGGATGGCTATCACCTCTCATGGTTTGCCAGATGGGGGCAACGGCTCATGGAGGCGGGCGGCCCAACCCCCACGCGCTTCATCCACAACGACTTGCACGGAGGCAACATCATGTACGACGGAACGACCGGGCACCTTCGCGCAATCCTCGATTGGGGCGATGTGGGTTACGGCGACCCAGCCATCGAGTTCAACACGCTCCCAGTCTGGATATGGGATGACCTTCTTGTCGCCTACGAGTCAGAAGGCGGCACTCTCGGCCCGGGAGGTGAGTTCCGACTCCTCGCTCACTATATTGATTCGGCATTTCGGTTCATGAGCGCGGACTTCGTCAATATGAAAGAGATTCACTCGCCTTGGTGGCCACGCCCGCTTAGCCGATGGGCGGAACTCACCTTTTGGATGGCCCGGGGGGCCTCACCTCGCTGGAGTGAAGCCTTCCAACTCGCCTTCGACTAAGCGCCGACTACTTGCCGCACGATTTCAACAGCGGTTGCCAGGGCTTCATCCACCTTTGTGGCATCCCTTCCACCGGCGGTCGCGAACTCCGGTCGTCCGCCCCCTCCGCCACCAGTCACCTGAGCGACTGCCTTGACTAGATTGCCGGCATGGGCCCCCGCAGCCAGGGCAACCGCGCCGCACTTCGCGGCAATCAACACCTTCCCATCAGTCACCGATACCACCAACGCAACGCTACTTGGTGACTTTTCAACCAAACGATCTGCCACCAACTTTACGGCGGCGGCGTCAGCATCCTCTAGCCTCTCCGTACGCAACACTACCGCTCCGATCTTCGTTTCGCTCACCGCGCCACCCCCCGATGCGGCCATTCGCTCGCGCCTCTTCCTTTCTTCCTTTAGCTGCTCGCTCAAGCGATCAATGGCGTCAGGCACCTCGCGAATTGCGGTTTTCAGCCGACGCGCCGCCTCTTCGAGCAGTGCCGACTCCTCCCGCACCGACGCGATCGCGGCTTCGCCGCACACCGCAACAATGCGTCGAACTCCCCCCGCCGCGCTTCCTTCGCTCACGATGCGGAATAGTCCAATCTGACCCGTATTCCCAACATGAACACCGCCGCATAGTTCTCGGCTGAAACTAGGCTCGCTCATTGGCATACCACCGATTTGCACTACGCGTACGCGATCGGCGTACTTCTCACCGAACAGCGCCATGGCACCCATGCCACGCGCTTCTTCTATGGCTAAGTCGGAGTAGATCACAACCGGGAGTGCATCCATCACCATTTGGTTGACGCGATCCTCAACCTGCTCCCGTTCGTTTGAGGTCATCCCCGCTCCATGCGTGAAGTCAAATCGCAATTCTTCCGGGGCAACCCGAGATCCGGCCTGAGTGACATGTGTGCCGAGAGTCTCTCTCAGCGCGGCATGAAGCAGGTGAGTAGCGGTGTGGTGTTTGATGATCGCGCGGCGCCGGGACTCGTCCACTTGAGCCGCAGCCGACTTGCCGACCGGGCTAAATCCATCGGGCGCACCAGAAACACGGTGCACAAAGACTCCATCTTCCTTGACGACGTCGCTCACCGTCAGGGTCACCCCTTCAACTATAATCGTTCCTGTATCCCCGACTTGCCCCCCTGACTCTGCGTAGAAAGGCGTGTCTGCAAGGGCGATTCGGCCTGGCGCGTAACCAACGACTTCCGAATCGTGATTCGTTCGGTCGTAGCCGACAAATCGAGTTGGAGGTACCTCCCGTCCCCAATCTGATCCTCCAACTTCGGCGTAGACGCTCTCCATTTCGCTCGCCCCGCGCGAGCGAGCCTGAGCTTCGGCCATGGCGGTGGCGTAGCCCGCGTCATCAATCTCAACGCCTCGCTCATGGGCCAGTTCACGCGTGATCTCCACCGGGAACCCATAAGTGTCGTAGAGGCGGAAAGCGACCTCACCCGGTAGAACACCATCCTTGACCCTGCTCAGTTCGGCAGAAAGCAAGTCGGTTCCTTGGGCGAGCGTGCGCCGAAATTGCGCTTCTTCGTTCCGCAAAGTCTCTTCGATGACTTCTCTTCGCTCAACGATCTCGTGATAATGGTCCCCCATGGCTTCGACCACCGCCCCCACCAATTGGTGCAGAAAGAGATCAGTGAAGCCTAACCCACGTACACCCTTCAGTACGGCCCGACGTATGAGCCTGCGAAGAACGTACCCGCGTCCCGAATTACTCGGCAAGACACCGTCCGCGATACAAAACGTCGCCGACCGAAGATGGTCGGCGATGATGCGTTGGGCAACATCTGCCTGGCCGTTCCCATACATCGGCGCCCCAATCTCCATCAGGGCAGCAAAGATTGGCGCAAAAACGTCGGTATCGTAAACGCTGGAAAACCCGCTCAGGACGGCCGACGTTCGCTCAATTCCCATTCCAGTGTCCACGCTTCGGAACGGTAACTCTGGCATACCCGTCTTCGTCCATCCCTTTTCGGCCGCATCTCCTTGCCACTCGTATTGGATGAACACATCGTTCCAGATTTCAAGCCACAGACCCTGAGACTCGTCGCGCAGCCAGTCTTCTGTCGAATAAGGCGCGCCGGGCGCCGGGCCGTCCCCCGTCCAATAGAACATCTCTGAGTTCGGGCCGCACGGACCGGGAGGGCCCTTGCTGAACGAACCGGCGGGCCAGTAATTCGTCTCCTCGCCAAGCCGAAAAACGCGCGTTGCGGGATCAATACCCGCCGCGGAAAGGTGAGAATGCCATGCGGTTTCGGCTTCATCATCCTCCAAAAACACCGTAAAAGATAGCCTGGTTGGGTCAAGCGCTAACCATTTGGATGAGGTGAGAAACTCCCAGCTATAGGCAATTGCCTCGGTCTTGAAGTAGTCACCAAATGAGAAATTCCCGAGCATCTCGAAAAATGTGAGGTGGCTCGTATCTCCGGTTTCGTCAATGTCTCCCGTCCGCAGGCACTTCTGAGCGGTGATGAGACGGGGGTGTGGAGGTTGCGCCGCGCCGCGAAAGTACGGTTTGAACTGCACCATTCCCGCTCCATTAAAAAGAAGTGACTCGTCCAACCTTCCGGTTACGTCGTAGGGCACCAGATTCCCGGATGGATGATTCTGGTGGCCCTTCTCCGCAAAGAAGGCGAGAAACTTGCGGCGGAGTTCGCGAACCGTCATGATGTGAGTGAAAGCGTACCAGTCACTCTCATCCACGCTCCGTGCCCGTGGGGCGGGATTACTTGACCGGGATGACCAACTCGGTCAGAGCGTTCTCCATACCCACAATCTGACAATCATTGAGATATATCTCGGAGCACGGCATTTGTAGTTCCCGCCCGGTTGCCTCGGCCTTCGTCCAAAACTCCTCCCAGACTTCCCCCAGTTGCTCGTATGGTCCTTTGTGGACATAAGTGATGGCTTCGCCGCCGGGCAATTCGACCTTCCGAATCGCGGGATTATCCCACTCATAGTCCTCCGGTACGATGACCGCAGCGATGCTCCGCAGTTCACTCTCAGGAGTGGCCATCGGGTCGTCGTAGAAAACTCCGATCACTCCCTGCATCGGAACGCCTGAACTCGCGGCCCATCCGCAAATCTGCCCAAACTTTTCTCCGATTTGGTTGTACGCACCTGAGTGATCCACGGCGGCCAACGTTAGGCTCGGCATCATTTTCTCCTTGATTTCCATGGTCAAACCCTACCTAATCAATCAATAGAACGCCTCAGAATCTCAGATTGACTGAACGCGGGCAATTCGTTCGGCGGCTTCCGTTAGCTGAGCGAAAGTGTTGAGGAAGTCCGGCCCCAGTCGAACAAATGATCCACGAGCATCGGCATTCACGCCTTCCGCTTTAAGAACCGAACACAACGCATTCGGAATGGTCGCGGGCAACAGAACGAATGCCCCGAACCGGTTCTCGTCGGCTGGCTCGAACACTCCGACGTTGCGAGTCCGCAGAGCCTCGCGTAAGTGACGTTGCAAAGTTAGGTTGTGCGCTCGTATTTGTCCAACGCCAACTTCACGAGTTATAGCGAGTCCGGGATTTGCTTGGTACGCCGTAATCACCGGTGGAGTGCTCTCCTGCCAACCTTGGCCGCCGGGCCACCGCTCCGCATGTTCAGGTCGTTCGTACGAGAAGGTGTCTCTCTTGGCAAACCATCCGGTGTCGAGAGTCCTCTTCGAGTCATCCGCCGCAACTCGGGGATGAAGGCCAAGGAAGCAGGCTCCAGGTCCGCCTCGTAGGTACTTGTAGCACCCACCAATCACAAAGTCGGCGTCCAACTCCATCTGGTTGAACGGCAACACCCCTAACCCGTGGTAGGCGTCAATGACGACTAGGGCACCCAATGAGTGCGCATGTGCAATCAGGTCGCTCAGGCCCGGTAACACCTGCCCCGTTCCGAAGGTGACCGCCGAAAGCACGACAAGGTCTGTACCGGAGGTGATCTCTGACTGAATCGCTTCGTGCGTAAAGAGGGCAACCGGACCCTCGTTCTCTGACGCTTCGACAAAATGCAATTCTGCTCGGCCCGCATCTCGGTAAGCGCGAAGGATGAAGTCCACGCTATCAAACTCACCGGCAGTCGCAACCACCCGAATAGGGCGATCCCACGAAAACGAATTCAAAACGGCTCGCAAACCTTGGCCCGCCGAAGTCTTCGCGACGATCAAATCGGGTTCGGGAAGCGAAAGCAAGTCCGCAATTTGCTCCCGAAACTCAGCCATCTCGCCGAGCCAACCATCTTCCGACCATGCACTGTCCAGTTGTGTTGCCCAAGATTCTGTAAATCGCGAGAGATTCTCGAATGCCACGTCGGGCAATCTCCCAAGTGAATGATTCGCCAGATAGATCTCATTTTCATCTCGTGCTAACACTCGAGAGAAGCGAGGACGAATCTGGTCGGCCCAACTCATGACCGCAACTCCGTGCGTACATCCCAGAGTTCGGGGAATAGACGAATATGTATCGCTCGCCGCAAGAACGACACTCCACTTGATCCGCCTGTTCCCATCTTGTGGCCGATGATCCTCTCCACCGTCAACATATGGCGAAATCGCCAAAGTGAAAACTGCTCTTCCACGTCCACTAACTTCTCGCACATTTCATACGCGTCCCAGAAGTCGCGGGGATTCTCATAGATCGTCCGAAAGACTTCTGTCACCCCCGGATTCGCCTCGTAGGGAGCCGACCAATCACGCTCTACTGCTTGGTGTGGAATGGGTAATCCGCGACGACCAAGGTGCCGCAGAAACTCGTCGTACAGGCTCGGTTGGTTGAGCGCAAGTTCCAACTCAGCGGCAGTTTCAGGGCGGTGTCGGAACACCTCAATTGCTCTTGGCTCCTTGTTACCAAACAGGAATTCGATCATCCGATATTGGTGCGACTGAAATCCACTTGCCCGCCCGAGGACGCCGCGAAACTGGACATATTCGCTGGGAGTCAGAGTCTCCAGAACAGACCACTGCTCAAACAGCATGCGCTGGATGTGCTTCACCCGTGCGAGAATTTTGAAACTCGGGCCGAGGGTGTCGTGCTGCACGAAACCGATTGCCTCACGCAATTCGTGGATGACCAGTTTCATCCACAATTCGCTTGTTTGATGCTGAATAATGAACAGAAGTTCGTCGTGGTGCTCCGGTTCGCTCAACGGTTTTTGAGCGGAAAGAACCTGGTCGAGCGCAAGGTAACCGCTGTAATCCAACCGATCGGGAAACTCCGTGTGTATCCCGGCATCAACGCCGCGACTGGGCATGATCAAAGCATACCGGGGCTCAGGAACTGTCTCCACGAGTACAATCCCGCCTTCTGCTGATGGCCGCGACGCCCTCCCCCCGGCCGACCTCATCTCACGTGAGCGAACGACTGCAACTACCGGTTGTCCAGTTGGTTCTGGGTATGGAACCCCTCTCCCCGGACTCATCGCTTCGGGTCGCCGCCAGTCTTATGGCGAATGAGGGCTACCCAGCAATACCCATTGCCGATGACAGGGGATATCTGGGTCTGATCCGCGAAAAGGAACTGGCCCGGGCCCTTGCCGACGGCGTGAATCCCGACGCCCCTCTTGCACCGTACGTCAACGAAGCCTGGCCCAGCATTGGGCCAATGGAAACGGCGGCGGCGGCACTCCGAGCACTCGTTCAAAACGAAGCCGATGCGCTCGCTGTCGTCGGACAAAAAGGAGAAGTGATCGGGATTGTCACTCCGAGCCGGCTTCACGTCCCGCTCGAGTATCGCAACCGCCCGCAGCAGGTTGGCGGGATGGCGACACCGTTCGGAGTCTATTTGACAACGGGAAACGCTCGCGCCGGAAAGAAAGGCTGGGAATTAGTGGCGGCCGGAGCATTCCTCTTCTCCCTATTTGTCTTAGGGGCGCACGTGGCTCTGGGGATTGTCAATGCACTGCAGCTTTCGCCTGTTCGTAACGCCGGGATCTTTGAGGCAATCACCTCCATCCTGTTCTTACTGTTCCTGCGCTTGTCGCCGATGGCGAAGATTCACGCGGCCGAACATATGGCAGTTCATGCGATTGAGCGCGAGGAAGCGATCTCCATTGATGTCCTCAAGAGGATGCCGCGCGTGCACCCCCGTTGCGGCACAAACCTCGCCGTAGCCGCAACGTTGTTCCTAAGCCTTTTCAACGCTCCGTGGCCGTTGGATCAAGAAGTCAAGTTGCTGATTGCGTTGATCGTTACCGTGATGCTTTTCCGTCCTGTTGGGGCCTTCGTTCAGCAATACATTACGACCGCCCCCCCTAAGGACAAACATCTTCAACTCGGTGTGGACGCGGCAGAGGAGATGCTTACGATCTACGAAACACAGTACGTACCCCCGGCTTCAGTTGGCCAAAAGCTTTTCAATAGCGGTCTGATCCAGATCATGGCGGGGGCGATCGTTTCCCAATTGGTCTTATTCGCCCTCTACGAACTGCTCAGAGTGCCAATGGCCTGGCGGGTAATCTCGGGAATCTCATAAGGAGCCTTTGAAATGAGCATGACCACCTACAACGTGATGGCAGGCATCACCGGAATCGTGGCCTTCGCCTTGATCGCCCTCGTTTTCCTCACCGGAAAAGGCGATGCAATGGGTGGTGGCGGCGGTGGCGTGCGCACAACTTTCAAGGGTAAGGCGAGTTTCGAAGATCAGGTTTCACGCCTCACGCTTTCGCTTGCGGGCGCATTTGTCGTCCTGACGATCATCCTTGACTTCATCTCCCAGCGGATCAGATAAGCGGTTCCGGTTCCTGCACACCAACGACCTTCACGGGCGACTTGACCGCGCCCGCACCGATGCATTGCGCACTCCGCGAAGTGAGGCCAACCTCTACTTTGATTCCGGCGACCTCATTCAGACCGGGAATTTGGGTGTGCCCCTTGGCCCTGACCCTGCATGGGGTCACCTTGCCAGCCTAGATTGTTCGGCAAGCGTAATCGGCAACCGGGAAACGCATATTCTTGCCCTACCCTTCAGAGCGAAACTTGATGGGGCACGACATCCCATACTCTGCGCCAATATGCGCACCTCCGGCGGGCAAGTTGTGTTACCCGGAACTTGGAGTACCGTGGTCAATGGGCTTCGCATATCCGTCGTTGGCGTGATCGTAGCGATGGTCACTAAGAGGATGAAATCAGCGGCCATCAGTGCCTACATTTGGGACGATCCCATCGAAACTGCGATCCGGGAAGGAGAACGGCTACGCTCCAATGCCGACGTGCTTATTGCGCTCACGCATATCGGATTACCCCAAGATAAGCGGCTTGTCGAGCAAACTGATTTATATGACATCGTAGTTGGAGGACATAGTCACGACGTGCTTGATACGCCGCTGAATCACGCTGGAACTTGGATTGTTCAGGGCGGCTCTCATGGCAGATTCTATGGGCTCTACGAGTACGATTTAGCGACCAAGTGTCTGACTGGAGGTCTCCATCCTTGGCTCTCTTAAGTGCGCAAGAACTGGGAAAACGGTTTGGTGCCCGGTGGCTGTTTCGGCGAGTGGAATTCGATCTCGAGATCGGAGATTCGTTGCTTCTGACCGGCGCAAACGGTTCCGGAAAGTCGACTCTACTTCGTGTGCTTGCGGGATTGATCTCCCCTTCTGAGGGGAAAGTCGGCCGTCCCGAACACATCGGTTACGCGGCCCTCGATCAGTCACTCTATCCTGCTTTATCGGCGGCCGAGCATCTTACATGGGCAGCCGAACAGCGCGGTATTGAACCGAACATCGATCTCTGGATGGAGCGAACCGGGTTGACCGATCGGAAACAAGTTGTTGGCACCTATTCCACGGGGATGCGTGGCCGACTCAAGTTGGCATTGGCTTTCCAAGCCGCACCATCTCTTGTGCTCCTTGATGAGCCATCAGTTGCCCTCGATGAAGGCGGAATCGGACTGCTAACGGAGCTTTTGGCCGAGCAGAAGGGCCGAGGGGCCATGGTTATCGCCACGAACAACCAGGAGGATTTGCGATTTGGCACCGCCAAACTCGAACTGGGCACGTAGTATCGCTTCGGCCCTGCGGAAGGAGTGGTCCGCAGAAATCAGGGCGCGGCACGGCTTTTTCTCCGCGACTCTTTTCGGTCTGCTTACGGTGGTTGCGGTGAGCCTTGCGGGTTACTACAATCAGCCTTCGGGCGAGTTTGCCGCCTTGCTTCTCGTCCTTGCGGTGCTGTTTAGCGTCACCGTTTCCGTTCCTCGGGTTTTCTTAGCCGAGGACGAACTCGGCACGATGGATACCCTTCGCGTGATCGCCGACCCCTACGCGGCATACGTTGGAAAGGTGCTCTACTCCCTTGCGAGTAATGCCTTGCAGTCGATCCTTCTCACAATTCTCTTCATCGTCTTTGCTAAGCCAGAAATCAGTAATTATGGTTATGTTATTGCTGGACCAATATCCTTTTCTCTCGCTGTAGCCTCCGGCGTCGCCTTCTGTTCGGCACTGGTCTTAGGCGCGACAAATCGGTGGACACTTGCCCTTGTAGTGTCGTTGCCTGTTTGCCTACCTCTCGTTTTCTTGGGCGTAGCAGGAATCGCCGTCGGATTCGGGGTGGGAGCCCCGAGTACCGGGAACGGAATGATCGCCATTCAAGTATTGGCTTCCATTGCTTGGCTGGCGCTCGGAACAATCGTCGCCGGACAACTTTGGCGGCTTGATCGGTCCCCGTGAGTTCGAGTCCATCCTGCCAGAATCAATCAAAGGCAGATTTGCGATCACGCTCCTCCCTCCTCGCTTGGTTCGCTACGGCACTCACCGCCGGGCATACGGTGTACGCATTTCTTATCCCTCCTACGGTCGCCTTCCGCGACAACGATCTTGCGCGGATCATCGCTTGGCACTTGCCCTGTGCTTGGATCACCACGATTCTCGTCCTAGCGATGGGCTTTTTTGGCGTACGGGCTCTGTTCAAGCCCAGCGTACGCGACTTCGCACGCCTCGAAGCGACAACGGAACTCGCGGTTCTGTTTGCGGCCATGACTCTTCTCACCGGAATCTTGTTTTCCCGAGTGCAGTGGGGAGCGTTCTGGCAATGGGATCCCCGTCAAACTTCGTTTCTGTTTCTCTTCTTTCTTATGGCTGCCGCGCTCGCTCTCCGGGCCGGATTTGGCGACTCCGAAAAGCGCGACCAAGTTTCGGCGGCGTACGCGGCGGCACTGACTCTGCCCGCACTCTTCCTTATTTTCGTCTTTCCTCGATTGCCTCAAGTGCAGAGTTTTCACCCGAAACAAGCCGGATTTGACTCGGTCTACTGGCTGGCCATCACCGGAGGGTTGGTCGCTTACGGATTGTGGACTCAAGTTTTGCTAGTGAGGCGAATCGCACTTGGCGTCGCTGAGCGAACCCCTAAATCTCATAAGGAGGATGAGAACGATGATTCTAATCGCGGCAATCGCACCTCTGATCCTGTGGTGCGGCCTGTTTCTCTATAGCTTCCGTCTCCGTCGTCCAGCATAACCGGTGCCATGACCGCGAGGGTTGACGGTGTATATTCCTCCGAATGCGTAAAGAGTCCCTCAAGTTTCTCAAGAACCTGATTGAGGCCCCGTCTCCGTCTGGCTACGAGGAACCTGCCGCCGAGGTCGTTCGCGAATACACAAAGTTTGCGGACCTCCAACACACGGATCGCCATGGCAACACCTGGGCGGCCCTGAATCCCAAAGCGGACATGAAAATTATGCTCGCCGGGCACATGGATGAGATCGGGTTTCAGGTGCGCTACATTGACGATAAGGGATTAGTCTTTTTTGCCGGAATCGGCGGCCATGACACGATGATCCCTCTCGGTCAGAGCGTTTATATCCACGGACGCGAACGGGTGACGGGGGTCATTGGCAAGAAGCCGATCCACCTCCTCACCGATGCCGAGCGAGGCAAGCGACCGGAGATGCACAACATGTGGATTGATATCGGTGCCTCCACAAAGGAAGAAGCCGAAAAGGTCATCCGAGTTGGCGACCCGATCACCTATCGCACCGGATTCATTGAATTGATGGGCGACCGCGCCGCAGCCAGAGGATTTGATAACCGGGTGGGCACCTGGTCGGTCATGGAGGCTCTGCGCCTACTCAAAGATGACGGGGGGTTAGATCCTAAAGTAGGAGTTTACGCTGTCGCGACGGTTCAGGAAGAGATCGGTCTACGAGGAGCCCGGACCGCCGCCCACGCTATCAACCCACAGAGCGGACTGGCGATTGACGTTGACTTTGCGATCGACCATCCTGGGTTGAGCAAGTCGCAGTACGGTGAAACGAACATCGGTGATGGCCCCAGCGTCACACGCGGAGCGAACATCAATCCGATCGTTTTTGATCTCATTGAACAGGGCGCAAAGGCCGAAGAAATCCCTTATCAAGTGGCTGCTGAGCCCGGCGGAACCGGCACCGATGCAAATGCGATGCAGGTCACGCGCGATGGCATGGCCACTGGCCTCGTTGGTATCCCTCTCCGGTATATGCATACGCCCGTGGAAGTGCTTTCACTAACCGACACGGCGAACGCGGCCCGTATCATGGCGGCGTATTGCCGGCAAGTGAAGCCGGACACTGATTTCACTCCGCGACGCAAGAAGTAGCACCATTCCTGGTCACCGTATTTTCACCGGGTCCCAGTCCAGCGACCCGGTGACTTCCGGTCGGTACCGCCAAGTTAACACTGGACTGGTACCTTTCTTGCCGTACTATGGTTATGTTCCGACGGTCGGCCCTGCTCGCGCTCGGCATTGTTCTCGCGGTGGCGGCCCAAGCCGATACCCTTCGAATCGCTTCTTGGAACATATCCAACTATAACGGGGGGCGCACCTCCGATCTTCAAAACGCGGTGTACGGCACATTCCAAGGCCGCCAATTCGCACCAGACGTGCTCTTCGGTCAAGAAATTCTTTCTGATTCTGCCGCCATTTCTATGCGAAACGCATTGAATTCCGCAGCGGGATCACCCGGTGATTGGGCGTACTGGAACAACGGAGTCGGCGGCAATAACCAGAACGTGTTCTTCTACCGAACCTCTCGTGTCAACGGGGTCGCTTCCACACTTATTGCCGCCGGCACTACGACAACCAACCCGCGCGATCTTTATCGATTTGACTTCCAAATCACGGGGAACGCCAATGGTGAAATCGTAAGTGTTTACAACACGCACATGAAGTCAGGGCAAACCCAAGCCGACGAAGACCGCCGACTGATTGAGGCTAACTTAGTTCGGCTCAACGCTAATAGCTTGGCATCCGGTTTCCATCCAGTTGTTTTGGGTGACTTCAACATGCGGACAGGCACGGAGCAAGCGTATCAGACAATGACGGCCTCCACCGGAAACGATCGCGGAAGGTTTTTCGACCCGATTGGCACCTCTGGAACTTGGTATCAGCAGTCGAGTAAGCGATTCGTGCATACCCAAGATCCTTCGGGAACAGGTGGAATGGATGACCGACACGACCAGATACTGATGGCTTCGACGTACAACGACGGCGTGGGCCTGGAGTATGTCGGCATGTTTGGCACAGCGTATAGCACGACGACGTGGAATGACCCCAACCACTCCTACCGAGCATGGGGCAATGACGGAACGTCTTACAACACGAGTCTGACTATAACGGGCAACACAATGGTTGGCGACTCCATCGCGCAATCACTCGTGAATGTTGCGACCGTGAACGGGGGGCACCTTCCCGTGTTTGCCGACCTGCAATACACGGCGGTTCCGGAACCGGCTTCCATGGTCGCGCTCGGCGCAGGCTTGCTCGCCCTTACGCGACGTCGACGAAATCGAAACTAAGTAGTAATTGGGCAAGAATTACTCAAAACTTGTCCTTCATTGCTGAGGTCTATCGACCGTGACCGGTAGACTGAGAAGTAGGAGGCATGTTCTTGGTAGCACGATTCACTTCGTTCACCGTATTTCTTTGCCTTCTCCTGATGGGTTCGGCAGTCCACGCGCAGATTGAGACCACCACCGCAGACGGGCGACGCGTCGTCATCATCCGGCAGTCACGCCAGCCCGAAACCGTTTTTGACCGACTCAAAATGGTGGGAGAGGGTCGACGCCCACTCGTTGGCGTCGGCGGTCGGCGACGGTCTCAGCCTCTACTCAACCTGCGGGTGCTTCGTTCGGTCGTAACTCCGACTCGCATTCCTCGCGCGCGCGGTGGATTCGGTCACTGGTACGCAACCAACCACTTACTCCCTTGGGCCGCGATTGCCTTCGTTGGAATCACCCTGATCACATCGGGCATGTCGGTCTCGATCAAGCGAGATCAATAAGCCCCTCGCGCGGACGCAAGGGGCTCTATCGGTTTCCCCGACTAACGGATTCGCTTCAGCAGTTCTTGAACTGCTTTGTCCAACTGAGGGTCATTACCGGCCTGCCACTGGTTCGGGTCGTAAAGCACCTCAAAGTCCGGCTTGCGCCCATTTCTTTCTAGGTTTTCCATCCCGAAAGTGTATGCACCGCTCCCCGGCATTCGTATCTGACCGCCGTCCCAAAGTCCATAGGCGCCAGTACCGATGACGCCGCCTGCGGTGCGCTCTCCAATAACGGGACCCAGTTTCATGTAACTGAACCCTTCACTGAAGATCTCCGCGTTGCTGAAGGAGTACTGGTTCGTCAACGTTGCCGCCGGCATTTCCAGCGCGTTGCCCCGGTAGTTGTTCTCGCTGAATCGAAACTCCGGCATATCTCGGTTCGTTCGGATAAGCCATGGCTCCTTGCGCATGATGTTCAGGATGATATGGCTGGTGTAACCGCCTCCATTGAATCTGACATCAACAAGCACTCCGTCTTTACCGTCAAGGTCGGTCTGGATTTCACGCAGGAAGGTATCCAGACTCGATTCATTCATGCCTTGGATATGAATGTAGCCAAAACGACCGTTGCTTTTTTCCTCAACGTACCGCTTGTTCCACTGCACCCAGTCGTCATAGGCAACGCTAGAAACCGCCCCGCGCGAAATAGGCTTTATCGCAATCTCCATTGTGCGGCCACCTCGTCTCACCGTGAGCATCGTCTTACGCCCGGCCGAGCCGTCCAATAGTTCGGCGGCAGACTTGGCGGCCCCGAGAGCAACCCCATCAATCGCCGTGACGGTGTCTCCAACCAGCAATGTGCTGTCGGGATGGGCAGCCGGCGTCCCTTCGTAAACCTTCTGCACAACATACTGACCCCGCATCACCGCCGCCGGATCCCAATTGACTCCGAGCCATCCGGTGCTGCTCCGCTCCGATGACGCGGAGGGCGAAGAGGGTGCGGTTGCACCAAGGTGAGAGCTGTCGAGTCGTTCCATCATTTCACCCATCAGAGCGTAGAAGTCCTGGCGACTCGTTGCGTGCGGCACGATCGGCTCGAATTCCGCGCGAATCCGATCCCATCCACGGCCGTTCATGTTCGGGTCGTAGTAGAAGCGGCTCATTGCCCACCAGATTTCCGCAAAGAGGGCCTTCTCTTCTGCGGCCTGGTCCACCCGCCACTCGGCACTTGCATTGATCGGACTGACGCTGTTGTTACGAAGATCAAGCGCCAACAACCGTCCACCGCTGGCGATCAGATAAGCCTTCGTTGCGGTGCGATCCGCGACTCCGGCAAAACCGGTAACACCCGGAACCGCGCTCGTGCCGCCTGTAGCCAGATTGACGACCGAGAACTGCCCGTCAACGTTCGCCCAGACGGAAGAACCGTTTGGATGCGGATAGATTCCGCCAACCGAGGAGTTGGTCAAGGTTCGGACTCGTAGCCGCAAGCCTCGCTCAACGACGCGAACGACTCCATCCGGCTTGAATGGTGGCGTCTCCTCTTCATTCAGCGCGTCCTCATCAAACGTAACGGGTTCGGGCACGAGCCTGACCGCGTAGAGCGGAGCCGTGCTGTTTCGGACTTCGGAGTAGTTGTTGCCTTCAATCGCTGAGAAAGCGACAAACTGTCCATCCGATGAGAACACCGGAGTCGAAGCGGATTTACCCGCCACGTAGACTACGGAACCTTCCCCACCTTCAACGGGATGGATGCGAACTTCGACCCCGCGAATACGATCCACCGAGACAGCGAGCCACTTGCTATCCGGCGACCAACTGAACACTGTCGCCCCAAGGAGCGCTGAACCCATTCCTCCTTCGGTGATCACGCGCACCGGGCCACCGGAGGCCGACCTCACACAGAGTTGATGATCGCCCCGAATAAAAGCGACCCATTTTCGGTCAGGCGACAACTGTGCCCCCGAAATGTCCGCTGATTCAGTGAGCCACTCGCTGACATTGCCGTCTCGGTCTACAGTCGCTAGATACCGCTTGCTCTCGTCCCCAGTGGCGACGTACAAGATACGATCATCGTCGAGCCACATTGGACTTGTATCTGGGCGCACATCAGTTGTGAGTCG
>JAHBTC010000030.1 GCA_019638835.1 Fimbriimonadaceae bacterium
TTGTCACCGAGATTGACCCGACCAAGGCGATTGAGGCGGTGATGGACGGTTTCCAAGTGATGCCGATGGAGCAAGCCGCTCCGCTGGGCGATCTGTTCATCACGGTGACCGGCAACAAACACGTTTTGGACATGCGCCACTATCCGCTGATCAAGGATGGGGCGGTGATCTGCAACAGCGGTCACTTCAACGTGGAGATTGATATTCCGGGACTGGAATCGTACGCCAAGGAACACCGCACGACTCGCGCTCAGGTGGAGGAGTACCGGTTACCGAATGGGCGACGCCTCTACTTGCTGGCGGAAGGTCGGCTGATCAACCTTGCCTCGGCGGAAGGCCACCCCGCGAGCGTCATGGACATGTCGTTCGCGAACCAGTCGCTATGCGCAGAGTACATGGTAGCGAATGCAGCGAATCTCGCCAAGGATGTGTACACGGTGCCGGAGTCGATTGATAAGAACGTAGCATCGCTGAAGTTGGAGAGCATGGGGACGCAGATCGACCGGCTCACGCCGGAGCAAGAGCACTATCTGAATTCCTGGCAAGAAGGCACCTAGAGTTTGCGGGGAGTTTCCCTTTTCCCCGCCTAGTTCTTAAACTTGACGAGCCCCCGGTCGGCTCCGGAAAATGTCGCGTCAGCGGAGGCGCAGTTCTTCGCGCATCTTGACAATCTGGCCGATGTGGTAGCCCATGTGGATGTATCGAACAAGAAGGTCTGGGAGGCCGTAGGGGCTAGCCTCGATCTGCGTCACCGTAGTCGTTGCTATCATCGCATCCACCGCCCCTATTGAAGCCCTCAGCCGCGACTTCGCCGCCGACCACGCTTCTTCGTCCAAGTCCGCGGGCAAAGCGGGCCATGCTCCTTCAGGCGGATGTACGTTTTCCCCGGTTTGAACGCGATCAACGATGTTCTCGTTCCAGACCGCCATGTGAAGCACGATCTCCCAAATCGAAGTGGCTCCGGGAGACGGCCGCCAAGAAGCGTCCTGTGCCGACAACCCTTTTAACTCCTGCTCCAAAGGGCTAACCCAGTGTTCATGCCGATGGGCGAACTCCCACGCCGTCCGTAAGTCCGTTTTCAGTTGTTCGTCGTCCATTTACCCTGCCTCGACCAAATTTTTAACGCCATTCTTATCTCCAGAATGGAACGGAGAAGCCGATTCTTCGTTCTAAGGATTATGAAATCTCGGCTTATCCTCTTAGGGTTACTCGCAACGGCGCTGCCATTTGCGATGGCGATGAACCACGCGCCGAGTAGTCAGCCGGTCCCGCAAGACATTTCGGTGACGGCAGACCCGGCAGACGACCTGACTCCCTACTGGCCATACGAAGATCCATCGGTCACCGGTGGCTGCCTCGAAACCACCTGGGACGAATCCTAACTCCGCACCCCCCACCCGGCTCCAACTCGGCGGTAATCTCACTTCCGCATGAGCGATGGCATTTTTGTGGGCAAAGGGGAAAATCCGGTTTATCTGTTACCGAAAATGGGCAACCGCCATGGCATGATCGCCGGGGCGACCGGAACCGGTAAGACAGTCACGCTTCAAATTCTCGCGGAAGGATTTTCCTCGCTTGGGGTTCCTGTCTTTATGGCCGACGTCAAGGGCGATTTGAGCGGCATGGCCTGTGCGGGTGGTGGAAAGCCTAAGCTTGAAGAACGCGCCACCCAAACTGGGCTCGGGGCTCTGGAGTACGCCGAATGCCCGGTCATTTTCTGGGATCTTTACGGCGAGAAAGGTCATCGCATCCGTACCACGATCACCGAAATGGGGCCGGTCTTGCTCAGCCGCCTCATGCAACTCAACGAGACACAAGAGGGTGTGCTCACCATCGCCTTTCGTATCGCCGACGACCAAGGGTTGCTCTTGCTCGACCTCAAAGACTTGCGCTCGATCCTCACTTTTGTCAGCGAGAACGCGAAAGAGATTCAGGCAGAATACGGCAATGTCAGCCCGGCAACCGTCGGCGCGATCCAACGCGCTCTCCTTCAACTCGAAGAGGAGGGAGCGGACAACTTCTTCGGTGAACCAGCCCTGGATATCAGCGATCTCATGCGCGTCAACTTCGATGGACGGGGAATTGTCAACATTCTAGCGGCTGACCGATTGATGAACAGCCGGCGCACCTACGCCACCTTCCTACTTTGGCTCTTGAGCGAACTGTTCGAAGAGTTGCCGGAGGTCGGCGACATGGACAAGCCGAAACTGGTGTTCTTCTTCGACGAAGCGCACCTCTTGTTCTCGGACGCACCGGCAGCATTGGTGGAGAAAGTAGAACAGGTCGTGCGGTTGATTCGCTCCAAGGGGGTCGGTGTCTACTTTGTCACGCAGAATCCTCTGGATATCCCTGACACGGTGCTTGGGCAGCTTGGGAATCGAGTGCAGCACGCTTTGCGGGCCTTCACTCCCCGCGACCAGAAGGCCGTCAAGAGTGCGGCGAGCACCTTCCGTCAGAACCCCGCCTTCGACACCGAAACCGTCATCACAGAGTTAGGTGTGGGTGAAGCCCTGGTGAGTTTGCTCGATGAGAAGGGGGCACCGACCATTGTCGAGCGCACGCTCGTGCGACCGCCTTTGAGTCGGCTTGGCCCGGCTACCGAAACCGAGCGGTCTGCCGTTATGAATGGAAGCCCGGTCGCAGGAAGATACGATAAAGACCATGACCCGGAGAGCGCCTACGAGATCCTTTCGAAGCGGGCCGAAGTGAAGGCCAAAGAGGCTGCCGAAGCGGAGCAAGCTGCCGCCGAAGCCAAGGAAGCGGCGCGGCAAGAAAAAGAAAGGGAAAAGCAGGCCAGAGTTTCCGCCCGGGCGAGACCTGCCGCCCGCCGCAGCGATTCCGCATTTGAGGCTGGAATCAAGAGCGTCATGCGATCGGCCGGATCGCAGGTGGGACGCGAGATTATCCGAGGAGTTTTGGGAGGACTCTTCCGGGGCCGCTAAATCGATATGACGTCTCTTCTCCTGTTCGCTTGTATCATGCAAACCCAAAACCAACACTCGGTTGTTTCCACTTTGCCCACGGGCGGCACAAACCCATACTATGTCGGTAACCGGGCACCGCTTGCGCCAATCCCGATGCTGAAACTTCCCGTTGGTGCCGTGCGGCCCAAGGGCTGGCTTCTGGAGTATCTCAAACGCCAGCGAGACGGACTAACCGGAAACCTCGGCGAGATTAGCGCGTGGCTTGAAAAAGAGGATAACGCATGGTTCTCACCGACCGGCACAGGCAAATGGGGTTGGGAAGAGGTGCCTTACTGGCTGAAGGGCTACGCGAACATCGGCTATCTCCTTGAGGATGAGGATGTGATCGCCGAAGCCAAAATCTGGCTCGAAGGGGCGATTGTCAATCAACGACCGAACGGAGATTTCGGCCCGGATCACCGGCACGCAAGTGGAGCAAAGGATTATTGGGGCAACATGATCATGCTCCAATGTTTGCAGTCGTATTACGAGCATTCTGGCGATGAACGGGTCATCCAGTTGATGACGAACTACTTCCGGTTCCAGAGCCAAGTGCCGGATGACGAGTTCTTGACGGGATACTGGGAGAACTCTCGCGGAGGCGATAACTTAGGGAGTGTCTACTGGCTTTACAACCGCACAGGTGATACCTTCTTACTGGACTTAGCTCACAAAATCCATCGCCGAACGGCGAACTGGATGCAATCTGATAACTTGCCAAACTGGCACAACGTGAACATCGCGCAATCCTTCGACGAACCCGCCGTCTACTGGCAACAGACGAAAGACGGAAAGATGCTTGCGGCGGCAAGACGCAACTTTGATTGGGTCCGAGAGCAGTTTGGTGGTGTACCAGGGGGCATGTTTGGAGCCGACGAGAACGCCCGTACCGGTCGAAATGATGCCCGCCAAGCAACCGAAACTTGCGGCTTCGTAGAGCAAATGCAATCCGACGAAGAGATGATGCGGATCACTGGTGACGTGTTCTGGGCGGACAACTGCGAAGATGTCGCTTTCAACAGTTACCCGGCCGCCGTGATGCCCGATTTCTCGGCTCTACGCTATCTCACGGCACCCAACATGGTGACGAGTGACGCCGCGAATCACGCGCCAGGCTTCCAGAACGGCGGCCCAATGACGGTAATGAATCCTCTAAGTAACCGGTGCTGCCAGCACAACCACTCACACGGCTGGCCCTACTTCGCGGAAAACCTTTGGCAAGCGACGAACGATCGCGGATTAGTGGCGGCCATGTATTCAGCGAGCGAAGTGACCGCCAAAGTGGGTAAAGGCGAGTCGGTGACCATCACGGAGGAAACCCACTATCCGTTTGAAGAGTCCATCCGCTTTACGATCAAGTCCGACGGCGAAGTAGAGTTTCCTCTTTACTTCCGCATCCCGGCTTGGTGCAAGCAGCCGAGCGTCGAGATTCTTGGTGCAGGTGAGCCCCACACGTTTGCCGGTGCGGCGGGATACGTAAAGCTCAATCGAGTTTGGAAACCGGGCGATGTTGTCGTCCTCAATCTACCGATGGAGTTTTCGGTGACGGAATGGGAGGAGCAGCACGGTGCGGTGAGCGTGAACTACGGCCCGCTCACCTTCTCGCTCCGGATTGAGGAATCGACGCGCAAAATTGACAGCACCACTTCCGCCGTCCACGACGCACTTTGGCGGGACGACATCAACACGGACGAGTGGCCCGCAACTGAGATTTTGCCCGCTTCCGCCTGGAATATCGGCCTGAGCACTCACCTAGCAAATCAACAGTTCGAGTTGAAGCGCAAGGAGTGGCCCGCCAACGATTTTCCATGGACGCTGGAAGACGTGCCGTACTCCATCGAATTGGTCGGGTGGCCAATCCCGCAATGGAAGTTAGACCGTTTTGGTTTGGTGGCGGAACTACAGCCTTCTCCCGCCTATACGCCGATGTCGGCCACCGGCATCACCTTGATCCCGATGGGTGCGGCGCGTCTCCGGATTTCGGTCTTCCCCACCGTCACGACGGACGCTCGCGCCGGAAACCAGTGGACGGAGCCCGCGCAGCCGTTGCCGTTCGGGCCGAAGGCGTCCCACACCTGGGGGGGCGACGACATCATGGCCATCTGTGACGAGGTGGAACCCGCGTCCTCCAGCGATGGGTCGGTGCCAAGGCACACCTTCTGGCCGCGTAAAGGATCCGAGGAGTGGCTGTCCTATTCCTTTGAATCGCCGAAGACGATCAAAGGCGTTGAGGTCTATTGGTTCGATGACACCGGGCGCGGGGAGTGCCGGGCCCCGGTTGCTTGGCGAGTGCAAGTGAAGCGCGGCGAAGATTGGGTGGACGTGCCGTGCGATTCTAACGGGGTATTGCTCAATCAGTTCAACCGTGCGAACTTTGCGCCCGTGACGACTGAGGAGATACGGTTGCTGATTCAGTTGCGCGAGAATTTCTCGGCGGGCGTGTTGGAGTGGAAGGTGATTGAGGAGTAAGGGCTAAACCCGCTCCTGAGGAACCCCAATCACCCGGCCGCCGGGCGCGCGGAACTCCAACGGCTTCTCCACAATCGGGTCAAGGAACCGATTGAGTTGGACGGCGGCAGAGTCAATCGCTTCGCCCGAAATGCCGCCCTTCACCGCCTGCTTTCGTGCTTCGGCGACGGCTTCTCGTTCGGCAGTCAGCGTCATGTTGTTGTTTCGCCAGAGGAGGCCGCTCTGTACCGACTCCGCGTTAACGTTTCCGGGATTCCCTTCAATCCACGGAGCAGGGAGATGGATCACCAAACGGTCGCCTTCATCGCTGACCGCGACCTGATCCAGTTCAATGCCCGCTTGCACCCGTGCCGTATAACTCACCAACGCCGAGTTCGACGTGAGCGAACGAGAGATCGCATCGGCTCCCGGCACGAACTCCCAAAAACCGTCGGCCCCGCGCGAGGATTCACTACGCCAAACCCCGGTGTACACCCGCTCGATTGTGGCAAGACGATCCATCGTGCGCACTCGTTCCAGCACCATCGTGCGCTCATCCGCCGCCGAAGCGCTCGCCGCATATCGCCCGCCGACCCAAGTCAGACCGCCGACCAAAGCCACGAGACCGATGGCAAGGAACACCTTTCCGCGCGAAACTTTCTGCACAACCAATTAGACAAACGACAACCCCGGAATGTGCCCGCCGCCCACGCATCCGGCCCATCGCCGCCCGCCGCACCCCCGGCAAATACGCTATACTGATCGTCCATCGGAGGAAACCGATGGGCAACGGTGCCCGGACTCACAGAGCCCGGGCACCTTTCCTTTTTACGATCCTCCGGGCGGCAAACCGCGACAACGCCCGACGCTTTCGGGCATAGTCAAACGAGGCCGCAACAATTGCCAGGAAAGAATCATGAGTGAGCCAAAAAACCCGAGCGAAGCCATCGCGCTGATCCGAGAACAGAACAGCGACTTTGTCGACATCCGATTTACTGACCTATTTGGGATGTGGCACCACTTCTCCATGACCGCCGGCCGATTCGACGAAGACTCCTTCGAAGACGGTCTCGCGTTCGATGGCTCCTCAATCCGCGGATTCCAATCCATTGACCAAAGCGATATGACGCTGATCCCCGACGCCACCAGCGTCTTCATGGACCAGTTCAGCGAACACCAAACCGCCGTCGTTCTCTGCGACATCGTGGACCCAATCACCCGCGAACGCTATAGCCGCGACCCGCGCTACGTCGCCATCAAAGCCCAGGAATATCTCAAGTCCACCGGCATCGGCGATCTTTGCTATTTCGGGCCGGAAGCCGAATTCTTTGTTTTCGATCAGATGTCGTACTCCTATGAAGGGCATTCCGCGCACTTCAGCGTGGACAGCGAAGAAGCCCACTGGAACAGCGGAACCGAGACCGCCCTCGGATACACCCACCGACCCAAGGGCGGCTACTTCCCTTGCGCCCCCGCCGACCGACTGCAAGACCTCCGCAGCGAGATGGTTCTGGCCCTGGAAGAAGCCGGCATCGAAACCGAAATCCACCACCACGAAGTCGGGGCGCCCGGCCAGTGTGAGATTGACATCAAGTTCGACACGCTGCTGAAGGCGGCGGACAAGATTCAGATGTACAAGTATATCGTGCGGAATGTCGCCGCGCAACAGGGGCTGGCCGTCACGTTCATGCCCAAGCCGGTTTTCGGGGACAACGGAAGCGGAATGCACTGCCACCAATCCATCTGGAAGGACGGCAAGAACGTGTTCTTCGATGAATCCGGCTATGCGGGGCTCGGCGACACCGCGCGCCACTATATCGGCGGGCTATTGAAGCATATGCCGAGCCTGATGGCGTTCACCAACCCCAGCACGAACTCCTATCGCCGGTTGGTGCCGGGCTATGAGGCACCCATCAACCTGATGTACAGCGCGCGCAACCGCAGCGCCTGCGTCCGCATCCCCATCACGGGCAGCAATCCGAAGGCCAAGCGCGTGGAACTCCGCATCCCGGACCCCAGCGCGAACCCCTACCTGGCCTTTGCCGCGATGATGATGGCGGGGATTGACGGGATCCAGAACCGGATTGAGCCGCCGACCCCGGTGGACAAAGACCTTTATGAACTGCCGCGCGAAGAACGAGCCGGGATTGAGCAGACCCCGCCGACGCTGGCGCACGTGCTGGACCACCTGGAGGCAGACCACGACTTCCTGCTGCGCGGGGACGTGTTCACGCGCGACCTGATCGAGACGTACCTGGAATACAAGCGGAAGCACGAGGTGGACGCGATTGCGCTCCGCCCGCACCCGTACGAGTTCTACTTGTACTCGGATTGCTGAGGTTGGCTTGATTCTTCCCCCCTGCTTCGGCAGGGGGGAAGAAACAGGGATTCGCCGTTCAATTCAGGGTAGATTGGGGAAGCCGTCTTAATGTTGTCGCGGCAGTTTGCATCATGCCGAAGACCACCAGTGAGGCCCAACGCGCTGAGGTTCACAAGACCATCTGGCGGATTGCCAACGACCTTCGAGGATCGGTAGATGGTTGGGATTTTAAGTCTTACGTGCTCGGCATGCTTTTCTACCGATTCATTTCTGAGAATCTCACGGCGTACATAAACAAGCATGAGCAGGAGGCCGGCGAGAAGGACTTCGACTACTCAAAGCTCAGCGACAAGGATGCCGAGTTCGGTCGCAAGGTCACGGTGGACGAGAAGGGCTTTTACATCCTGCCGTCTGAGTTGTTCGCGAACGTCAGAAAGAAAGCCAAGAACGACGAGAACCTCAACGAAACACTTGAGCGGGTCTTCAACAACATTGAAGGTTCGGCCGTGGGCAGCGAAAGCGAAGACGACCTCAAGGGCCTATTCGATGACCTTGACGTGAACAGCGCGAAGCTTGGCCCGAATGTCGGCAAGAGAAACGAGAAGCTCGTAAAGCTCCTTGATGCAATCGGCGACTTGCCACTCGGAAACTACGAGGACAACTCGATTGACCTCTTTGGCGATGCATACGAGTTCCTGATGACCATGTACGCCTCTCAAGCAGGAAAATCGGGAGGCGAGTTCTTCACGCCGCAAGAAGTGTCTGAGGTGCTTGCTCGAATCGCCGTGGCAGGCAAGACCCGGGTGAACAAGGTTTACGATCCAGCTGTTGGCTCGGGATCGCTCTTGCTCCAGTTTGCCAAGGTGCTAGGTAAGGAAAATGTTCGCCAAGGTTTCTTCGGTCAAGAGGTCAACCTCACCACCTACAACCTCGCCCGGATCAACATGTTCCTGCACGACGTGAACTACGAGAAGTTCAACATCGCTCATGGTGACACGCTAACCGATCCTCTGCATTGGGACGACGAGCCCTTCGAGGCGATCGTTTCCAATCCGCCCTATTCCATCAAGTGGGATGGCGACGCGAACCCGCTTCTCATCAACGACCCACGGTTCGCACCGGCTGGCGTTCTCGCGCCGAAGGCGGCAGCCGACCTTGCCTTCACAATGCATATGCTCAGCTGGCTTGCAGTGAATGGCACAGCGGCCATTGTTGAGTTTCCCGGCGTTCTTTATCGTGGCGGAGCCGAGCAGAAGATTCGGAAATATCTGGTTGACAACAACTATATCGACACGGTAATTCAGTTGCCTCCCGACCTGTTTTTTGGGACTACGATTGCAACATGCGTGATTGTGCTTAAGAAGTCCAAGAAGGACAATGCGATCCTGTTCATAGATGCATCGTCACTATTCACCCGCGTAGGGAACAAGAACAAGCTGATGCCCGCGCACCAACAAAGGATTCTCGAAGCATTCAAGTCTCGCCAAAGCGAAGCCCATTTCACCCGGCTCGTCCAGGCAGCCGAAATTGAAGAGAACAACTATAACATCTCCGTTTCCTCCTACGTCGAGAAGGAGGACACGACCGAGACAATCGATATTGCCGAGTTAAACTCTAAGATTGCCAAGATAGTCTCCCGGCAATCTGAACTCAGGGCGCAGATTGATGCGATTGTCGCAGACCTAGAAGGGAGCGCCGTATGAGCCGGATTGACGACCTCATACAACGGCTTTGTCCGAATGGCGTTGAGCACAAGAATATTGGAGAGATCGGCACTATCACTCGTGGCAAGCGCTTTGTAAAGGCGGACATCGTCGAATCAGGCATTCCATGCATCCATTACGGCGAACTGTATACGAAGTATGGAACTTGGGCTGACACAGCCTTCTCTTTTTTGGAACCAAAAGTTGCTTCGAGATTGCGGTTTGCCAGTAAGGGCGACGTGATCCTGGTTTCTGCTGGTGAAACTGTCGAGGACATCGGAAAGTCTGTAGCCTGGCTCGGCGACGAAGACGTTGTTATCCACGATGCTCTTTACGCAATCCGCACCTCGCTTGATCCTAAATATGTCGCTTACTTCTCCCAAACAGACGACTTTCATAATCAGATAAGGCGTCACATTTCTTCGTCGAAGATTTCAGCCATTTCAACGCAGAATCTCGCAAAGGTTAAAATCCCTGTTCCGCCGATCGAAATTCAGCGGGAAATCGTGAACATCCTCGACACCTTTAGTAAGCTAGAGGCGGAGCTAGAGGCGGAGCTAGAGGCGGAGTTAGAGGCGCGACGTAAACAGTATACCTTTTATCGTGATCAACTACTGACGTTCACCGAGAGAGAGAGAGAGAGACGGATCAGATGGGCGAAAGTGAGCGAGGTCGCAATGCTTAATTACGGTTTTACCGCTAAGGCAGAGAAACAGGGTGACTATCGCTTCATTCGCATTACGGACATTACTGAAGGCGGCAAGCTCTCTCCCGAGGAGCCCAGGTTTGTTGATTCAGTCAATGGCGCGGCGGATTATCTTGTGGAACCTGGTGATGTGTTGATGGCACGTACCGGCGCGACTTTCGGGAAAACGGTTCTTGTCGAAAGTGAGGAGCCTGCCGTTTACGCTTCATTCCTTATTAGAGTCAGAGTCAAACGAGATGAAGTACTGCCAGGCTATTACTGGCACTTCGCGCAGAGCACGCAATACTGGCAGCAGGCAAACAGTCTTGCCAGCCGAGGTGGGCAACCACAGTTCAATGCAAATGCTCTGAAGGAAGTGAAGATTCCGATTCCACCGATTGAGGAGCAGGAGAAGATTGTTTCCATCCTAGACCGATTTGACGCGCTCGTGAGCGACCTAAGTGTTGGTCTCCCTGCTGAACTCAGCGCACGCCGCCAGCAGTACGAGCACTATCGCGACCGGCTTCTCACCTTTCAGGAGGCCGGATGAGCGAGCAGTGCAAGCCGTACTACTACGACCCGATCGCCGTCTCAAACGAGAGCACGGTCGTGGCGCAGTACATTCCAGACAGCCAGGTTCGAGAGACGACGTATCAGAGCGAGGACGCACTTGAGCGGGAGTTCATCAAGCAGTTGGAGCGGCAAGCCTATGACTATCTTCGGATCGGTTCAGAAGAGGAGCTAATCGCAAATCTTAGGACGCAGATCGAAACGGTCAACGAAATCAGGTTCTCAGACGCGGAGTGGACCAAGTTCTACGAGACCAAGATTTCGGGCCAGAACGATGGTATCGCCGAAAAGACGGTTCGCATTCAGGAAGACCCGGTTCAGCTACTGACACGGGACGACGGCACCACAAAGAACGTCAAGCTGATCGATCGCCAGAACGTCCATAACAACCGGCTACAGGTCATCAATCAATACGAGGTCGCGGGCGCCCGCGCCAACCGCTACGACGTGACCGTTCTCGTCAATGGGCTTCCGATGGTGCACATAGAGCTGAAGCGCCGTGGCGTGGCGATCCGGGAAGCGTTCAATCAGATCGACCGCTACCAGCGCGATAGTTTTTGGGCTGGCTCGGGCATGTTTGAATACGTTCAGCTCTTCGTCATCAGCAACGGAACGCACACAAAGTATTACAGCAACACGACTCGCCGACAGCACATTCAAGACGCAGGGGGAGCCAAGCGAGTCAGGAAGACATCGAACTCATTTGAATTCACGTCGTGGTGGGCGGATTCACAGAACAAGGCGATCCAAGACCTGATCCCATTCGCCAAGACCTTCTTTGCCAAGCACACCATCCTTAACATCCTGACCCGCTATTGCGTGCTTACCGCTGACAGGATGCTGTTGGTCATGCGGCCCTATCAGATCGCAGCTACCGAGCGCATCCTCCAACGGATAGAAATAGCGACCAACTACAAGAAGCTCGGCACTCTCGAAGCGGGCGGCTATGTATGGCACACGACCGGTTCGGGCAAAACCCTCACGAGCTTCAAGACTGCACAGCTTGCGAGCAAGATGCCGAGCGTGGACAAAGTGCTGTTCGTGGTGGATCGCAAAGACCTCGACTACCAGACCATGCGTGAGTACGACCGATTCGAGAAGGGCGCGGCCAACTCGAACACTTCGACGGCCGTTCTCAAGCGACAGCTAGAAAGCAAAGACGCACGGATCATCATCACAACGATCCAGAAGCTCGACAACTTCATTGCCGCCAACAAGGGGCATGAGGTCTTCAGTGGGCACATCGTGATTATCTTCGACGAGTGCCATCGGTCGCAGTTTGGCGACATGCACACGGCGATCACTCGGGCGTTCAAGCGCTACAACCTTTTCGGCTTCACCGGGACGCCGATCTTTGCCGCAAACAGGACGAGCGGCGGTAATCCAAAGCTCAGAACTACGGCACAAGCCTTCGGAGACAAGCTTCACACCTACACCATTGTTGATGCGATCACCGACAAGAACGTCCTGCCCTTCCGGATCGACTACGTGAACACGGTCAAGGTCGGAAACGTGCTCGACAAGAAAGTCTCATCAATTGACACCGAGAGGGCATTGCTGGCTCGAGAACGCTTGAGCCAGGTGACTGCTTACATCCTTGAGCACTTCGATCAGAAGACAAAGCGCAACGACTCATATTCACTCGGCGAGCGGCGAGTTCGAGGCTTCAATGCGTTGTTCGCCACCGCCTCAATTGAGGCAGCTCGCGCCTACTACACCGAGTTCAAGCGACAGCAGGATTCTCTCGTTCCCGACAAGCAGCTCAAAGTTGGGATCATCTTCTCGTACGCCGCGAACGAAGAGGTGGAGGATGGAGCACTGGAAGAAGAGGGCTTCGAGACCGCTCAGCTATCCGGGCCTGCAAGGGACTTCCTTGACGTGGCGATCAAGGACTACAACGGGATGTTCGGCACGTCATTCGACACGTCGTCCGATAAGTTCCAGAACTACTACAAAGATTTGAGCTTGCGGATGAAGAACCGCGAGATCGATTTGGTCATCGTGGTCAACATGTTCCTCACCGGATTCGATGCGACCACATTGAACACGCTCTTCGTCGACAAGAATCTACGGGCTCATGGCCTGCTGCAAGCGTATTCACGGACAAACCGGATTCTAAACTCGGTGAAAGCCTACGGCAACATCGTCAGCTTCCGTGACCTTGAGGAAGAGACGAACGACGCCCTTGCGCTCTTTGGCAACAAGGAAGCTCGGGGTATCGCGATTCTCAAGCCCTACGGCGACTACTATGCGGTCTACGAGAAGAAGGTCGGGGAGCTGCTGGCCAGTTTCCCGCTTGGCCAGCAGATCATCGGCGAGCAAGCCAAGAAGGACTTTATCGCCCTATTCGGCTCGATTCTTCGCCTCCAAAACATCCTGACCTCATTTGATGAGTTCGAGGGGCACGAGATCCTGAGCGAACGTCAAGGACAGGATTATCGCAGCGTCTACCTCGACCTTTACGCCGACTTCCGCTCAACGAAGGAATCGGACAAAGAGCAGATTCTCGATGACATCGTCTTCGAGATCGAGCTCATCAAGCAGGTTGAAATCAACGTTGACTACATCCTGATGCTCGTAGCGAAGATGCGCGAAGCCAAAGGCGACGGCCTCGACGTTGAAATACGGGCGCAGATCACCCGTGCGGTCGATTCATCGCCAACCCTGCGCAACAAGAAGGACTTGATCGAGAACTTTGTGGATTCTGTTTCCGCGACGGGAGAGATCGACGCCGAGTGGCGCGCGTACATCAATTCACGTCGAAGCGCAGAGCTGAATCAGATCATCGAGGACGAAAAGTTGAAGCCGGAGGAGACGCGAGCATTCGTGGAGTCAGCGTTCCGAGATGGAGTCATTCGCACGACCGGAACGGCAATCACGCGAGTCATGCCTCCAACTTCAAAGTTTACGAAAGATGGAGGCTATGGAGAGAAGAAACACAGAGTGATCACTCGCCTCACATCATTCTTGGAGCGATTTCTTGGGTTGATTTCGAGCTCAGTCAACTAACTAACCAATCAAGCCCGCGCGTACCTTTCCTTCAATTCATCCCACCCCCCCGTCGCCAGCGCCTCCCGGATCTCCGCCATCAGCCGCGCATAGAACGCCAGATTATGCAAAGTCGCCAGCCGCGCCCCGAGGGGTTCTTCCGCCTTGAACAAGTGCCGCAGGTACCCCGCCGAATACCGCTCCGTCGCCGGGAACACCGACAACGGGTCCACCGGGCCGTCGTGGTCCGCCCACCGGCTCGCCGCGATGTTCACCCGCCCCCCCATCGTATAGAGGCAGTGGTGCCGCGCCATCCGCGTGGGCAACACGCAGTCGAACAGGTCAATCCCGCATTCCACCGCGTGGATGATGTCCGCCGGGTGCCCCACCCCCATCAGGTAGCGCACCTTGTCCCGGGGCAGCAGCGGTGCCGTCTGCCGCACCACCGGGTATTGCAGTTCGGTCGGTTCCCCCACGCTGACCCCCCCCACCGCGAACCCATCAAAATCCAGCCCGGTGAGGAATTCCGCACTCTGCGCGCGCAGGTCGGCATGCACCCCCCCTTGCACGATCCCAAACACGCTGAGCCCAGGGGTGCGGGCGTCGAGGTTGCGGGGCGCCCAGGCGTGGGTGCGTTCCATGGCGGCGACGGCCTCGGCCCGGGTGCAGGGATAGGGCGGGCACTCGTCCAGCGACATGGCGATATCCACCCCCAGTTGGGCCTGGATTTCGATGCTCCGCTCGGGGGTCAGGCGCATCTCGCTGCCATCGAGGTGCGATCGAAAGGTCACTCCGTCGTCGTCAATCACGCGCCGGTCGCTGAGGGACATGACTTGGAACCCGCCGCTGTCGGTGAGGATTCCCCCCCGCCACCCCATGAACTTGTGCAGGCCGCCGAGTCGTTCCACACGTTCGGCGGTAGGGCGCAGGGCCAGGTGATAGGTGTTGGCGAGGATGAGTTGGTAGCCGAGGGCTTCAAGGTCTTCGCTGCTGACGGTTTTGACCGTGCCTTGGGTTCCCACGGGCATGAAGGCGGGCGTCTCGACGACCCCGTGGCTCGTGTGCAGGCGGCCCCGGCGGGCGTTGCCGTGTTCGCGCAGAAGTTCGAACTGGACGCCCATTAGAACTTGATCTCGGCGGAGAAGATCAGCCCGTTTTGGCCCCGGTTGCGGTTGCCGAACCCCGCGTTGCTCACGTGCATCCACCGCGCCGCGAAGATGACAGGGACATCGTCGAAGTGGACGAGGACACCAACGCCGAAGGTGGGGGTGCTGGCGACGGGGGTGTCAATGTCCTCGATCCAGCGGTTGGAGAAGTGCAGCCCCCAGCCAGCCTCAAAAAAGGTAGGGAGGGCTCGGTTGTCTCGGTTCCAGTAGCGCGCGGTGACGAGAACCCCCCAAGCGTGGACGGCGTTGAATGGCTGCCCGAAGAACCCTCCTCCCTTGTGCACGGTGTAGTAGCCCATGATCGACATGGCGGCCGGGTGGTTCTGGAAGGCGA
This sequence comes from Fimbriimonadaceae bacterium, assembly GCA_019638835.1. GTDB lineage: Bacteria > Armatimonadota > Fimbriimonadia > Fimbriimonadales > Fimbriimonadaceae > JAHBTC01. The sequence goes on from JAHBTC010000030.1 coordinate 15,178, forward strand.
ACCGGGGTTCTGCCCGGTTGTAGGTGACGAAGTAGTGCCCGCCGCGACGGATGTCGGCGCTGCCGAGCCACTTTTGGGTGTGGATGGCCCCGGCCCCGGCGGTCCAGTAGGTGTCGTTGGTGGGTGCGGAGGTTTGCGCCGGCGAAATGGCGCACGCGAAAATAGGAATGACCAAGAGCCCACGCCAGTTGTGCGTCGGCGGCTTGGTCATTTCGGTTGTGGGTCGCCGGATTACTCGGAGACTTCTTCGGTGGCTTCTTCGGCCGGGGCTTCTTCTGCTTTGGCGGGTTCAGCGGTCTCCGCAGCGACGGCGGCTTCTTCGGCTTTGGGCTCCTCGATGGCGTTGGGGTCGAAGACGACGACCGTCATATGGATGGGGACATCGCGGTGGATGTCTACTTCAATGGGGTACTTGCCGGTGCGCTTGATGGGCTGGAGCAGAGCGATGTCCTTCTTCTCCACCTTCTGTCCGAATTCCTTGGCGATCCGGTCGGCGATGTCTTGGCTGGTGATGGCACCGAAGAGTTTGCCTTGCTCGGCTCCGACATTGCCTTCAATCTTCAGGGTCTGGCCGTTCAAAACGTCGGCAACCTTTTCGGCGGCGGCCTTGGTGTCGGCGAGTTGGGCGCTCAGTCGAGCATTGCGGGCGTCGAGAGCCTTCATCTGCCCCTTGTCGGCGACGGTCGCCATCCCTTGCGGGAAGAGGAAGTTACGCGCAAAGCCGGGCTTCACGTTCACGACTTGGCCCGCCTTGCCGACCTTCGGGACGGCTGTCTTCAAAATCACTTTCATGTCCAAATACCTTGCGCTTATCGTCTGATGCCTACGCCCACGGCCAGCCTATTCCGGCGGAAGATGTCATCGAACCCGAAGAACCCTCGAGTACCTTGACCGAAGTCGTATTGCAGCCGTGCATCGAACTGGGTGTTATTCAGTCCGAACGCATTCGTCTGAACCCCAACCCGACTTGAGGCACGATAATCTACCCCGACGCCGGGTTGTCCTGCGTAGACCCCATACCTCAAATCAGCCGAAGGTCCGAATGGTCGGCGGAGTTGGGCGGTGAGTTTGTTCGCCTCAAAGGCGTCGTAGAGCCCAAGGATCAAGTCTTCTTGGGTGCCGATGGGCACCGTCGCGGAGACATCGGTTCGAATTCGTGAGGGGCTGTCGAGTCTCGTGACGTCCGCGTCTACTCGCACTCCAGGAATGAGGGTGCCGCCGGGAGAACCGCCCGCGAGTCTACCGATGGTCTCGTTGAACTTCTCGATCAGGTCTTGGACTTCCTCGGCCATTTCGTTCGCCTTTTGCATGAGGGCGACGGCCTCCTCGCTGACGGTGGCGCCGTTCGCCGCGATGGTCTCCGCGTTAGAAGCAATACGCGGCCCACTTTCACTGGCCACTCTCACGTTCTGAAGAGTCGCTTTCAGATCGGCCGTCATCTGGGGGTCGCTGGCGAGTGCCTGGACATCGGTCACCAGGGCCTCCGCCTTGAGCAACGTTCGGTTCATCGTGTCGAGCATCGCCGTGGTCTTGTCCTGAAGTTCTCCGCTGGCGATCATCCGATTGACTTCTTGGCTAACGGCTTGGAGGTCTTTCAGTGTGTCGCTGGCGGTGACAAGAGTGGTTCGGATCACGGATTGGTTTTGGGCGACCGTACTGTCGAGTCGGCGAGCAAGGTTTCCGAAGTCTCGGGCCGTGTCCTGTCCCGCCTTCATCGTGAGGATCAAGTTGCCTCGGAGTTCCTCATCGCCCAACAATCCCTGTACCGCCACGAGCGTCTTGTTGACTTCCACCAAAGATGGTTCGAGGTCGGGGACGAGACCTTTCAATGGGTTACCGACCGTACCGACGATCGGTACGGCAGGGTCATGTGACGCGACTACGTCAGCCTTTTGCGAAAGGCGCAGTTCCGTGACACCGATGCTCACGAGGCTCGTGGGGATGGTTGCCGTTACGCCTTCGCGGAGGGTGACCCCTTCCTTCACGTCGATCTGGGCCACCGCTTTGCCATCCTCGCGCAGTCCAACGCTGGCGACCCGACCCACTTCGACCCCTGCGAGAGTTACCTTCGAGCCCCGGCTCAAGCCTGCGGCGTCCGCCATCACTACCTGATAGCGGGTGGATTGTGGCCCCGCGTCTTGTCGCAAGAACCCGATGGCATAGATGCCAAGGGCGATGAAGACGATGACGATGAGGCCCACGCGGGCGGCCGCGCTCATGGTTCTTTCATTCTAACCGGAATACTCGCAGGATTGCGGGTAGGCGGTTCCCTGCTCATTTCAAGCAAAGTCGCCGATAATAGACCCAACAGTAGTTGTTGTTTACAACCAGTTTGAAGTCGAAAGACGGATTCGATGGCACATTGAACGCATTCGACTCGTCTGACTGAACAAAGCGCATCGGACTGACGGAGAACTCCGTCTTGACCTTGGCAAACCCAAGTTCAACGACGAACCCAGGTTCAGGTGCAATCACGGAGGCAAAAGAAAGAGTATGTGGCAACGCTTCACAGAAAGGGCGCGTAAAGTTGTATTTTACGCTCAGGAAGAAGCGCAGAAGTTCGGTGAAGGCTATGTCAGCACCGAACACCTGTTGCTGGGCCTCGTTCGGGAGACCGACAGCGTGGCCGCCCGAGTCCTTGAAAGACTCGGTGTCGGGCTCATGCGCATCCGAGGTGAGGTTGAAAAGCAACTGCCACGAGGTGAGGTCCGACCGAGTCAGGACATGACGCTCACGCCCCGCGCCAAGCGAGTCATTGACCTCGCTTATGACGAAGCGCGGAATCTCAACAATAACTACATTGGAACGGAGCACCTCCTTCTTGGTCTGATTCGCGAAGGCGACGGACTAGCGGGACGTGTGCTTGCCAAGTTAGGAATCGAATTGGATCGGGCCCGACGTGAGGTCATGGCCTTGCAGGACACCGAAACCCAATCCCGTGGCTCCAGTAGCAGCGGGAGTAGTGGCGAACGCCGGAGCAAAGAAGAGAAGGCGGATCGTCGCGAAGGAAATGCAAAGACCCAGACGCTCGACGAGTTCGGTCGCGACCTTACGGAACTTGCCCGCAACGGCAAGTTGGATCCGGTGGTTGGACGGCAGAACGAAATCGAGCGGGTCATGCAGATTTTGAGTCGCCGGACGAAGAACAACGGTTGTCTCGTCGGTGAGCCGGGGGTCGGTAAGACCGCCATCGCCGAAGGATTGGCCCTGCGCATCGTTCAAGGCGACATCCCGGACCTCCTCCGCGATAAGAGGCTCATTGCTCTTGACCTTGCGGGTCTTGTCGCGGGCACCAAATATCGCGGTGAGTTTGAGGAGCGAATGAAGAAGGTGATGGAAGAAGTCCGACGATCGGACGGTCAGATCATCCTCTTCATTGACGAACTGCACACTCTCGTGGGAGCCGGCGCAGCCGAGGGCGCAATTGACGCCAGCAACATCATGAAGCCAGCGCTTGCGCGCGGCGAGCTGCAGGTGATCGGCGCGACCACGCAGGACGAATATCGCAAATACATCGAGCGGGACGCGGCACTGGATCGCCGTTTCCAGGCCGTCAAGGTCCGTGAACCAAACGAAGAAGAAGCGATTGACATTCTCAAGGGTCTCCGAGAGAGGTACGAAGCGCACCACGGCGTCGAGATCACCGATGCAGCATTGCTCGCATCCGTGCAACTCGGTCAGCGATACATCACCGATCGCACGCTGCCGGACAAGGCGATTGACTTGATTGATGAAGCGGCCAGCCGCGTTCGATTACAACTCAGTTTGCCGCCCATGGATGTGCGTCAGGATCGTCAGCGATACCACCGTTTGAACGCAGAAGCCGACCACTTGCGCCGCAAAGACCCCGATGGCGAGGCACTGAGCAAGCTGGTGGAAGCGATCGAGGAATTGGAAACAAGCATCCAAGAGCGCGAAGCCGCATGGGAAGCCGAAGAGAAACCGAATCCGGTGGTAGATGAGGCGGAGATTGCGGGCATCGTTCAGAGTTGGACGGGAATCCCGGTCATGCGTCTCGTGGAGGCCGAGAGCCAACGACTGCTCAAGATGGAAGACGAGTTGCACGAGCGACTCATCGGCCAAAAGGATGCGGTCAGTGCGGTTGCGCGCGCGATTCGCCGGGCCCGAAGTGGTCTAAAGGATCCGAAGCGACCGATCGCGTCGTTCATCTTCCTGGGCCCGACGGGTGTCGGTAAGACGGAACTCGCGAAGACCCTTGCGGCTTATCTTTACGACAAGGAGAGCAACATCGTCCGAATCGATATGTCCGAGTACATGGAGCGATTTGCGGTCTCGCGACTCGTGGGTGCTCCTCCTGGATACGTTGGTTATGACGAAGGCGGACAACTCACCGAGCAGGTACGGCGCAATCCGTACTGCGTGGTGCTCCTCGATGAGATCGAGAAAGCCCACCCAGAAGTGTTCAATATCCTTCTCCAGGTGATGGAAGACGGGCATTTGACCGACAGCCAAGGGCGAACGGTTGACTTCCGCAATACCATCATCATCATGACAAGCAACGTTGGCGTGAAGCCGATTGAACTTGAGAAGGGTCTAGGATTCCGCGAGACGTCAACCGACTTGAGTGATCCGAAGACTTACGAGGGCATGAAGAACCGAATGTTGGAAGAGATGAAGAAACTCTTCCGACCAGAGTTCCTCAACCGAGTTGACGAGGTCATCGTCTTCTCCCACCTCCAGAAGGAAGAGATTCTGCGCATTGCCGATCTCTACCTCAAGAGGGTCAACGAGCAGGCGAAGGATATGGGAATCAAGATCGGACTCAGCGAGTCCGTCAAAGATCTCTTGGTCAACAAAGGATACGACCCGAACCTCGGTGCCCGGCCGCTACGCCGCGCTGTGCAACGATACATTGAAGATCCGCTCAGCGAACATATGTTGATGGGCACTTTCAAAGCGGGCGACCACATCCTGGCAGACCTCGATTCCGAGGGCAACGTGATCTTCCGAAAGGAAGACGTGGCTCCCGGCGAGGAAGAAGAAGCCCTGGTCAACAACTAAACGGATCAGTCACGAAAAGTTCGCCCCTCATCGCTACGGCGGAGAGGGGCGAACTGCTTTTTCCGTGAGCCCAATCACTTTGTTAAGAGACCAATAAACTTCGATTAAGAATCAGTTAAGGGTGTCCGTATTCGTCCCGATGCGGTGGCGAAGTGCACTTCCTCAGGGCTTCAATAGTGCCTGTGCGTTCCGGTGTCGGTGCGTACGTCCTTGGAGAACCTGACTCATGAAGCGCAAGGCATTCACGCTCATCGAACTTCTGGTCGTTATCGCGATCATCGCGATTTTGGCCGCTATCCTGTTCCCTGTCTTCGCGAAGGCAAAGGAAGCCGCCAAGAAAACGGCTGACCTCAACAACACGAAGCAACTTGGTACCGCGATCCAGATCTACCTCTCGGATTACGATGACGTGTTGCCCATGGCTTACTACTATAAGAACGACAACAACTCGTCCGGTGGTTATGCCCAGTGGTCTGGCTTTATCCAGCCTTATGTGAAGAACATTCAGATCTTTGTGAGCCCGAACGACAAGCTCGGTGGACTCGCGCCGACAAACTTCTCTACGGCTTCCAACAACCGTGGCTACGGATATCCGGGTGGTCAAGCACCGCAGGTCAACGCCGACATTGACGACCAGGCTCCGCGACTTTCGTACACCGCTAACGCCGCCGTCATGCCCCGAAAGCGACGCAGCGCTGACACGGCCATCGTCGTGTCCTCGACGCTCGTTGACAAGGTCGCTCAAACGATTCTGATCGCCCCGATGACGGATCGACCGAACTGCATCAATGATGCTTCGGTTGCTTCCGGTACCGCTTATAAGAGCCACCGATCGGCGAACGCTTTTGCCGTTTCCTCGAACATGGCAACCCGGTTCAATGGTGAAACCGACAACGGCCTCTCCGCCTACTACGCGATCACCACGGCCAAGGCTACGAGCGATCTCAATCTCTGCCAGACCAACCCAGTTGCCGACACGTACAACATGATCGTTTACACGGCTCCTGATCGCTTCGGAAACGGTGCAAACTACGTGTACTGCGACAGCCATGCCAAGTTCTCCACTCTCAGCCAGACGCTCAACCTTGATGGATATCAATGGGGAACGTTCAACTGGGGTGCAGGCGGCGCGCCGATCTATCGCCCCAACACTTCGACACCTGTCAACTAAGACTTACTGGCAGTTGATCTTTGCCGGACTCCACTGGGAGTCCGGCATTTTTTGTCAGTCAAGACTGCGGTTCCAGGTTTGCCAGCGGTTCTGCAAGGTTACGGCTATTATGCGGTCAATCAGTTACTCGAGTACGATGCGGAGTCCAAGTACGTCGCAAACTGTCACAACAATCCCGACGCGAAGATTCTCTTTGCCATTCTCCAACGCACCAATAGTTGCCGCATTCACCTTTGTCATTCTTGCCAGCTGAACTTGCGTAATCCGAAGATCTTTCCTGCGTTTTCTAATCGCTTTCCCGATCTGAGCGACGCTATTCTTCGAGATATCCATTTCGATTACTCCCTTAGCGGAACAACTTACGTAATTGCGTGCACTCGCGCTCTATCGCCACCGCTTCCAACGAGCCACAAGTGTTTGTTCTGCTCTCTCAAGACAGAGACGATCATCGCGATCGTCCCAAGGCAAAGCAAGAAGCTTTGACCACGTGTCCTGAGCCACCTCAATAAAGTTGTCCGCTTCCAACATGAATAAATCCTCGTCCACTCCGACACGTCGACCAAAAGATAGAAGATCTTTCAACCTTAAGTTGTCATCCTTACCATCGAGTTGCAGAGCCATAGATGGGTCGCTCGAATCTCTGTAGACAAGTGGGCACAACCAGTCGTATGCTTGAGACTGCTGTGTTATTCCTGAAATTGGATCAGTTATCACACTTATGTTTTTTGCATGCATGTCTGAGTTGCCTATAAGATAGGCGTAAGCATACTCTTTCATAAGCCTGAGCGCACTCGGAATGGGAGCACTGCAGACACCCAGTACAGACTCACATACTAAACGCCAAGACACAACATACTTATCCTTTGGATATCTATCCATTAGTTGCAGTGCATCCTCGAGGTGAAAACGCAACTTCTTACCTTTGAGAAAATCGAAGCGTCTGACAGCCAATCCTGTTACTCCCTGGGTATCGCGTATGACCTCTGTTTTTGCGGGGCGAATACCAATGCTCTTCAGCGATTGCATCACAATATGTTCATTTTCGGCAAGATTAGGGTACGAATTGTGCGGAAATTTGATTATACTTTCACCGGCAACTGATCCAATGTTCCCTATATGCGTCAGTCTTGCGGCTGACATTTTAGACATAGCACCACTAAACTGATTTGCTACAGCAAATCCAGCGTTTGAAGCAACCTCCGTCCATGTCCAGTCTGACTCACCACGAAGATCAATAGTGGCGAGATTTACACCTTCAATTGGCGCAATCTGTACATCGCCGACGGCGGTGGATCCGGTAACGGCTAACGCACTGAATAGATCGTCGAGAGATGTTCGAAGGGCACGAAACAATGCAATTATTCGCTGCCCCTCAGGCAACATGTTCGCGAAGAAGGGTGGCAATGAGTCTCCTTGCCAATACATTGTCGAATCGGTTGGGGGCAACGAAAATCCGATGCCGGGCGGCATCGAAGTATCCACTTGCGAGTGGAACTGGAGTGAGACACCCGATTTCTCGCGCGTTAGAGTCGCAACGTGAGTATCTCCCCGAAGAACATTGAGTTCCTCACAACTCAAGACTTTAGTCCTCATCAACCTACTTGCACCAATCGGCTCCTAGAATCATGACGATCACTCTGATTCTTGAAGGTCATACCCTAAAAAAGGCGTTCATGTACCTGATCCCATTCAAGGCTCTCCACCGCAACCTGCTTATCCCGACTCTTTTCGCCAGAAACAATGCGGACCGACCGCTTCCCCACCCCGACAACCTTCGCGATGGCATCTCGAACCGCTTCGTTCGCCGCACCATCAACGGGTGGAGCAGAAACCGCCACGCGGACGACTCCATCCTCGCCGAGCGAAACACCGGGCCGGCGCGCTCGAGTTGTCACGCGGACCGAGAAAGTGCAGGACACAATCGGAGTTTAGTCCCCTTCCCCGCCCTCGCGACTCCGGGACTCGTACGCGGAGAGTCCATACTTGACTATGGCCTCAACGTTCCGGGAGGGACTCAGTTTCGACGATGTTTTGCTGGTCCCCCGTCGCTCTGAAATCCTGCCGAGCGAAGTAGACACCTCCACAAGTTTCCTGCCGGGGATCCGGCTCAAAGTGCCGATCGTATCGGCCCCAATGGACACCGTGACCGAAAGTCGGCTCGCCATCGCCATTGCCCGCGAGGGTGCCGTTGGTGTCATTCATCGCAACATGCCGATTGACGTTCAGGCAGAGGAAGTCGATCGGGTCAAGCGAAGCGAACACGGCGTAATCACCGACCCATTCCAACTCGGGCCAGACGACACGATTCAAGAAGCCGTCAACCTCATGGCGCGTTACCGCATTAGTGGGGTTCCGATCACCGACCGTGACGGCAGATTAGTCGGCATCCTCACCAACCGCGACATCCGCTTTGAAACCGATTATGAGAAGCGCATCCGAGACCGGATGACAAGCAAAGGCTTGATCACTACATCCGTGGGTACTAGCCTTGAAGAAGCCGAGACTCTGCTCGCGGAGCACCGTATCGAGAAACTGCCGATCGTAAACCAGGAAGGCAAGCTAATGGGGCTCATCACAATCAAAGACATTGAGAAGGTGAAACGACACCCGGATGCCACGAAGGATGATCGCGGTCGCCTGGTGGTTGGCGCGGCCATCGGCCCGCTTCGCGAATCTTACGAAAGAGCCAAAGCACTCTTCGATGCGGGTGTTGATTTCATTGTGATTGATGCGGCCCACGGGCAGAGCACGGGAGTCATCAACTGTGTGAAGATGCTGAAAGATAAGCTCCCTGATCTCAAGGTGATTGCCGGAAACGTGGCCACGAAGGAAGGCGTGCGAGACCTTCATGCCGTGGGTGCTGATGGTCTTCGATTGGGTATCGGAGCCGGTTCGATTTGCACCACCCGTGTGGTGGCCGGCGTGGGAATCCCGCAGTTCACGGCTGTGCTCGACTGCTGCGAAGAGGCAAACAAACTTGGTCTTCCAACGATCGCGGATGGCGGTGTGCGAAGCAGCGGCGATGTCGTGAAGAGTCTTGCTGCGGGGTCAAGTGCGGTGATGATGGGCAACATGTTTGCGGGATGCGAAGAATCCCCTGGTGAAGTCGAGATCTACCGAAACCGAGCCTACAAGGTCTATCGTGGAATGGGAAGCATCGGTGCTATGCGGCAAGGATCGAGTGACCGCTATCTCGCGGTGAAAGAGAAAGGTGCGACGATGGTTCCCGAAGGCGTGGAAGGTCGCGTACCGTTCAAGGGTTCACTTAGCGACACAATGGCGCAGGTTCTTGGCGGACTTCGCTCGGGTATGGGCTATGTCGGGGCGGCCACCCTACCCGAACTTCATGAAAGAGCCGAGTTTGTTCGCATCACAAACGCTGGACTCCGCGAGTCACATCCGCACGACGTGTGGATTACGAAGGAACCACCGAACTACACGAGCCCGTTCGTTAGCGGCGAATCGGAATAAGTCAGGATTGGTTCAAAGGCGTCGCGGCGGTGAACAGGTGAAAAGCAAGAAGTAAGTCGATGATTGGAACATCCTTACCGATTCATAACGCCATTGCTGACGCACTCATTGCCGACGAGTTTGACCGCCTGTTCGGAACTTTGCTCGGATGGGACATCTCCAAGGATGAACAATTTCATCTCGGGGAGTTCACGGCCGGACTGTGGCCAGGCCGGATCGAAGACATTCCTCAGCAATACATTGGCTGGCAGGAGTGGAAGGATGGATGGCGCCTGTTCTTTTGGTTCAACAACGGGGTCACCTGGATTCCGATTCGAAAGGGCAATGTATCCGCCTATTCTGTGCAGTGTATTGCTCGCTGGCACCGCAGCCAATTAGGTTCCGGATTAGAGGAGTCAATTCACACCAGCTTTTGCGTTCGCACGGTAGCCAAGTCTTTCCGCGAAGACATCGCCAAGGTCTTCGACGAGCACCGGGAAGAGTTTCGGGCACTAGCATTCAGCACCCACGTGTTTCCTTCAACTTATTCACCCATCAGTATCGGCGAACAACACGCGATCGGAGCGATTGGCAAACTGATGTGGCTCGCATTTCTCGTGGACCGAGAAGATTGCGACTTCCTTGGTGACCGAAACTATCTCCGGGCGATCGTTCACGACTGGGAATCTCGCAACCGTTTTCCGAGTCTCGAAGCCAGAGTAACGACCAGTGTCTCCACCATCATGTGCGACGGCAGCGACGCGTCGCGAATGCTCGCGTCCGATCAGATTGGGGACGTCCCGCGATTGAGCCCCTGGTTTGCGCATCCGGCTGACCCCGAAACCGTCGTCTCGTTCATCCCTACCCAGTCCATCCTCTCCGACCAGTTCCTGCTTCGTTTGGTGGGTAGCGACGGCCTTCTTTGGAAGTACCCCATCATGTTGCGGGAACCACAGTTGCATGAACTGGGAGTCTTCATCTGCCCCGAAATTGCCAGCGGGGTTCTTGACACCTTGCGCACGAATGGTGACGAAGTCGGAGTCTTTCGGCTACATGAGCGTTGCCAGTGGGAGATTGCCGCGCATCTTGGAATTGGCCCGCTTCTCCAAGATTTAGAGGCGCATCACGGCGAGAGAATGAACGAGTTCTTCGTCATTGACCCGGACTGTAGAACAGGGCAATACATCTGCGCGATGGTGCACGAACTGATGATCGTACGAGCGCGAATCGCCCGCCTAAGGGGTGACGAATGGAATCCTATCGAATCGCTCCGAAGCATTCTGCGGAATCAAGTCCGGGGGTATTCACGCGAGGTCGCTTTCGTCCGGTTGGCAAGGGTCAGACTCGCTCAGGTCTGCATGTATTGGGTGCCAAATACTCACGAGATCCGCTTGAGTGAAGTCAGCGAGTGTCTGCGCATCGGAAGCGTTGCCGGACTTTCGCCGGGTCCACTTCCCGTTGATAGTCGTGAGGGGCCGACGATCGAGTTCAAAGCCACCTTTGAGTGGAACAAACGTCTTGGTCAACGAGACGCAAACATTCGCCAATCAGTTTTCCGCACCATCTGCGCTTTCATGAACTCTCAGGGCGGCACCGTCTACATCGGAGTGAATGATAATGGCGAACCGATCGGAGCCGACGACGACCTCGCACTGATCAATGACGAGAATCCCGAGGACATGTTCGTCCAAAAAATTACGGAGTTGCTCCGGCGCAACCTTGAACCCTATTCACCAGGCTCCGTTTCCGTGACCTTCCCGAAGATCGCTAACCGTAGCATCATCGCCATTGAAGTAAAAGAGCGACCCGGCATAACCTATCTCAAGGAGAAAGTCGGAGAAGGCGATTTGGAAACAACAATTTACGTCCGTGACGGAAACCGAACGCTTCGGTTGCAGGGTCGAGAGCGCGATCGGTTTGTGCTCCAACGATTCCGCTCCACCAAGTAGGTCTCCAAAAAGGAAAACTCCCCTATCTGCCATTGGCATTCAGGGGAGTGATTTGATCGCGTTGCGAGATTAGCGAGCGTAGAACTC
>JAHBTC010000031.1 GCA_019638835.1 Fimbriimonadaceae bacterium
CGAGTATGGACTCCTTCGGATACGATGGGAGGTGCGAACGGTTCATGAAGGTTACGTTTCTCCACGAGGGCTGGACTCTCTCACTCACTCCGTCCGAAGTTGGGTTTGAGCGACCGCATTTCCATCACCTTCCTCTCTTACCCGCGATCGTTCCCGGTTGCGTCCACCTCGATTTGATTGCGGCCGGAGTCATTGCGGATCCATTCAAGCGAATGTATGAGTACGGCTGTCAGTGGGTTGATGATTCCGAATGGACGTACGAAATCGTATTCGATTGGTCGCCTTCGGCATCACAGCAACGGCTAATGTTTGAGGGACTAGATACGTTTGCTAGCGTATTCCTCAATGGTTCTCACATTGCCAAATCGGACAACCACTTTCTGCCGGTCAAATGTGATGTAACTGGAATACTAAAATCAGGCGAAAATCGACTCCGGATTGAGTTTCTATCGGCCATCCGAGAGGGTTTGCGGCATCGCGTTAGGTTTTGCGAGGAAAGCCACATTGATCCGGGCACAGTGTTCTTTGATGAGCGAGCCTTTGTGCGAAAGCCATCCTACGCCTTCGGTTGGGATTGGGGGCCTCGTCTTGTCGGAGCGGGAATCTTTGCACCAGTTCGATTGATCGAGTTCGATGAAAGAATCGAGGCGTTTGACGTGACCGTTTCACCACGACAAGATGGCGACTTTGCGATTTCGGCATCAGCAAGACCAAGTGGCGGGGAGGTGCGGTTTTCGATCGAACTAGGTGGCGACGCAAAAATTCAGTCAGATTCTTGTACTGAGGAAGGTGCAGAATGGGTTGTCTCGGGCGGACTTTGGTGGCCGAACGAGTTGGGCGAGCAAACCCTTCACCGAGTTCGATGCGAACTTCATGTAAGTGGAGAGCTCGTGGAATCCCAATCACGAACCGTCGGGCTCAGAACGGTTGAATTCCTCCGCGAAACCGACGAGGTTGGCGAATCATTCGAGTTCAGAGTGAATGGCCGTCCAGTCTTCGCGCGGGGAGCAAACTGGATTCCGAGCGATTCGTTTTTGGCTTTGATCAGCGATGACAAGATCGAAGCCCAAGTCGCCCTTGCCGCCCGCTTAGGCATGAATATGTTGCGAGTCTGGGGAGGTGGCCAGTACGAGTCTGAAGCATTCTACGACGCTTGCGACCGTCACGGAGTCCTCGTTTGGCAAGACTTTCCTTACGCATGTTCTTACTACCCAGATGACGAGTCGCACCTCGATCAAGCGAAAGAGGAGGCTGAGTTCCATATCAAGAGACTACGGCACCGAGCATCACTTGCCCTTTGGTGTGGCAACAACGAAAATCTGATCATGTGGCAGACCAAGTGGGGAGATGGAGTGCAGCCTTCAAGAATGATTGGCGAACGTATCTTTGCTGAGGTACTTCCGGCTGTCGTCGGCAAACTCGACCCCGCACGCTCATACATTGCGTCGAGTCCAATCGGCACTCGGCCCGGACCAACCGGACCAAACAATAATGTGAATCAAGACCACTTCGGTGATAGCCACTACTGGGATGTGTGGCATGGGCGAGGAGACTGGATCCACTATCGCGAATCGTTCACGCGCTTCTCGTCAGAGTTCGGATTCGCTTCTGCCGCATCGCTGGCAACCTACCAGAGTTGTCTCACGGGGGAGGAGCGAGAGGAGTTTCCTTCGACGACTTTTAGACACCACGACAAGACAAAGAAGCCATGGGAGACGTTCACCTCGTTGGTAGAGCGACACTATCCGGTCGCTCAAAGCCTCGAAGAGTGGGTGTATTTCTCCCAGTTGAACCAGCGAGATGCGCTCCGGTGCGGGATCGAACACTTCCGCACCTACGGTGAGTGCCGGGGAACCTTGATCTGGCAATACAACGACTGCTGGCCAGTGCAGAGTTGGGCAGTTCAAGATTCGCTTGGTTATCTCAAACCAGCCGGGTTCGAACTTCGGCGGTTGTACGACGACGTCATGGTGACGACAGACTTCTCGCCCGGAGACACCGAGTTGCGAACATCAGTGGTCAATGACTCGCTCACGCATTATTCCGGCGAAGTTGAAGTAAGGGTCTGGGATACCCTGAAGGGGGAATTTGTGGAAGAGCAGTCATGGTCAGTCTCGATTGATCCAAACTCGGTTAGTCCGGTTGCCTTGTTCGATCTGGCTCGCTTCGAATCCACCCGAACGGCAGTTGAATTGAAACTTGGAACGCAGAGGTCTCGATGGGTGCTTCTCTCCGAGCCAAAGGAAATGCAACTCCGACAGCCGAATATCACAGCGGTTCACAAAGGAAAGTACTTAGAGATCACCACTGATGCTTTCGTCGTGGATCTTGTGATTTGGGACGAGAATGACTTCGGGGCTATACGCTCAGAGAGTTTTGACGAGCCTGGCTGGGATCCGGTGACTTCAGGGCCGGGAATATGCACTTATCGCTCGGAGATAATGACGGAAAGGCTGGTCGGAAGATCCTTGTACGGAGGTCACGAAATCCGTGTTCTTGAGGGCTAAGAGTTTGGCTGCCCGACAGGGACTCGAACCCCAACTGACGGTACCAGAAACCGGTGTCCTACCATTAGACGATCGGGCAGCGCGAATCCAAATTCTACTCAACTGCGGGGTACCAAGCCTGAACAGTCCCGAGCCCAAAATGAAAGCCAGCCCGGCCGGCGTCACGCGGACGCCAACACGGGCTGACAACTGGAGGAACGGACCGGAGAGAAATTCCTACGCGGATTGAGCGAGCGAGAGTCCGCCGCCCTCCGCACCCAGGAGCAGGAAAGGAACCACTCCGTGTCGTTCGCAAACCGACCGAATCGCACCGAGCGACTCGGGAGCCATGCCTTCCGCTTTCTGCGCGTTGACGATGACTCGGTTCAGGGACTCAAGGGCGAACCGCCGTTCAAACTCCTCAATAAGAAAGTCTGACTCGCGGGCGTCCGTCGTCCCGAAGATATGACTCACGACCGTGGCCGTGCCGGGGGTTGTATCGACCATCACCATGTGATGCCTCCCCCTTTACGCCGCGCGGCTGTAGGCTACGTAGCGTTCCTTGCCTTCGAGAACTTGTTGCAATCGCTCGTCCACAAGGGATGCTGTCTCATCTTCGTTTCGGGCGACAAAGGTAATGCAGTTGGCACCGGCGAAGAGCGCAGTTTCCCGCGTCTCCTTGATGCTGTCCAGCACTTTGTCCTCCATTCGGGGCACCATGGCAAAGTCGATGACGGCCTCGAAGCGGTTGTCTCCCAGATCGAGAAGAACCTCGCGGAACTCCTCAGCAAAGACTTCCGCCTCCGCATTGGTGACAAACCCTCCAAACGAGGCCTCAATGAGATTCTGCTCCGGGTTCCAGTTCAGGATGTACATGGTGTCTATTCCAGTTGGCGACGCAGAAACGTCGCTTCTCCACAACTGACTTTCCACGGCTTTGAAAAGGAAACGCCCGCACCGATACCGGGCACGGGCGTTTCTAGCGTGATTACTGGCTCGTACTTGTATTGACTACAACCTTACTAGGATGCAATCCGCTTGCCTTCTTCACTGATGAGAAGCGGGATGTTGCCATCTTCGATGACCCCGCTCGGCACCAAGACTTTGCGGACTGCATCGTTACTTGGCACTTCATACATCACCTCAAGCATGATCTGCTCAATGATGCTACGAAGGGCACGGGCACCAGTCTTTCGCTTCAGTGCTTCGCGAGCGATTTCCGCAAGAGCACCTTCCTCGATCTCAAGGTTTACTCCGTCAAGTTCAAAGAACTTGGCATACTGCTTCACTATCGCGTTGCGCGGCTCAGTCAAGATGCGGACGAGAGCGTCTTCATCGAGTTGATCCAGCGCCGTGATGACGGGGAGCCGACCGATGAACTCCGGAATCAATCCGAACTTCAGCAGGTCCTCGGGGGTTACGCTTCGCAAAGTGTCTTTCTTTCGATCCGACTTGCTTTGCGGGTCGCTTCGGAAGCCCATGGTGTTCTCTTTCTGTCGGCGAAGGATGATTTCCTCCAATCCTTCGAAGGCACCACCACAAACGAAGAGAATGTTCTTCGTATCGATCTGCAGGTAGTCCTGTTGCGGGTGCTTGCGTCCCCCTTGCGGCGGAACGTTGGCGGTTGTCCCTTCGAGGATCTTGAGAAGTGCTTGCTGCACACCTTCGCCACTAACGTCACGGGTGATCGAGGGGTTATCGCTCTTGCGGGAGATCTTATCAATCTCGTCCACATAGATGATGCCCCGCTCGCACAACTCTTTGGCGTGTCGAGGATCGAGGGCTTCGGCAGCTTGATATAGTTTGAGAAGAATGTTCTCAACATCTTCGCCGACGTAACCCGCCTCGGTAAGTGCGGTAGCGTCCGCAATCGCGAACGGCACGTTTAGCATCCTGGCCAACGTCTGCGCAAGGAGGGTCTTACCGCTACCCGTTGGTCCGACCATAAGGATGTTGCTCTTTTGCAGTTCGACGCCTTCGACTTCGCGTTCGGTAACGCGCTTATAGTGGTTGTACACGGCGACCGATAGAGCGCGCTTGGCGAACTCTTGCCCGATAACGTACTGATCGAGGAAGCCCACGATCTCTTTAGGCTTCGGCACTTTGCCCGACCCGAGGAGCACCGAGTCGGTGCGCGTCGACTTGCTCGCGGCAGCCGCCGGACTCGCCGACACGGGAGCCGCTGCTTCCGGTGCGCTTCGCCGCACGGAGGGTGAACCGTCTGCCTGCAGGATGTCGTTACAGAGGTCAACGCAGTCGGAACATACGGCTCCATGGAGCCCCACGATCAACTTCGGTACCTGATCCTTCGCCTTGCCGCACAGGCAACAACGGTCTTTCCACTCTCCGGTTTTAGCCATGCCTTTGGAATCCCTACTCCCTTATTATCGTTCGCCTGGGCGCAGAACTTTATCTACGACGCCATATTCCATCGCTTCGTCCGCACTCATATAGTAGTCGCGGTCGCAATCCTTCCGGACTTGCTCTTCCGATTTGCCCGTAGCGTCGGACAGAATCTTCATCAAATAGTCCATGTTTCGGTCGGCTTCTTGTACGGCAATCCGCATATCGGCCACCGTTCCCCGTGTTCCGCCGCTGACTTGGTGGATCATGACCCGCGAGTGACCGAGCGAATATCGTTTTCCTTTCGCGCCGCTTGCCAGCAGGACTGCTCCCATGCTTGCCGCCATTCCGACACAGATCGTGGCTACGTCGGGCTTGATCATGCGCATCGTGTCCACCATCGCAAGCCCAGCGCTCACGGAGCCTCCGGGGCTGTTGATGTAAAACTCAATGTCCTTGTCGGGATCCTCCTTTTCCAAGAAAAGGAGTTGGGCAACGATCAGGTTCGCGACATAGTCATCCACCGCCGATCCCAAGAACACGATGCGGTCCTTGAGGAGCCTCGACCAAATGTCGTAACTGCGCTCACCTCGAGCCGTTTGCTCAATGACAAACGGCACGCCCATGGCCATCGGCCTCTCGTGGGTGCTTTCCATGCTATCCATGACGTCGGTTCCTTCCGGGTTGCTTCTTAGGCTCAGCCCTTATTTTCCGCCTTCTTTGGGGCCGGTTTCTTCTTGGCGGCGGGTTTGTCTTCCGTTTTCGCGGCAGCTGGCTTCTTGGTTGCCTTTGCCGGTTTCGGTGCCGTTTCACCGCTGACTTCGGTCACCTTCGCTTTATCGCGAAGGAAGCCCATGACCTTGGCGTACATCGCTCGGTAGATCACTTCATCCCGGATTGCCGCACCGTATTGCTTAGCAAACGCTTCCAGTTGCTCTTCTGGAATCTCGTTTTCCTGAGCAATCTGCAAGAAGTGTTGCGTTGCCTCTTGATCGGAGATTTTCATCTCCTGAGCTTTGAAAACACGCTCTACGACGACCGCACGCTTGACGTGGAGTTGCGCTTCTTCCTTCAGGCGCTCGACGAACTCCTCGACCGTCATGCCATTCTCCTTGGCGTGATCTTCCAAGGACTTCTTTGTTTTGTTCAGTTCCTGTTGGATGTCATAGAGTCGCCGGTTGAGAACTGCTTCCCAAGTGTTGTCCGCAACTTGGATTTCGCTGTTATTGACGAGATGACTCAGGATCTGCTCGTTGACAATATCTTCGAGCATTTGTTCTCGTGCTCGCTCCAGACCGGCGCGGATGCGCTCCCGCAGGTCGCCAACATTCTCCGTGTTGAGTGACTTTGCGAAATCATCGTCCACTTCCGGCAACTTGACGGCGTTAACCGACCGAACGGTCATGTCTACGTCGAGCTTTTTGCCCGTCCAATCGCTTTCCTGGAAGTTGTCTGGGAACGTGAGCGTGAGGTGCTTCATCTGCTCGGCTTCCATCCCGATGAGAGCCTTGTCCAACTCTGGGAAGGTCGCTCCTGCCGTCGTCATGAACGTTTTGCCGTCGCCGGCCTCGCCGTGCACCTTGATGTTCACAACGGCCATATCACCATCCTTGATCCCCCGATCGGTGATCTTCTCTCGCTTCCCGCCGCGCTTGCGGAGTTCGTCAATCTGATGGTCGATGTCTGATTCTTCAACGGCAATCGCGGGTCGCTCAACGGGGACACCTTCGTAATCCGCGAGATTGACAATAGCTGCCATTGGCACTTTGACCTCGAACTCGCACTCTTGTGTGGCCTCGTCAAGCTTCTTCATGTTGACGGAGCCTTGGCCCTCGGGCTTCAAGTCTTCCTGTTCAAGAGCTTGCTTGTACGCGCTGCGAATGATTTGGTCAGCAGCGGCGTTCAGGACGTCTTCTTTGACCAACACGCGCTCAAGCATGGCGCGCGGCGCATGGCCAGGTCGGAAGCCGGGAAGGCGGAGTTTCTTCCCAAGTTCCTTATAGGCTTTGTCGAACGCGCCCCGCACTTGGGCATTGCTACAAGAAATCTTGAGAAGGACAGTGCAGGGGTTCAGATCCTCTCTCTGCACCTTCATTTCGGAGGCCACGGCTTGGCTCATAGAATCCGTCAAGGTTACCCGTCGTCGGTTTGAACCGACGGGCACCATCCGGTAGCTCAGTCGCTGATGGTTCGCAATTCGTCGGCGACCGTGAAGTCAGCGGAGGTCTTCTCACGAATCTCGTCGACGCTAACATTCTCCGCCAATTCCGTGAGCATCAATCCTTTGCCGCGCGAGACCTGGAAGACGCAGAGATCGGTGATGATCATGTCCACGCAGGCTTGCCCGGTGAGCGGCAATGTGCACATCGGCAAGATCTTTGATTCGCCCGCCTTGTTCGTGTGCTCCATTACGACGACAACACGCTTGACTCCGGCGACCAAATCCATCGCGCCCCCCATGCCCTTTACCATCTTGCCGGGGATCATCCAGTTGGCAAGATCGCCCGCTTGGCTTACTTCCATCGCGCCAAGAATCGAGAGGTCAATGTGTCCCCCTCGAATCATGCCGAATGAATCCGCACTGGAAAAGTACGCGGTGCCGGGGATCTCGGTTATCGTCTGTTTGCCGGCGTTGATGAGGTCGGGGTCTTCTTCGCCTTCGTAAGGGAACGGCCCCATACCCAACATCCCGTTCTCGCTCTGCAAAACGACTTCAACTCCCTCGGGAATGAAGTTAGCGACCAACGTCGGAATGCCAATACCGAGGTTCACATAGAAACCGTCTTTGAGTTCTTCGGCGGCACGCTTTGCCATTCCGTCGCGCGAGAGGGGCATGACGAAAAGGTACCCCACGCCTGCGTATGATAGGGATATGACGGCGATTGCCCTCCTCACGACTATGGCCCTTCAACCCGCCCTTCTCGAAGAAACTGTTCTCTACAAGGATGCTTCTGGTGCGGAATGCCAAGGCACCTGGGTGCGACCGGCGAATCGCAGTAACGTTCCGGCCGTAATCATCGTGCACGACTGGAACGGCCCCGATGACTACGAGTTGATGCGAGCCCGGATGGTCGCAACTGAGTGGGGGATCGGAGCCTTCGTTGCCGATATCTATGCCAAGGCGCGACCGACGGACACGGCGGGCAACCGCGCGGAAGCCACAAAGTACTACGGAGATAACGCTTTGTTCCGAACGCGACTTCAAGGGGCGATTGATGCCGTGAAAGCGCGAGGAGACGTGCAAAAGACCAACGTCGCCGCGATGGGTTATTGCTTTGGCGGGACGGCCGTTTTGGAGATGGCGCGCATGAATGCGGATGTGGTGGCGGTGACCAGTTTCCACGGTGGCCTTTCCACCGCGAACCCGGCCCCCGGCGAGATCAAACCGAAGATCCTCTTGAACCATGCGGCCGATGACCCCTCGGTGCCCAAAGAGATGTTAGTCGGCTTTTTGGAGGAGATGACGAAGGCGAAGGCCGATTACCGGATGGTGATTTATAACGTCGCCGCCCACCCGTTCACGGTAGTTGGGGGTTCGGGTTATAACGAGGCCGCTGACAAGAGGAGTTGGGCCGCGACGACGGAGTTCTTCCGGGAAGTCGGGGTGATCTCCGGATCATAGATCTTCCCGCCAACAAGAGGGAAGATGCGAGGGGCAGGGTTGTGGATGTTCGCGCTGGGTGGAGTCGTTCTCTGCGCTTGCCGAACGGGCGAATCGCGAGTGTCGAAGGCGTTGAGAATCTCAGAGCCTGAAGTGGAAAAGTTAGCCACTTCTGCTGGCCTACCGCATCCAATTTCTCGCATATACTTGCGCGCTATCAAATCTGAAGATGTACTCGAATTATGGGGTGCCAAGCCTGATGAACCCTATCAGTTAGTGAAGGCTTTTACGATTGCGCGCCAATCGGGCAAGCCGGGGCCGAAACGAAAAGAAGGGGATCGGCAAGTGCCCGAGGGTTGCTATCGAATTGCGGTTTTCAACCCAGAGTCGCAATTCCATCTCTCGTTAGGGCTGAATTATCCGAATGAAAGCGACTTGGTGCGGAGCGATCGGGCCGAGCCCGGTTCGGATATCTACATTCACGGCAGTAATGTCAGCATCGGATGCTTGGCGATGACCGATCCGATCATCGAGCAAATCTACTCGATGGCCGAGAATGCGAAGAAGTCTGGACAGGATGAGATCCGAGTGGACATTTTCCCGGCTCGCCCCGGTACTCCAGAATGGAATCGACTATTTGAGGAATACCCTGAACACACCTCGTTCTGGCGAGAGATTGAGCCTGCGTACCGGCAGTTCGAGATTTCCCGTTTTCCCGCGAAGTTTACAATCGGAATCGATGGTGCCTATCACTTTGCGAAGTAGCGCGATGCGCCTAAGCCAATCATTTATAGAACTTGTCGATATGCTTCAACACATTGCTGTTGAGGAGTTTAATAGGTCGTTCTCAGAGATGCGGCTCAACCCCAAAATCTTCATGACCGAGGTGTCGTCGTGCGACGCTCAATCCGCTTTTCAAAGTGGTCTCCGACAATGACCTTGTCCACGAAAATCCCGGGCGTATGAATCTGGTCGGCGTCCAGTTGTCCGACCTCCAGAAGTTCCTCCACTTCGGCGATGCACACTCGCCCCGCTGTCGCCATCATAGGGTTAAAGTTACGCGCCGTGCGACGATAAATGAGGTTGCCCCATCGATCCGCTTTCCACGCCTTCACGATGGATAGGTCAGCCCGCAGGCCGGTTTCCATAATGTAGTTCTCGCCATCAAAAACGCGCACTTCCTTGCCCTCTGCGACCATCGTGCCCGCCCCCGTCTTGACGAAAAACGCCGGGATGCCTGCGCCTCCGGCACGAATTCGCTCGGCAAGGGTGCCCTGTGGGTTGAACTCTAACTCCAACTCGCCGCTGAGAAACTGCCGCTCAAACTCGGCATTTTCTCCTACATAACTCGAAACCATCTTCTTGATCTGGCGAGTCTGGAGGAGAAGCCCGAGGCCGAAGTCGTCCACGCCGCAGTTGTTGCTGATCACCGTAATGTCTTTGACGCCGGACTCGCGTAAGGCGAGGATGAGGTGCTCAGGGATGCCGCAAAGTCCAAATCCGCCAGACATGATCGTCATGCCATCGAAGAGAACACCGTCCAACGCGGTCGCCGCATCGCGCACCAACTTATCCATGGCGTTCGTTATACCGCCGGTAACAGCGATTCGAACTTATGCGTGATCTCGCTGTTTGTCGCCACCCGGTCGCAGCCAAACTCGTTTCCCAAGGCGAGCAAGGGCTTCTCCTTGTGCCCCGCATGACCAATGACATAGGATCCTTGATCCCTCAACCCCGCTACCAAAGAAGAGAGCAACGAAGCGTCGTCCGATAGATTGACCACCGCCACATCCCCCGGACGAACTTCATGGTCGCTCAGCATCACCGCCTCGTGGCCCAGCGAACGAGCCGACTGCACCAAACGCGCCGCCCACATCAAATTGCGATCATAAATCAGGATTATCATCCGTCTGGCCTTCCTACGTCACCAAACCGGGCAGAATCACGGCATGACTCTGCGGCCCATGGAATGGACGGATCATGGCTTTCGAATGCTCGACCAACGCCGCCTTCCGCATCAAGAAGTGTGGCTCGAACTTCATTCTTGGTTTGAAGTGGCGGAAGCCATCCGTAACATGACGGTGCGAGGGGCCCCCGCCATCGGCATTGCTGCCGCCTTCGGGATGGCCCTCGCCGTGCGGCACGGGGAAGACCGCGAAGTTGCCGACCGGGGCCTCCGGGCATCGCGCCCCACGGCCGTCAATTTGTTCATTGCACTCGATCGCATCAAGAACGTCCCGGATAGCGAGGTTCTTCAGGAAGCCCAGGCAATCGAGGCCGAAGATCTCGCCATCAATGAAGCGATCGGGCAACATGGTCTGCGGTTTCTCAACGAAATCAGGCCGGGGCCGAAACGAATCCTCACGATCTGCAACACCGGGGCCGTCGCGACGGCCGGGCTCGGCACCGCCCTCGGCATCATTCGCGTTTTGCACCGTCACAACCTCGTCGCAGAGGTTCTGAGTTGCGAGACCCGTCCCCGGCAACAGGGACTGCGGCTCACGGCTTGGGAGTTACTGCGGGAGTCCATCCCATTCCGGAGCATCGTAGACAGCGCGGCCGCGTTTGCGATGGCGAGCAAGCAAGTGGATGTAGTGATCGTCGGTGCGGACCGTATTGCTCGCAATGGCGACACCGCGAACAAGATCGGAACGCTATCACTGGCCGTGCTGGCCCACCACTATCGAATCCCCTTCGTGGTGGCGGCCCCCAGCACAACGTTTGACTCAGCGCTAGCGGATGGCAGGGGAATCCCTATCGAGGAAAGAGATGCCGAAGAGATCACCGAGATCGAAGGGGAGAGAGTCGCCCCTGCCGGTACACCGGTCTGGAATCCCGGATTCGACGTGACTCCCGGCGACTTGATCTCCGCGATCATCAGCGAGCAGAGCATCTATCAAGCGCCGTTTGCATTCGGGGTGGGGCAGTGAACTTCCTTGATATCATCTCGCGGAAGCGCGATGGCCAAGCTCACTCTTTAGCCGAACTCACGGAAATTGCTCAGGGTGCGGCGAGCGGAGACGTGCCCGATTACCAACTCTCGGCGTGGCTCATGGCGGCTTTCTTGAACGGGATGAACACCCAAGAGACCGCTGATCTGACCCGCGCCATGGCCGAGAGCGGTGACCGCGTGGACCTCACTGGATTGGAAAAGCCCTGGGTGGACAAGCACTCAACGGGTGGGGTCGGCGATAAGACGACGCTGGTATTGCTTCCGCTGCTGGCGGCCTGCGGCCTCACGGTGGTCAAGATGAGTGGTCGTGGTTTGGGGATCACTGGGGGGACGGTGGATAAACTGGAGAGCCTTCCGGGGATGCGACTTGACCTTTCGCCGGAGGAGATGAAAGAGCAAGCGGCCCGCATTGGGCTCGCGCTGACAGGACAGACTCCGCGCCTCGCTCCGGCCGACAAGGCACTCTACGCCCTTCGCGACGTGACGGGGACGGTCGCCAACATCCCGCTGATCACGGCTTCCATTCTCAGCAAGAAGATTGCGGGCGGGGCCGAAGTTGTGGTCCTGGACGTGAAGTGCGGGACTGGGGCCTTTATGCGCTCCCTCGCCGATGCCAACGCGCTGAAAGCCAGCCTGGAAAACGTGGGTGAGGCGGCGGGATTGCGGGTCCGGGCCGTGGTGACGGATATGGACCAGCCGCTCGGCGGCGCGGTAGGAAACGCCCTCGAAGTGCGCGAAGCGTGGCGAGTCCTTACTCCCGGCACGAAGTTGACTCCGGCGGAGTTGCGGTTCCGGGGGTTGGTGCTGGGGCTCGCTTCCATGACCTTAGGGGCTGCGGAGGTGAGCGGCGATCCCGTTCGGGCTCTGGATTCAGGCGACGCGCTAGAGAAGGCAAACGACTGGCTCCGGGCGCAGGGCGCCGCGCCTTCGACGTTGCTCCAGAACTGGGCGGCGGCGCCGGTCGTGGTTCCGGTGCCTTCGCCGGGGGGGTGGCTGGCGCGGCTGGATGCGCGGGCCTGCGGGGAAATTGCCTTGGATCTTGGCGCGGGGCGACGAACCAAAGAAGACCGGATTGACCACCGGGTGGGGCTGGAAATTCATGCGCCGGTGGGGACGAAGTTTTCGGCGGGAGAGACGTTTGTTACGGTGCACGCCGCAGACGAAGCAGCGGCGGATCGAGCGGTGGCGGTGCTGACGACGGAAGGGGAAGACACAGCGGTGCGGTGGAGCAAGCGGGCGATCGCTACGAAGCCGATGATTCTGGAGTGAGCGCGCAAGGACCGCCACGACCCGGTCACCTCCACCTCGCCATAATACAGGGGTGAAGCGACTGATCCTGCTGATCTCTCTCGGTGTCCTCGGCGGAAGCCTGATGACCGGTTGCGCGCCCGAAGAGCCCGACGCTAACGCCCCCGACAACACCCCGGTGGTGAGCAACGAACCCGCAGTGACGGAACCGGAACCGACTCCAACCATCACCGAAGCCGCCCCGATCTCCGAAGGTGCGATCGAACTCGGCGCCGACGGCACTCCCAAGACTTCACCCCCCGGCGTTCAAATGCCGAAAGCCGGCGACGACGTTGCCGTGATCCAGACCAACCACGGCGATATCTGGCTGCGGTTCTTCCCCGACAAGGCTCCGAAGCACGTCAAAAACTTCCTTGACCTCGCGAAGAGCGGTTTCTACGACGGCACCAAATTCCACCGCGTCATCCCGGACTTTATGATCCAAGGTGGCGACCCGAACAGCAAGAACGACGATCGAAGTGACGACGGTACGGGTGGCAACATGAAGGATGGTGCGGAAGTAAATGTGCCAGCCGAGTTCAACGACACCTCGCACACGCGGGGGATCCTGAGCATGGCGCGAAGCAATGACCCGAACAGTGCCAGCAGTCAGTTCTTCATCGTAGTGAAGGATTCCAACTTCCTCGACGGTCAGTATTCGGCATTCGGAATGGCGTTCGCGGGAATGGACGTAGCCGACAAGATCAAGGAGTTACCTCGCGACCCGAACGACAACCCGTTGGAAGCCAACCCCGCGACAATCCTGAAGGTGGTCGTAATGAAGTGGGACGAAAAGTACTTGAAGAAAGCCGAGGCGGCGCAATGATTGCAACCTTGATTCTTGCCGCAGTTATAGCTGCTCCCCCCCTCGAGAAATCAATCATCGCGGGACGTGACGGGATGCCGAAGACCGCTTCGAGTGGCGTCAAGATGCCATTAGTCGGGGACAAGGTGGTGGTGTTCCGCACCAACCACGGTGATATCTGGATGCGCATGTTCCCGGATATCGCGCCGAAGCACGTTGAGAACTTCCTTGAACTGAGTGAGAACGGCTTCTACAAGGGAGTGCGGTTCCACCGGGTGATCCCGGGTTTCATGATCCAGGGGGGCGACCCAAATAGCAAAGACGATGACAGAAGCAACGACGGCACCGGCGGTTATACGGTCAACGGTCGAGAGCGAACGCTGACGGCGGAGTTCAACGCGATCAAGCACACGCCTGGTGTGGTGAGCATGGCCCGGTCTCAAAATCCGAACTCCGCGAGTAGCCAGTTCTTTATCATGGTGGCGAACTCCCCTCATCTGGATGGTCAATACTCGGCATTTGGTCAGGTATTCAGCGGAATGGACGCGGTCAACAAGATCGTAAACCTTCCGCGCGACCGAAATGACAATCCGCTAAAAGAGAATCCCGCGATTATCGAAGAGTCGCTCGTCGTCATGTGGGACAACAAGTACCTTTCGATGGAGGGTCAACGATGAGCCTGCAGGCCGGCGATGAAGTCGCCGTCATCGAAACGCAGAAGGGTCGAATTGTTTTGGAATTCTTCCCTGACTACGCGCCGAATCACGTGGAGAATTTCAAGAAACTTGCCCGCGAGGGGTTCTATGATGGGACGCGCTTCCATCGCGTGATTCCGGGCTTCGTCATCCAGGGTGGCGATCCGCACACAAAGGATCTCGGTAAGGCAAGTATCTGGGGAACCGGGGGACCGGACGCTCGGGTGCGGGCGGAGTTCAACGAGTTACTCCACAAACGCGGCATCTTGAGTATGGCTCGGTCTAGCGACCCCCATTCGGCAGGGAGCCAATTCTTTGTCTGTGTTGCGGATGTACCGTCCCTCGACCGCCAATACACTGTGTTCGGCAATGTCGTTGAAGGGATGGAGGCCGTGGACGCGATTGTGCAGACCCCAACCACCGACCGAAATGGAACTGTTGTGCCCGAAGAAGCCATCGAGATGCAGTCGGTCACCATCCAAACTTGGCCGCTTGAGTAACCGAACTTGAACGAACCGACCGATCCGATGATGCCGCCCGCAGACACGCCGCCGACCAAAGACCGGCGACCGTCGTGGGACGAGTACTTCATGGAGATCGCAAAACTAGTTTCGACGCGGGCAACATGTCCGCGTCGGTCTGTTGGGGCGATCGTGGTGCGGGATCGTCGGATATTGGCGACTGGTTACAACGGTGCTCCACGGGGGCTCTCTCACTGTCCACCCGGTGGCCCGGAGAACGACTGGCCCGAGGGTTGCATGCGCGCGGGACATTGCATCCG
Organism: Fimbriimonadaceae bacterium; assembly: GCA_019638835.1. Lineage (GTDB taxonomy): Bacteria > Armatimonadota > Fimbriimonadia > Fimbriimonadales > Fimbriimonadaceae > JAHBTC01. The sequence goes on from JAHBTC010000031.1 coordinate 14,952, forward strand.
CTCTTTACACGCGGAGCAAAACGTACTTTTGCAGGCCGCGATGATGGGAGTTGCCCTCGCCGGGGCCACCATCTACGTCACATGTCAGCCATGCAATATGTGCGCGAAGATGATCATCAACGCGGGCGTTGAACGGGTGATCTACGAGGGCGACTATCCGGACCCATTCTCCCTGGAACTGTTCCGGGAAGCGCAACTTGCGGTTTTTCTGTACCGTGAGGGACGTCTAGAAAAACTGGATCTCTGATGCTTCCATTTGCCGAGTTGCCGAGCGTTGCGCCGGACGAGTTTTTGCAGGGCTTCCGCTATCCGTTGATGGCCGGAGTCGTCGCACTCGTGGCGACTCTGGTACTCACGCCCTTGGTTCGCAAACTGGCGTTTCGCGCCGGGGCGGTGGACGATCCAAAGCGGGACGACCGGCGGGTACATACCGAGCCTGTGCCTCGCTGGGGCGGGATGGCGATCTTCGGCGGCATTTTGGTGGCTCTCCTCGCCGTGCTTCCATTTGCCTATCCGTATGCGCCGTTCCCACCCTATCTCATCGGAATGCTGGTTTTGGGCACGGCGATCGTGGGATTCGGTGCTTACGACGACCTAAAGCAGTACTCCGCGAAGTTGCAGTTACTCGTTCTTTTAGGAGTTGGGATTGGGGTCCAATTCTTCTTCAGCGACATCGGGCGGGTCCAGATCGCGGGAATGAACTGGCCTCCGATTGGGGGACTCGAATGGATGGACTTTGGTTGGGCGGCGATACCGCTCACGGCAATTTACATCTTCGTCGTCACCAAAACGATGGACACGATCGACGGAGTGGACGGTTTGGCGGCAGGTATTGCCAGCATTGCAGCCGGTACGATTGCCGTGATAGCCAAGTACGAGGGACAACCCCGAGTGGCTTTGATCGCCGCGGCGATTGCCGGGGCGTGTGTTGGCTTCCTTCGCTACAACTATAACCCCGCGAAGATTTTCATGGGTACAGGCGGGGCCCAACTGCTCGGCTTTTTCCTCGCTTGTCTCAGTGTCGTCGGGGCCCTAAAGACGGCCGCCGCACTTGCCTTGTTTATCCCGATCCTCATCTTTGGGGTGCCGATTGTGGACGCGATCGTTGTCACCATCCGGCGCATCATTGCGCGGCAACCGATCACCCAAGCGGATAAGCGTCATCTCCACCACCAGTTGCTCGCGAAGGGCTTGACCCAAAGGCAAACGGTCGTTGTTTTGTATGGGTTTGCGATCCTTCTTGCTGGCGTACTCCTGCTTATGGTGAAGTATGGAAACTAAACCGTCTGTTATCTTCGTCTGCGGAACGCGGCCGGATGCGATCAAAACTGCGCCGGCGGTGCTCGCCTTTCAAAAGCACGCAAACGTCGTGGATACGGTGCTTATCAGCACCGGGCAACACCGAGAAATGCTTGCGCAAGCGCTCGGCTCATTTGGCTTGACGGCCGATGTTGACCTTGAGATCATGACGCCGGGGCAAACGCTGGCAATGGTGACAAGCCGGGCATTGGAGGGTTTGGACCAAGTCTTCGAGAAACGCAAGCCTGCGATGGTGTTTGGGCAAGGCGACACGACCACGACGTTTGTGGCGGGGTTGGCGGCATTCTATCGGCAGATCCCATTCGGTCATATCGAGGCCGGACTTCGTACCGAGACTGTCTGGAATCCATTTCCGGAGGAGTTCAATCGGCGGGCGGTCGCGATGTTTGCGGCACAACACTATGCGCCCACGGAGTGGTCAGCCAATAACTTACGTCAAGAAGGAGTCGACGATTCCTCCATATTTGTCACCGGAAACACCGGTATCGATGCAGTTCAGATGATTTCGGAGCAAGCGGGCCCGGACTGGTATTCGGACTGGACTGGCCGGGTTGTCCTCTTAACTACGCACCGGCGAGAGAACTGGGGAGCGCCACAGCAGCAGATCGCTCGCGCAGCACGAAGTTTGGTGGAGGCTCACCGTGATGTCAAGTTAGTGGTGGCGATGCACCGCAACCCGGTTGTGCGTGAGACGCTTGTCGCAGAACTCGGTGGCGTTCCCCGGGTTGAACTGATAGAGCCGCCAGATTACGCACCTTTCGTCCATCTGATAAAGCGGTCGTCATTGATCCTTACGGATAGTGGCGGGGTGCAGGAGGAAGCCCCAAGCTTTGGTGTTCCAGTCCTCGTTCTGCGGACGACCACCGAGCGACCCGAAGGCGTCGATGCGGGGACGGCAAGATTGGTGGGCACGAACGAGAACGATATCTTTGAGGCCGCAGACGCGATACTGAGTGACCCGGCCGCGCACGCCGCCATGAGCCGCGCAGTCTCTCCCTATGGAGACGGTAAAGCAGGTGACCGCATTGCGGCGGCCGCCCTGACCTACCTGGGAATCACGCCTTGACAATTCTTCAAGCCGTCCTGTATGGAGTGCTTCAGGGGCTTACTGAGTTCCTGCCGATTAGCAGTAGCGGGCACTTGTTCCTCTTGCCAACCCTCTTTGGATGGAGCGATCCTGGTGCAGGATTCACGGCGGTGATCCAACTCGGCACGATTGCGGCGGTGTTGATCTATTTCCGCAACGACTTGATGCAGGTCGCTCGCGAGTGGACAGCGGGAGTGTTCGGCGGCGATCGCACGTCGCTAGGAGCAAGGGTTGGCTGGGGAATCATTCTCGGCTCCGTTCCCATCGTGTTCGCTGGCCTACTTTTAGAGAAAGAGATTGACCAGAACTTCCGGACGGCGTGGATCGTCGGTGGCTCGTTGATCTTCTTTGGGTTATTGATGGGTGTTTCTGAGAAGTCCGCGCGGCAAACCAAGAAGTACGAAGACGTCACCATCAAAGACGCCATCGTCATGGGCTTTTGGCAATGTCTCGCCTTGATTCCAGGTTCGAGTCGGAGCGGAAGCACCATAACGGGAGGATTGTTCGGTGGCTTGGAACGGGCGGCTGCAGCACGCCTGTCATTCCTTTTGAGCGTGCCGGCCGTGTTGGGTTCGGGGCTGTACAAGCTCTACAAGGAAAGGGAAGTGCTGATGGGGAGCGGGTTGACGCCTACAATCGTTGCGACCTTCGTGGCGTTCGTGAGTGGCTGGATTGCGATTGACTTTCTGATGAAGTTTCTGCGTTCGAATACGACTTGGGTGTTCGTTTGGTACCGAGTCGCTTTGGGTGTGCTCGTGATTGGTTTAGCGCTGAGCGGAACGATCCCACCTACCCCGTCTGAGTCAGGAGGACTTGCGCATGTTTCGTCGCAAGCAACGCCCAGATAATCCTCCAACTCATATGATCGTCGGGCTAGGTAACCCCGGGGCGGAGTATGCCCGCACTCGACATAACGTTGGGTTCGATGTCATCGAGGCTTTAGCGGCTGAGCACAAGGTGAAGGTGCGCGAGTCTGCATCTCGCGCTTTGTTCGGTTGCGGCGAAGTTCAAGGCGTGCGGGTTGCACTTGTGAAGCCACTCACTTTCATGAATATAAGCGGGGAAGCGGTCGCGAGTCTTGCTCGAAAGTGGGGGATTGCCCCCGTTCATATCCTTGTGATTGCCGATGACCTTGACTTACCAACGGGGACATTCCGGATGCGGCCGGGGGGCGGTGCGGGCGGACACAACGGACATCGATCAATCATCTCTAAGCTTGGAACGAACGAATACCCCCGCATTCGAATTGGGATCGGTAAGGGGGAGGATGAGACGATCTCCCACGTGCTATCTAAGTTCACACCGGACGAACGTACCGACATTGATCTTGCGATCAAGCGCGCGGCGTCGGCGAGCGAATCGTGGCTCGCCAACGGCATTGATCAAGCGATGAATAAGTTCAACGCAACATAATGTGCGGCACGGGCTCAACTGGGAAAGAATTGCTCGGCACCAGTAGTCGGAGATTGGTGACTCCTAAGTCTTTGAGTGTTTCGGTTTGCTGCGCGTAGTCAAGCGTGATTGGGTGGCCATCTTTCGTTCGCGCCTCGCACGGTACACCGACCCCAGTGCGCAGTAAGACATACCCTCGGGGCAATACTCGTTTGCTACCTGCGAAAACGTGCCAAACCTTTGGCACCCCATCAAGACCCGGAGCCTCCGCGATCACGGCAATGCCGTGCAAGTCCACGTTCATGACTCCTTGGTTCTGGAGCAAAATTCCTTCTCGCTCCGGTCCCGATTCCATATCAACCCCGACAATCCTTAGCATGGGTAACCCTGCCCATACGGACGATGAAAGTTATACAGAAGTCGCAGCGGATTCTAGATTCGTTTCAACTCTCCGCAAGAGTGCCGCCAAGGTGGAGAGTTCCTTCTCGCTCAAACCGGCTTTCATAGACGACTCACAGCGGTCAATATCGGTGGATGCCTTCTTCAGGAGTTTCTTCGCGTTTGCCGTGAGTCGAAGGAGTTTCACTCTGCGGTCAGAATTACTCGGCACTTGCTCGACAAGTCCCTTCTGCACGTGTGCGAACACAGTTTCGCTCAATGTGGCGGGGGTAACTCCGAGTCGACGGGCAACTTCGATTTGACTAATTCCGTGCGGTGCGCTTTGAATCGCGGCGAGGAGTTGAAATGTCCCCCACGAAAGACCGATCTCACGAAAACGTGGCTCTAAATATCCTGTCTGAAGATCGTAAAGAACCCCAATTTGGGCCCCAAGTGATTCCTGCTCCATACCATTAGGTTACCTAGTAAATACACCAGGATGTTGGTATGCAGAGATTATGCGTGAAAATCAAGTGTGCGTTGGAGCAGACCCGCGACTTCCTGGAGACGTTGGCTCGCTTCGATCGATATCTGACGCGCTTGTTGACGCTTGATTTGGTTCTCGTACTCGGCACCGGCCAGGTCAGCGCGACTGACACTCAGATTCACTTGCGCCTCGAGACGGCGTAAGTGACTTAGGGTCGTAATCATACTGATTGTGCTGGAATTCACCACGTTCGATACCTCCAAGAACTTTGTATTCAAGAAGGAGGTTCCACAGGAACGAGAAGTTGATATTCGGTGAAAGTGCCAGTTATTGTCCAGATTGATTCCGGGCAACGGTATTGGACGTACGGCGTTGCAAGACGGTATTGATGACACTGATTCGATCGCGTACCAAGCGTCGGAACGTGACGATGCTTCGCACCTCGTCGGCGGCCGGATGGCCGCTTGGGTTTCCTCGCTCTAAGGGCCCCATGAGCGGCCCGACTTGGTTTCGATCGTCCAGTCCAAGAAGGTGTCCTAACTCATGGAGGATTACGTCAAGTTGCTCCGCTCGCGAAAGCGCGCCGCCTCGTGGGCGGAGTGAAACGTAAATTCCTCCGGAGATTGTGACTTCGCGAACTGCGCGATTCCATCGGTATCGCTTTTGTAGTTTGATCAAACCGAGTGAGTGATCATGCTCGGAACTGCACGCACTTCCTCCGGTTGGCATCTCTGTAACGTAGCGAACGAGCAAATCATAGTCCTCGTTTGCCGATACAAGGCGAACCGGATTGTCCCCTTCAAGCACTCGGCTCCACTCGGCAATCGCTTCACTCACGATTGCGCGACGCTCGGCGTGGTCACCCTCCACTGCGACGCGAACTCCTTCGGTGTAGAGTGAACCCTCTAAGAGCGCAAGAGCAAGCTGATAATCTGAGGATTGCGCCGCTTCGCCCGATCGATTGTATGCCTGAATGACGTCAGGATGGAGCAGCGGAATCGTGGTTGGGCTCTGCGCAAGAGCCAGCGACGTGACAAGGCTCAAAGTCGCCAGCGCATGTCGCATGGATTGAACTTTCCATCCCAACAATCATGCGGAAGCAGGTAACTCAGCGGGTTTTTTGTTCGTGGCTATCCGTATTCGCGCGGTAGCATTCGGTCGCCATGGCCTCCGATGAGCAGATGCGGTCTCTCGATCAGATACGACAAGAGATTGATGCTGTGGATGCGGACTTGGTTCGACTCTTGAGTCGCCGCACCGAACTGGCAATTGAAGTAGGACACCGCAAGGGACGTGACGGCCAGCCATTCTTCACCCCGGAGCGTGAGCGATCCGTGTTCGAGAAACTTGCCGCCTCCAATCCCGGCCCACTGGAGACTACTCAGCTGCAGGGCATTTTTCGGGAGATCATCAGTGCGGCGAGGGCCGCCGAACAGCCGTTGAAGGTTTCGTACTGGGGACCGCCCGGCACGTATAGCCACTACGCTGCGCATATCATTTTTGGTGGAAGCAGTACGTACGTTCCAAGAGACAGTATTGAGGAGTGTTTCAGGGCCGTGGAGCAGGGATTGGTGCAATACGGCGTAGTTCCCGTCGAGAACTCCGTGGCAGGCATCGTCCCCGAGACCCTCGATTGCTTTCCGCTCACGAATGTCCGCATCTGCGCCGAGCGTTACGCCAATATCCACCATTGCATCGTTTCTCTAGCGCCGGAAATCAAAGCGGTTCAACGAATCTACTCTGGTCCTCAGCCGGCAAGACAATGCCGTAAATGGTTGGCAACCTATTGTCCTGGGATTGAGATCGTGGATGTTGCTCCCACCGCGCGCGCGGTGGAGCATGCGCTCCGAGACCCGGAAGGGGCGGCGATCGCTAATCGACTTGCGGCCGAACTCTATGACATTCCAATCCTAGAGGAAAATATCGAGGACGATCCGCACAATCGGACTCGATTTTTGGTCGTGGGCTTCAATGAACCTGCAAAGACGGGGCGAGACAAAACCAGCCTCATGTTCAACCTCAAGAACAAGCCCGGCGAACTCTATCGGGCATTGGGTGCGTTGGAACAGCACGGTGTCAATCTCCAGATGATTGAGTCTAGGCCCGCCGCGCGGTCATCATTTGAGTACATTTTTTTCTGTGACTGCATCGGCCATATCGCGAACGAAAACATGCAGTTAGCGGTGCAAGACTTGAAATCGTGCACGTTGGAAACGGTGATCTTGGGTAGCTACCCGGCTGCCGAGTAACGACGTGCTACCGTAGAATTGCGTCATAGATGTCATGGGCAATTCAGATTGGTACGAAACAATCAATCGCTAATCGCTGTCAGGTCCCTAGGAGAATATTGAATTGATACTGGTGGGGGTCGTAGCAATGACATTTTTGGCGAAGCCAACGGCATCAGAGATTGTTCTGGGTAGTTGGGAACGCCCGATGGTCATTGGACATCGGGGCGCAACCGGGCTCGCGCCGGAAAACACTCTCGCCTCATTTGATGCTGGGATACATGCCGGCGCGGTTGCAGTGGATTGCGATGTCCACATGAGTCGCGACGGTGTTCCTTTCGTGATTCACGATGCGACCGTGAACCGGACCACAAATGGTGATGGCCGCGTCGACGAAATGTCGGCAAATGATCTCTCCGCACTTGGGATTCCCACTCTTGGTCAAGTCCTTGACCACGTTCGAGACAGAACTAACCTCGTAATCGAGATCAAAGACGGGAAAGGAGTCGCGGAGGCAGTCGTTGCAGAGGTGAAGAAGCGCGATGCCAGAAGTCGCGTGATTATCTTCAGTTTCAAGTCCGAGCTGATTGATGAAGTAGAGCGACTTGATCCTTCTCTATACACCGTGTGGTTGTCAAACGTAGCGTACGGCGAGGCGTCCCTTCCCTCGCTCGGTCAGCATCTCTCTCGAATCAATGCGGACGCCGTAGGCTTCCAACACCTGAACGTTCATCCCGCACTCGTGGACTATCTCCGCGCCGCAGGGTATCCACTTTTTGCCTGGACCGTGCCGCCCGGGAACGAAGTGACTAGGCTAAAGAATCTAGGCGTCAACTTCCTGATTACGGACTTCCCAGATCAGATTAGGAAACAAGTGGACGCGCCTGAGCAGGTAGCTTTGGATCCGGAGCCACCGACTGACTCCGCGCAATACTCCGGCCTCGAGTGGATTTTCCCGCTACTCCGCTAAGCAATCGGAACCGTTTCTTCGTCGGCAACCGGTGCGGGGTGCTCTTCCACGAACCCCTTGCTCTTCAAGCCATTGCGACAATCACCAGTCTCCTCGGCGAGTTTCGCGGCTACTAACGCTTCAATGGCAACATCCAAGTGCCGAAGTTCTGGCTCGGCCGTCGTGATCAGCTGCGTGGCGAGACCGGGGGCTAGGGCGAACTTCACCCAAGCCTGGTTTCGCATGCGACCGGCAGCCCGAATCAACTCATAACTGATTCCCGCAATGATGGGCATCATCGCCAGTTCAACCGGCAATCGGGTTACCGCAATCAGCCAAGAAGGGGAAGTTGCGGGGACAAAAAGGTCACGAGGAATCAACGGTTGCAGAAGGAAGCTGACGACAAAGACGATGATGACGAAGTTCGTCCCGCACCGGGGATGGAGCCGGGTCTCGCCCTGCACCAGTTCACTTTTGAGTTCGACCCCATGCTCCATGGCGTTGATTGCCTTGTGCTCGGCACCGTGATAGCGGAATACATCTCGGATAGCCGGTAAAAAGCTAATGCCCCAGAGATAGCCAATGATGAAAATCAGTTTGACGATCTCAGCCACATAATTCGTAAGTGTTAAGTGAGTGTTAACAGTTTTGTCCCCCGTAAAGAGACGGGTAACAAACTCCGCTACGAATTGCGGAACTGCATTGAACAGAAAAAAACCGAACAGCAACGAGACGACAATGGTCCCGGCAATCATCGCCGCATCAGTTTTTGCGTTTGTCGGCTTCGAAGGCTTTTCTCCGTCCGGTAAGAGATCCTCCCGCGTTTGAACGGTTGCCGCAAAGTTCATGGCTCGGATACCAAAGGCCATCGTGTCGATCATAGCGAAAGTTCCGCGCAAAAACGGCTTCATGAGCCACTTTTGGCGTCCAATCCATGACTTTTCAGCGGGCTCAGTCTTGACGACGATATCCCCGTTAGGCGCGCGACAGGCCACCGAGAAGTATCCGGGGGATCGCATCATGACGCCTTCGACCACCGCCATGCCTCCGTAGAGTGGGGCTGGCGTTTCACTATCGGGCATTGAGGTGAAGTGTACCTTCGGACGTTTTTTGCCCGATTCTTCCGTTTGGCATGGAATTGTCGGGAACATTCATGACTCTCGGTTCGTCAGACCATACGAGAACGAATGTTCTCAATATCAGGGAGCAATGACCACATGGATGACAACGAACGGTTAGAGCTCACCGAAGAGGAGGCGTTTGCGCTACTCTCGCTCAGCATGCTGAGTCACGGGAAGTTGGACAAAACCTCGGAAAGGGCCCTGAAGAAACTTGCGGATTATTGCCGTACCTATTTACGCCATCATTCCACCGCAGTTTCGGCTCGTGAGCTAGGAGAGGCGGGATAACTCCCCCTCTCCACTGACTTCTCTCCCTCGATTCTCGTACAATCGCGGCCATGGGGCAATCCGTGGCCGCTTTTGTTTCTCATGTGGACCGCATTGCTCCGCCCGAGTTTGCATACGCGTGGGACCGCATCGGATTGCACCTTGGATCGAGACAACAAACGGTTGAGCGACTTGTCGTGGCGCTTGATCTCGACGACGCGACCGTTGCCGAGGCTCTGAACGGCGCCCCTTCCCTGATCGTTGTCCATCATCCACCTATCTGGGAACCGCTCAGCCGATTGAATCGTGACCTTCCCACGGTTAGGCGACTCTTAGAACTAGATCAACATGGTCATGCGGTGTACGCCGCCCACACCAATTGGGATGCCGCCGAGGGAGGAGTCAGCGATACATTAGCAAGTATCGTTGGGCTAACTGATGTGGAGCACTTTGGTAGAGGTGCGCCGCAGGAAGATCTTGTAATTGTCACCTATGTCCCAGAGTCAGACAGTCATTCCGTCATTGATGCCCTGACCGACGCAGGCGCCGGAGTCATTGGCAACTATGATCGCTGTGCCTTTTTGGGGCAAGGAACGGGCACGTTTCGGCCCATGGCGGGAGCAAATCCCACTATTGGAGAAGTGGGAGCGATCGAGTCCGTCTCCGAAATCCGAGTCGAAATGACCGTTTCCGCGGCGAGACTGGGAATGGCAATCGCGGCCCTACGCATGGCTCATCCGTATGAAGAACCGGCGTACCATCTCATACCTCTCCATCCCAAGTCTGGCCCAGCCCTGGGAAGGGTCGGCGATTGGAACGGCGGAAGCCTCCCCGATTTCATCCTTCACGTAGAAAAGGAAGTCGGCAACCCACCATGGATCTACGGTGAGTTTTCAGGGCCGATTGAACGCGTTGCGGTGGCCGGGGGCGCGGGACTCAATGACGTCGAAGCGGCAATAGCGTCGGGGGCGCAGGTGTTTTTGACGGGCGAAGCAAAACATAGCGACGCCCTCTCCGCGCGGGACGAGGGCATCGTAGTCATGCTTGCGGGCCACGGACCAACCGAGTTCCCAGGGATGGTCGCAATGGCCAAAAGGCTTGCGGAAGCATTACCGGAGACCGACGTCACCGCAGTTCCGCCACAAGCCTAATTGCTTTCCTTGAAGAGGTGCTTGTACTTCTCGCGGAACTTTGCCACCTTCGGCGTAATGACGTAGGAGCAGTACCCGGCATTCATCTTCGCTCGCTCCTCCGGAGATGCGTTCTCAAACTTTACGTAATAGTCCTGGTGGTACTCCTCCGCCCGGACGTAGTTACGAAGATCTTCCACGGTGGTGACGATGGGAGAGTCAAACACTTTCTCGTCTGTGATCTCTTTGATGATCCGATTGGCTTGTTCACGTTCCTCGGCATTCGTAACGAAGATCACACTCCGGTACTGGGGGCCGACATCGCCGCCCTGCCGATCTTTGGTGGTCGGGTCATGTACCGTGAAAAAGATGTGTAGCAGGTCATCTGATGTAATCACCTCAGGATCGTAGGTGATCTTGATGACTTCGGCATGCCCCGTCGTGCCCGAGGAGACTTGGCTGTACGTGACATTGGCATCTCTGCCCCCTGCGTAACCAGACTCCACATCGTATATCCCTTTCAACTGCTCATAAAGAGTTTCAATACACCAGAAGCAACCGCCACCAACAACAAGGGTCTTGGCGGTAGCCGGTATCTCGGGCGGAATTGCGGATTGAGGAGTCGGGTTCATAGTGGGCTCGGCGGATGCTTGCGATACCGACACGCAACCCGTTGCCAAGGTCGCGAGGGAAAGGCATCCGGCAATGATGGCGGTGATTCGCATGTATCACAATCTACGCGAGAAAGCAAATCGTTCGTTCGGACCTGGGTCCGATTGAGGGTGAAGCATGGACAAAAAAGGGCGGAGACTCTATGAGGAGTGGAAAGACTGTCCCAAAACGTGGGACTTAGAGTCGGGCGGCAAAAGATCTTGGTGCACGTTTCACGATGACTTGACCGCTGACCTTGGCCCCGACGCCCCGGGGCGACTTGAACGCATCAGCGAGCATATTCTGCACGGGCACTACTATCCAGAGGACGCGCTGATTTTCTGGTCACCGGAACTTGAAGAGGGCGGCGAACTCTACGTCGGCATGCGGCTACTCCAAAGGGCGCGCGTAGTTCCCCTCTTCGCGTGGCCCGTGGTTTACGCGATGACTGAGATCACCCACGCCAA
>JAHBTC010000032.1 GCA_019638835.1 Fimbriimonadaceae bacterium
AACCGACGTTCGCGTGAGCGGTGATCTTCAACTTGCGAGCGTGTTCTATACCGTTTATGGGAGCGATCAAGAACGCTCTGACACGGCAGAGGCGTTGAAATCGGCCACTGGAATGCTTCGAAGTGAGGTCGGAAAGAACATCACTGCGCGGCTCACTCCAAAGCTTGAGTTCATAGCTGACGCGATACCGGAAAACGCAAGGCATATCCAGGAACTACTCGCCGAAGCACAACGACGCGATAACGAGGTTACAGCGTTGGCGGCTGGCGCCCGGCATGCTGGCGAAGCAGATCCATACCTCAAACCGAAACCACCAACCGAGCAAGAACTACCCAAGTCAGGCGGTTGGTAATCGGGCTAGTCTGGATTTATGGCTCGTTGGGCACCGGAAAAGAAGGATCAGCTTGCAACGATCGTTGCTGAAATTGAACAAAATTATCGTCACGGTCGAACCCTCGTAGCAGTGGATGGTCGACACGGATCAGGTCAACGTGAATTTGCGGATGACTTGGCACAGTCGATGATCGCACTCGGCCCCAAGATTTTCAGAGCCTCAATGGCAGACTTTTACCTTCCCAGATCGGCTAGGCCTAGCGTGGGGGAGCAGTCAGGTGATTTGCTCTACCGGCAATCATTCGACTATTCGTTGCTTCGACGCGTGCTGATTGACCCGTTTCACACCGGGGGGAGCACTGGGTTTGTGCTTACCGGTTTTGATGTGGATCGGGATCAGCCGGTGTTTCAACCAAAGTGGATGTCGGCTGGACCAGACGCGATCTTAATAATGGACGGTGTCTATCTGCTCCGACCCGAGCTAGCCGGCGCCTGGAATTATTCAATCTGGTTGAGTGTGCCGCCATCAGATTCAACGGACCCGAGTTCAATTCTCGAAGCAAAGTCAGACGAGGTTTATATTCGGGATGCCGACCCTTCAACGCGGGCAAATACCATCATTGACAATCAGGATCCGGAACACCCTAGGCGGATTTTCGCGGATTCCTGTTAGGCGTTCAAAGCTGCGTGAATGCGGGCCGAAACTTCAGTGGGTTCAAAGAATTCACCGCTTGATTCCACTTCGTGTACCAGTTTGACCAATTCGGCGTTGATCGGGGCAAAGCCCCCGTTAGCAATTGCTGTCCTCACGATTGCGCCATTTAGGTAATCGATTTCGCTGGCCTGACCTTTGCGGATACTTTGAAGCGTTGATCCAGGGTTCGGTCGGGCACCCATTTTTCGCCGCATGAACAGCGGCAATAGTTGAGCAATCCAATCAGGCATCGCGGCGAAGATTCGCACAAGAGAATCGGAAAATTTCTCAACGCTTGCAAACTTGACCCCGCTTTTCATACCGACTTTCGCGGCTTCTTTCATGCTTTTTGTCAGTATTTTGCGTAATTGCGAATTCGATATCGTGTCTTGAGCGCTTAGTCCCGTAATGGCAGGTAAGGCGTTGATTTGATTGACGAGAAGTTTTGTCCATTGGGCACCAAGGAAATTTTTAGACTGGTGAACTGGTAATACATCCCGAAGTATTTGCGTAATTCTGTCCACCTCTTGATCGTTCTCATAGTTTCCGAGGTAGGTCGAGCCGGGGGTAGTTACTGCAACACAGCCTGGCCGAAGATAACTAGCCGCAAACATTGCCAATGCGCCAATTGAAACGGAGTTGGGCAGTTCATGATTTGCCAAATCGAGCCCTTCGAGGCCGTTTTGTACAACGACGATTGGAACCCGATCGAGCATTGACGCGTTGTCCCTCAACGCCGATCTCGCATCAAGTGCTTTTGTTGCTAAGAATGCGATCTCCGGCGTTCTCGAGATCAACTCATTGGCTTCAGGTTTTGCCACGTGCGAGCCCCAGGCGCCTTCGAGACTCAATCCGGTGCTTTGAATTGCCTTCAGATTCTCGCCCCGAGCGGTTACTTCGACATCGTGTCCCGCACGATCAAGCAAAGCAGCAATAGTGCCTCCAACAGCTCCAGCGCCAATAACAGCAATCCTCATGGCCGGAATCCTAGTCGCTCGCAATTGATAGCCTCGATTCGTGGATCAATTTGTCGGACGAAACGACGGGGTGTTACTTCTTGACAAACCACTCGGCAAGACATCCCATGATCTTGTTGCATCGTGTCGCCGCTTGATTGGGATCAAGAAGATCGGCCATGCGGGAACGCTAGACCCAATGGCTACGGGACTCATGATTTTGGGGATCGGCCAGTCAACAAGACTATTGACCTATCTTGTCGGCCTGGACAAAGAGTACTTCGCCACCGTTCGTTTGGGTGCCACAACAATTTCGGACGATGCTGATTCCCCAATTGAAAATGTTGTGGATAAGACTGTGCTCCATCGAGTGACCGAGCTTCAAATTCGGGATGCAGCATCCAAGTTTGTCGGACGGATCAAACAGGTTCCCTCAAGCGTTAGCGCAGTAAAAGTCGGAGGTAAGAGGGCGTACGCCAAAGTCAGAGCAGGTGAAGCCGTCGAACTGGAGCCGAGAGAGGTTACGGTCTCGGCATTTGAAATCATTAGGTGCAATTCGGGCGAATTCATAGATGTTGACATTCGCGTTGAATGTTCTAGTGGCACATACATTCGTGCTCTTGCAAGGGATTTGGGGCGCGCTCTTGGCGTAGGTGGACACCTTGTGGCGCTCATGCGTTCCAAGGTGGGACCGTTTCGAGTTGACGAAGCAACGACCTTGGATTCAAACCAATTTCGGGAAAGCATCCTTCCTCCGGCAGAAGTGGCGAGGCGAGTGATGACATCGATCGAAATTTCGGCTCCTCAAGCGACGGAATTGAGTTTCGGAAGGAAAATTGCAGTTCCCGGGGAAGATGCTGTCGTTGCTGCGATTGATCCGTTTGGCGATTTGGTCGGAATCCTGAACGTCTTAAGTGGAACTGCAAGTCCGACCGTGATCTTTCGAACAGGAGAGGGTAATTGATCGATTGGTTCATGTGGGTAGAAGTCGCAGTTTCAGCGGTATTGGGGCTGCTCGTTTTGGTATTTGGAATCTTCGGTGCGAAACCAAATGACTACATTCTCGGTTCAGCCCTATTAGTTGAATTGCTACTACTTGCGCAACTCGTTATAGCGATATTGGCACCGGGTTTCAATAATCCGATTTTGGGGGCTCCACTTGAGTTCTATACGTATCTCGTGTCAGCGATCGTGGTCGTTCCGGTGGCCGGATTCTGGGCGCTCGTTGAACGTTCGAAGTGGGGCACGTTTGTTATTGGTGTTGCGTTACTTGCAATCGCAGTCATGTGCTACAGAATGTTTCAAATCTGGAATACCCCACTCCTTTAGGGAAAATATCTGCGTATGGGGTGCCAACAGCAGAACTGAGAAAAATCTTCTGCCCGGGCGCCTAGGGTTTAAGTGATGACCGCTCGAATTGCCCAATCCAACCCAACTGCACTTGTTGGGCTTGGGAAAGTACTTGTAGCCGTTTATGGTGTCTTAGCGCTGGCCGCTTCAGGTAGATCATTTGTGCAGATTGCCACCAATTTTGCGTACGCACCGTTGGCATACGTGTTTTCGGCCACTTCTGCCGTTGTGTACTTGGTTGCTACAGTTGCATTGTTCAAATCGAAGGGGCTTTGGCGCTATGTCGCCTGGGTGGCAATTTGTTTTGAATTGATCGGGGTAATTGCCGTGGGAACTTTGAGTGTGTTCGATCCGATACTGTTCCCAAGCGACACCGTCTGGTCGTACTTTGGCCGCGGATATTTGTTTGTTCCACTCGTGCTTCCCATTCTTGGCATTATTTGGCTAGCAAAATCGAAGCACTTGGCGAAGGTTTCTACCGGGAACGGTTTGGGGACCTGATGCGGATATTTAGGTCCCTTGGTGAAGTTCCCAAAGGCTTTGGTCCGAGCGCAGTTACGATCGGAAAGTTCGACGGTGTTCATCTTGGTCATCAACACATGATTCGTGAACTACTTGAAGAATCAAGGCGCAGACAAATCACACCAGTTGCACTGACTTTTGATCGAAACCCACTGAGTATTCTCGCGCCGGCAAAGTGCCCACCCTCGCTAATTAGCAACGAGCAAAAGTTCGAACTTCTACAGTCATTTGGCATCGAGGCCACGTTCGTGCTCAAGTTCGACCATGAGCAAAGTCTTCAATCTGCCGAAGCATTCGTCCAAGAAATAGTGTTCGATGGGTTGGGTTCTAAAGTCGTTTACGCCGGTGCTGACTTTCGATATGGACACGGCGGCCGGGGGGATGTTCGCCTATTAGATGAGATGGGCCGCGAACTCGGTTTTGAAGTGAAGCACGTTCCCGAGATCGAGTCCGACGGTCGAAGAATATCTTCAACTTGGATACGGCAAGCACTCCTAGATGGAGACATAGAACTCGCCAACCGACTATTAGGTCGATCACATGAATTACGGGCCAACGCGACTCCGTTGCACTTAGATTTGGTTCAGACCGCTGGGTTTCAATTGGAAGAGCCGATTGAAGGACTGGTTCCAGCCCCTGGGGTCTATTTGACTGAGCTTTGCCGATCCAACTCGGACGAGAAGACAATTGCCTTCGTTTCGCGGGCTGACGCAGACTCTGAACAAGTCGAAGTATTGACCCTTGTGCGAGATTCCGGCACTGCGGCCACGCAAGCAGAACTGAGAGAGCTGAGATTGCGCTTTCTCAATCAACTAGATTCATCCAATCAAGACGCCAGTACAGGTCGTGTCCGACTCGAAGGCTATCTGACCCAAATCCGGTAATCCGAATCGTTCGCGATTGCAAAAGCCTTGAATTTGCGAAGTCTTCTTGCGCTGTTCATGCGCGCAATCGAGTATCAATGTAATGCTCATATGAGCATTATCTTCAACGATTGTTGCATTTCCCAGGGAGCCGACCTAGCCTGAAAACATTAGGAGGATGTTTGATGGCTACTAGCGTCTCCGAAGACACGGAGTTACTTACAGTTAGAGTCGCCGAACTCTATTACGACGAGGACAAGACTCAAGACCAAATTGGCGCTCTACTCGGGATCACTCGATGGAAAGTTGGTCGACTGCTCGCGAGAGGTCGCGAACGAGGAATCGTGCGAATCGAGATTGTGCATCCTCGTGCGAGGCGATTGGGAATCGAACGCGAGTTGCGTGACAAGTTCGGGTTGAAGGATGCCGTTGTCGTTCCGGTCGCTGAAAACATCAGGGCGAGAGTTGCTCAAGCAGCAGCCGATTACTTGACGGCGCTACGGCCGGTCCCGCGCACCCTTGGAATCAGTTGGGGTCGCACCATGGATGACGTCGCTCACCATTTGCCGATGGCCTGGGCGAACGGCGTGACAGTGGTTCAAATCAACGGCGGTGTAAGTCTGAACAAGAGACCCGGAACCGCCTCAACTACTGCGGCGGAAATTGCCCGCAAAGGTCGGGGTCAGGCGATTCTGCTACCGAGCCCCGCAATTTTGGAACGAATTGAGACAAAGCGTGCAATTGTCGGTGATCGAACTGTTGCTGCTGTGCTGGACCGAGCGAAGCGTTCTGATGTGTTTCTATACAGTGCCGGTGTTGCAGACGGTACCTCCGTGCTCGTCGATACTGGGTATTTGGCAAAAGACACCATCACCGAACTTGTCCGCAGAGGTGCTGTTGGTGATGTACTTGGGCGCTACATCGACTCGAACGGAAACCCGGTAGATCCGGGACTAGACGATCGCACTGTTGGGCTCGATCTCAAAGATTTGAGACGTGCTTCCAGTTCGATTCTGGTTGTAGCGGGTGAGGCGAAACATCCGGTCGCAAGAGCAGTGGTCACTAGTCAACTGTGCTCTGTAATTGTGACCGACGAAGACACCGCGACAATGCTGCTAGGAGAAGAATGACTATTGAACAAGCGCTTGCGCCGACATCCAGAGCCGTGAGGCTATTGGGAACTGATTTGAGCGAAAAGAACCTCAAGCTTCATTTGGAGGGGCTTAGTGGTGTGGACGCTGTTGGCTTGGAGGCAAGAGCAGCCGCACTCTCAACTAGATCAATCAAGACAACTTCAAAGGCTTGGGCTCTCGACACGATCATTCGACTTATTGATTTGACCACTCTCGAGGGAGCGGATACCCCCGGGAAAGTACAATCTTTGGTTGCGAAGGCGAAGAACCCGGATCCGAGCGACCCGACTGTGCCAAGGGTTGCCGCGGTTTGCGTATATGGCGACCTTGTTGCGGAAGCGCTTGGCGCGCTCGGCGCTGCTCACGGTAGCGGGGGACCAGACGGCATCGCGGTAGCGGCGGTTGCGACCGCGTTCCCGAGCGGTCGATCATCGCTTGCGGTGAAGCTTGCCGATACTTCTGATGCAGTTGCCGCTGGTGCTGATGAAATCGATATGGTGATCGATCGTGGCGCGTTTCTAGCAGGTAATTTTGGGCGAGTCTTCGATCAAATTGTTGAAGTAAAGCAGGCATGTCGGCGACCTGACGGGACCTTCGCAGCGCTAAAAGTGATTCTCGAGACAGGGGAGTTGAACACGTACGACAATGTCAAGCGTGCATCTTGGCTCTCAATTCTCGCCGGTGCTGATTTCATAAAAACTTCGACAGGTAAAGTTCAACCAGCCGCAACACTGCCAGTGACCTTGCTCATGCTCCAAATCGTGCGCGACTGGAAGAACCTAACCGGCGAGCGAATCGGAGTAAAGCCGGCTGGTGGGATCCGATCGTCCAAGGATGCAATCAGATACCTCGTCACCGTTGCTGAGACTGTTGGTGAAGAGTGGTTGGATCCGCATCTGTTTCGATTTGGCGCATCCAGTTTGCTGAATGATGTGCTTCTTCAACGTCAAAAGCTTCTAACTGGTCACTATAGCGGCGCGGATTACCTCACGATCGACTAACGCAAACCAGGCCGATTTAGAAACACAAAGTCAAGCAGAGAGAACAATCATGAGTTTCTTGGAATACGCTCCGGCTCCGGAGTCAAAAAGCATCCTGCACCTGAAAAAGGGGTACGGACTGTTTATCGACGGCAAGTTCGTTGACGGCCACGGGTCCGCGTTCACGACGATTTCTCCGGCAGATGAGTCGCCGATTGCGAAGATTTCTACAGCCAACGAACAGGATGTGAATTTGGCTGTAGTTGCTGCTCGCCGTGCATACGAAAAGACCTGGTCGAAGATGAGCGGCAAAGACCGCGGCAAGTATCTATTCCGGATTGCACGCCTCGTTCAAGAGCGCACAAGGGAACTCGCGGTAGCGGAGAGTCTTGATAACGGTAAGCCGATTAAAGAAAGCCGCGACGTTGATGTCCCGTTGGTTGCAGCGTGGTTCTTCTACTACGCCGGATGGGCTGACAAACTCGAATACGCCGGACTCGGACCGGCTCCAAGATCGCTAGGCGTGGCAGCTCAAGTGATTCCGTGGAACTTCCCGCTTCTCATGCTTGCCTGGAAAATCGCTCCCGCGCTTGCCTGCGGAAACACAGTGGTTTTGAAGCCGGCAGAAACTACGCCATTGTCGGCGCTAATTTTTGCCGAGATACTCCAGCAAGCGGACCTGCCACCTGGGGTGGTCAATATCATCACCGGCGCGGGAGACACAGGTAGCAGTCTGGTTAATCATCCTGACGTGAACAAGGTCGCGTTCACCGGTTCAACCGCGGTTGGTCGGGCAATCGCTAAATCAACTGCCGGCACGGGCAAGAAATTGACGCTGGAGCTAGGTGGTAAGGCAGCGAATATTGTGTTTGATGATGCGCCTCTTGACCAAGCGGTCGAAGGGATCGTCAACGGGATATTTTTCAATCAAGGTCATGTTTGTTGTGCGGGTAGCCGACTCTTAGTGCAGGAGAACATTCACGACGAAGTGATCGAAAGGCTAAAGGTTAGGCTTTCGACTTTGAGACTCGGCGATCCACTTGATAAGAACACGGATATCGGTGCAATCAACTCCAAGGAGCAGCTAGATCGAATCAAGATGCTTTCAAATATTGGCGAACAAGAGGGAGCCACTCGCTGGAGCTCGGATTGCGTGATCCCAAGCAAGGGTTTCTGGTTTGCCCCGACGATCTTCACAGGAGTTGAAACTAGTCATCGCATTGCGCGGGAAGAAATTTTCGGACCAGTGCTTTCAGTACTAAGTTTTCGCACTCCAGCGGAAGCGATCGCGAAAGCAAACAACACACCGTATGGGCTTTCCGCAGGAATTTGGAGCGAAAAGGGCAGCAAGATTCTTGGAGTTGCCGACAAATTGCGCGCTGGAGTTATTTGGGCAAACACGTTCAACCGGTTTGATCCCGCAAGCCCATTCGGCGGTTACAAAGAATCAGGATTTGGCCGCGAAGGTGGAAGACACGGCCTCGGCGCATACCTTGAAGCTAGTTGGCACATGTCTGCCGAGCATGCGCGTTCAACCCGGGCTCCGAAATCTCTTCCCGCCGCGACCAAGACACAGGCTCCCTCAAATCCGAAGCGAGCATCTGAAAAAGGTCAAGTGAAAATCACGAGAAAGGCTGCTGGAAAGTGAGCGAACACCTGACAGTACCGAAAACTTACAAGCTCTATATCGGGGGTGCGTTTCCCAGGAGCGAGTCAGGGCGGACCTTTGAGGTGCTTGACTCAAGAGGCGCATTTCTAGCCAATGCTGCTAAGGCGAGTCGGAAGGATGCTAGAGACGCGGTTGTCGCGGCGCGCTTAGCCCTTTCAGGATGGAGTAACGCTACCGCCTACAACAGGGGACAAGTTCTCTACCGAATCGCTGAACTCTTGGAAGGCAGGCGAGCACAATTTGTTGCAGAAATCAGGCAATCAACCGGCGTATCGCAATCGAAGGCAAACCAAGAAGTTGATAGCGCGATTGATGTTTGGATCTGGTATGCGGGTTGGTCGGATAAGTACCTTCAAGTGGTCGGCAACGCAAACGCAGTGAGTGGCCCGTATTTCAACATTTCTACTCCAGAACCAACCGGGGTCGTTGCGATTGTCGCGCCTCAAGGTGACCTTCGCGATGCCGGTAGTTTGCTCGGTTTGGTTTCGGTGTTGGCGCCAGTGCTATTGAGTGGGAACACGGCGGTACTAATAGCCAACGAACAAGCTCCGCTACCGGCAATTAGCCTCTCGGAGGTGCTTGCCACGAGTGATGTCCCAGCAGGAGTCGCGAATGTGCTTACCGGATCGGTATCCGAAATTGTTCCATGGCTGGCTACGCATGCTGATGTGAATGCGCTCGATATAACCGGGGCGAGTGACCTAGATTGGGTTGATCTGCAAATCGCAGCAGCTGACACGCTCAAGCGTGTCCTGCCCCCAGAGCCCGGTGTTCCGACGCCTTCCATCGAGAGGATTAGATTCTTCACCGAGACCAAAACTGTTTGGCACACAAAATCAATCATTTGATCTGAAGCTCCCCAATTCGTAAGAATGTAACGAATTGGTAACGGAACCGATATAGTGGCAGAACCCGTATCCGCGGGTAACGCTCTAACGAAAGCGGTCAACGTTGACAGCTCGCCGATCCAATTCGCGATTGAAGATTCGCTTGGGGAATCTGGTCGTTTGGGTTGCGGTGCTGAGTGTCATCCTGAGTCTGAATCCTGATGCCGCGAGGGTTCAAGCGTTTGCACTTTTTGGAGGCTTGCGCTCCGCAGGGGAGGGAGCGTTCGTGGCCAGCCATCGGGGGGATCGAACTTCAGCTCCCGAAAACACTCTCGCGGCTTTTCAGGCCGCCATGGACGCATCATCTCGGTTTGTCGAGACAGATGTTCGACTGACGAAAGACGGCGTTCCGATTCTCATGCACGATCAGTGGGTTGATCGCACGACGAACGGCACAGGAAAAGTTACGGATCTCACTCTTGCCGAAATCGAAACCTTGGATGCCGGTGCTTGGTTCTCGCCGCGATTTGCCGGAACGAAGGTTCCAACCCTCGAATCTCTCCTTGCACTGCTTAAAGAGCGCTCCGCCAATTCGAAACCAACTATGGCACTAGTCGAACTCAAGGGATTTTGGAGTGTCGACGAGGCAAAGATTGTCACCGATTTGATCGAGAGTTTCGATCTCTCAGAGCGCGTAGTCCTAATGAGTTTCGACATGGTGTCACTAAACAACGCGATGATCGCCAATGACGCAATCCCGCGCGCAATTCTCACACGCACGCTTCCAAAGGATCCGGTCGCGTTTGCTGGGCTCTATGGCGCAATTGCAGTCGCAACTAGCGCAAGCGAAATAGAACACCATACCTGGCTTGTTGATCGGCTTCACCGAGCCGGGATCGCGGTTCTCGTCTACACACTGAACTCAAAGTCGAGTTGGGATCAGGCAGTTTCGCTCGGAGTTGACGGGATCATCACCGACAAGCCAAAACCGCTCAAGCGGTGGATTGCTTCACTTGAGGGCGGTAGTTAGAGTGAGCCGCCTAGAGTTCGAGAAGTAACTCATCGTAGAAGCGAATTCCATTCCAAAACGTTTCAACCCTAATTCGCTCGTTCTTAGCATGAAGAGTGCCACGTTCCACGGCTGACATCTCGAATGGGCTGAACCGATAAACGTGATTTGATATCTGCGCGAAATGGCGACTGTCACTTGCGCCGAGCATTACGTAAGGTGTCACGATTGCTCTTGGGTAGACCTTGGAGATTGTCGACTTTATGATTTCCCACGCTCGACCTGAAGTTTCAGAGACAGGGGAGGGTTCGGTCGGGTGAACCGTCTCTATTTGAACAAGCGGATCTCGAATCGCTTTCCTCACATGCTCGACGACGCTAGACACGCTCGAATCAATTGCAATTCGAATGTTCACAACTGCTTCGGCCTTCTCCGGGATGGCATTCGCCGCTTGGGCGCCGCTCAATTGTGAAACAACTTGAGTGGTTCGAATCATCGCCCGGGTTTCATCGGAAAGTTTGCCGAAAAGTGCGAGTAGTGGCAATTTGGTGAGCCAAAGGTTTCCAAAAACCCATTTGAATGGTTGCTTGGCTTCCTTACCTACCGTACGAATCATTTCAAGATTCGTTGGCACGAAACTCTTTGGGAACGGCTTCGAGTTCAGCCTTAGCAACGCTCGCGCCAGACGGATGGTGGCCGCATTCTTGGGAGGCGCTGATGCATGACCACCTTGCTGAAGAACCGTTAGCCGAAGACTCAGAATCCCCTTCTCGCTCACACCGACCACCGCGATTGGCCGATCGACACCAGGGAAAATCCCCTCTACAACTGCGCCGCCCTCGTCGACGACAATCCACGGAGTAATGTTTCGGGATTTGAGCAGTTCAACTACTGAACTTGCTCCGGTTCCAGCAACCTCTTCATCGTGGCCGAAACTCAAATAAACGTCATTTTGGGGGCGAAAACCTTTGCCAAGCGCGTGCTCCACTGCTTCGAGAACGCAGACAAGGGAACCTTTGTCGTCGAGAGTTCCTCTACCCCACAATGATTCAACGCCGTTCTCGTCCTTCACGAGCGTTGCTCCAAAAGGCGGATGCTCCCAACCCTCAACCGTCGCAGGGACCACGTCATAGTGAGCCATGAGTACGGCGGGTTGGCCATCAGATTTTCCTCGCCATCGAAACAGCAGCGTGGAATTGTCAACGAGTTCCAAATCAAGTGCCTTGTGGCATTCGGGGTAAAGCTCGCGCAACTTTGCTCTGAACTTGGTGAACTGATTCCAATCAGTACCGTCGTTGTCGAGTCGGGATACTGTCGGAATCTTGACTAAAGTTGCCAAGTTTGAAATCGCTGCTTTGTGTCTTGAGTCAGTGGCCACACATTGAGCCTAATCTGACTGGAACGGGTAGCCTTTACGAGATGACCTCTTACCCGACACCCGAGTTTACGAGACCAGGTTTGGCCCCTGGCTTGCTGGCTGCTATCGTCCTAATTGCTGGATTGGCCTTGCTAGACAACAGCGCCGGATACTTTTGGATCCGAGTGGTTGTAGTCGTTCTTGCTCTCATTGTTGGAGTGTTCGCGTTTCAGGCAAGCCAGTGGTGGTGGTTGGTTCTGCTAGCACCAATTGTTGTGTTGTGGAATCCCGTCTGGCCCTTAGAACTCCACGGCCAGTTGTGGGTCGCCGGCCAGTTCATCGCGGCCTTAGTGTTAGTGCTTGCCGGCATCCTAATCAAAGTGCCTAACCCAGACTTCAAGGCCAAAAGTAGCAATCGACCTCGCTAGACAGTAGAATTAGAACGATTTCCAGGAGTCCTCTCTAGAACTGACCTCAACATTGTTGGGTTGCTCAGTTCGGGGTTCCAGGTAGCGAAACGCAGCCGCCGGGCTCCGCCGGTCAGTTGCAATTCGCTAGTAAAGGAAGTTGTGACTATCCGCTATTGACGGCGGTGGTATTTCCAAAGGAGGCACATGGCTCAATCGGGCCAAGGAACCAAGTCGAGCGACAGTTCGTTACGTAGTTCGAAGACGGTTCAGAATAGGCATGGACAACGCCGCTCCAGGCCGGGGGATGACATTGGGATTATTCCAATTCTTGCTCGGGCGGTTCGCGAAGTGGAGAATGCCGCTGAACGAGGGAAAGTTTCGCCGAACAGCCGAATTAAGTTTCAAGTAATTGCGTTACTTATGCGTGAAGAGCGAGCTAGAGCGAAGTCCGACTCGAGTCTTGACGAAACTGAGCGTGCCGAACTGTTTAAGCGCCTTGACGGTGTCGCAACAATCCTTGCAAAGACAGCCGCTCGCGATACGACCCTCATTCAATTGCTGGCCGAAGACGCAAAAGTTTCTGAAGCGGCACAAGAACTTCGCCGAAGCATGCTTATTGCGTCGGGAGTCGAATTGAGTCCAGATGATCTAATGATCGTCAAAGAGCCAGTCGTAAAGGCACCTGAACAAGAAAAACAAGTAGTACCGCAATCGGTCAGGCAAGCTCAACTGGCTAATCCATTTTTGGCGCCGGATCTTTCTGCCATCAAGAATGCCGCGCCGCGTTCTTCCGGTGCGCTTACCAATTGGGAATTGCTTGAGCCCTTGTTCCGGGCTTTTGAGCATGGTGCGGGCGGTGGCGCGGCATCAATGGATTTGCCCGAAGCAAGATCCTTGAAATTACCCGGCGATCTCGAACTAATGAGGCATCAGGCGAGATTCTTGGCAGAAGTCAAGCAAGGCCATCGAACCTTCCTATTGGCGGACGAGCCAGGCTTGGGCAAGACGGCGCAGGCTCTACTCGCAGCATCCGTTTCGCATTGCTACCCGCTCTTGGCCGTCGTTCCGAATGTCGTCAAAACTAACTGGGCAAGAGAAGTTGAGCTTTGGACTCCCCAAAGGACCGCAACAGTTGTGCACGGAGACGGCAATGATGTCGATGCATTTAGTGATGTCGTCATTGTTAACTATGAAGTTTTAGATCGTCACGTCGGATGGCTGGGCCGATTTGGATTCAAAGGCATGGTTGTCGACGAGGCACACTTCATCAAGAACTTGGGTTCGCAGCGGTCCAAGAATGTGCTCGCGCTCAGCAAGCAAATTCGGTTGGCATCTCCAAATGCGCTCATGATGGCTCTAACCGGAACCCCGCTCATCAACGATATTGAAGACTTCAACGCGATTTGGCAGTTCCTTGGTTGGATCGACGGTAAGAAGCCGCTTCCACCTCTCTTGAGAAAACTTGAAGCCACTGGGTTGACGCCGGCAGATCCCGGGTTTTTTGCCGCGGCTCGCAAGGTTGTCATCGACATGGGAATAGTGAGGCGTCGGAAGATTGACGTTGCTGCGGACATCCCCGCGAGGCGAATAGCCGACTTGCCGGTCGAACTTGAAGACGAAGCAGGCAGAAGCATTCGAAAGGCCGAGGAAGCTCTCGTAAATCGCCTGCTCGAGCGTTACCGGAGGGTTTTGGCCGCCAAACCAGATGGAGACCCAGAAGACCTTATTCGGGTTGTGGCGCATGCGGAACTTGAAGAATCCAGGGCTCTCGGCAATTCCGAAAACGTATTCACGATGGTGCGGCACATTGGCCAAGCCAAAGCAATTCTCGCGGCTGATTACACAGTTCAACTCGCCCGTTCAGTTGGCAAGGTCGTGTTCTTCGCAAAACACATTGACGTAATGGATGCGGCGGAAGAACACTTCGCCAAACACGGACTCAAATCGATTTCCATTCGCGGAGATCAAACGACTGCATTCAGACAGCGTCAAATTGATGCATTCGCGAATGATCCTGAGGTCTCGATTGCGGTTGCGTCTCTAACCGCTGCGGGAGTGGGCCTGAACCTTCAGGCAGCGTCGAACGTAGTGCTTGCTGAGCTCTCATGGACAAGTGCGGAACAGACTCAAGCGATTGACCGTGTCCATCGCATCGGCCAAACAGAACCAGTGACGGCATGGAGAATTATTGCTGCACACACAATCGATGCCAGAATCGCCGACCTAATTGGAAATAAAGCCGGGCTAGCGGCTCGAGCGCTCGAAGGAAGCGATGCGGCCGTTGACGGAGAATCTGACATCCAATTGGCGGCTTTGCAATCTCTGCTTCGTGATGCACTGGCAAATTCCGCTTCGAATTGAAGGTAAAGCGAGCGCTTGATGGAATCAAGTGCTCTTGGGACCTTTAGGTTGTAAATAACGTGAGCATGAGTCTTGAAGGTAGTACCGCTTGAACCTCATGACGGAGCATTCGATCCATCCGTAGTAGTTTTCCGGGAACCAGTCTCGTTTCAACCCCCGCCGCTCTTACTAGTAGCTCGCCATCGAGTGCCTGCATGAGCACAGGGAAGGGGGCAGCATGTTCCTTGAGAAGATGTCCGCTACTAAATGCGAGAATCACGATTCGCATGTCCGGGTGGGTAATGATCGTGTGATGACCCAAGCCGCTTTCGGGGATCGGCGATATTCCAAATAGATCCTCTACAACTGAGATTGATTCGGTCAGTTCATCATTAGACACCCTTCTACGGTAGCCGGAATCCTTCGATAGTGGGATGGTGGAGGTATGGAAGTAAATATCAAGCGTGTTTATCAACCTGCCGTCGACGCGGATGGCTTTCGCGTTTTGGTCGATCGGCTCTGGCCGAGAGGAATCAGTAAGGAACACGCAAGAGCAAACATTTGGTTAAAGGAAGTCGGTCCGTCGAATGAGCTACGCAAGTGGTTCAACCACGAACCGGAAAAATGGGGTCAGTTCCGAGAGCGGTATCAGCTCGAACTTCGAGACAATCCGGCCTTTCGGCAACTTCAAGAAATTGTCCAAGAACACGAGAAAGTCACTCTCGTTTACAGCGCACATGATGAGACGATGAATCAAGCTGTCGTCTTGCGTGAAATGCTCGTTGCCAATTGAACCTTCAACTATCTAGCGAAACTTTACGGGTTGATTTCAAGTCCGAACTACGAGATGCTATTTGAACCGAGGAGGTCAAACTCCAAGGAAACAGAAAGCCTCCAGAAGCTACTTGTAGCAACCGGGGGCTTTCGCCTTTTAAGTCGACGCAATCGACCTGCCGCGCCGAATCGCCTCATGTACCCCGATGTCCGCGCAAGGGGGGACACCACAATGGGGGTGACCCCATCTGGGGGCAGAAGTGCCCCTTCCGTGTGCCCTATCGTGGAACCACGCAAGACGGGGGACACCCGGAGGCGGTGGCAGATCAGGGCCGGCAGCGGAATTACGGGGGTAAAACCGAAGCCAGGCGGAGCTAGAGTTCCACCGCCTCCTCACTCGTTAACGGGGGTCTTCGTGAGCGGGAGATCGGCAGGAGCTCCATCGTCGCGACGTGTTCGATCGGTCGCGACGTGTTCGAAGACCCGACGCCGCGCAGCGGCTTCTCAGCTGCTGCTCAAAGGAACGGCAGCGTGTAGGCGTCGACCAGTTCCGGTGCGAAGTAGTGCGCCGCGAACCAACCGCCGACGAGAACCGCCGCAAGCAGGAGCCAGATCCACAGCAGCACCGAGCCTCGACCGGTTCCGCGCTTGACAGCGATCGTCCGCACGAGCAAGTAGACGGGCGCCGTGAGGACCGCCCACGCCCAGTGCGCGGGTCGCGCGAGACCCGACCAGTCGAGCTTTCGGCGGTCGGCGATCGCGAGCCCGATCGTGAGGAGATAGAGGATCACGATGACTCCTCCGGCGAGCATCCACCATTCGATGCCTGCCGGAACGTACCGCGGGTAGTTCTCGGCCCCCTTGACGGCGCCGATAACGAGAATGCCCGCGATGAGTGGCATGACGGCGATGAGCCAGCCGGAGACGGTGGATCGGCGAGCAGTCGAGGACGGATACAGGGCATCCGCGACGTCGGTGTTGCCGCGGGGCGATTGAGCCCAGGCATCCGTCGCGGGCACCGGTATCGAACCGCTCGCGGTGGCTCCAAACCCGTTCGCGGGGGAATTGTCGCCGCTGCGGGGCGCGGGGGGGCCCGCGGGGCCGGTCGGGGCCCCCTCGGCCACTGGCGGCGCAGCCGGGTTGGGCGCGGGCGCAGATGCCGGTGCGGTCCCGAGCGGTCGTCCGTCGCCGGAATTGAGCCAGTCGAACGCGGAGGGCGCGGCGGAGTCGGGGACCGGTGCGGGACCCGTCGCCGGTGTCGTGGAAGCAGTACCCGATAGCGGTCCGCCGGACGAGGACTCGCCCGCGCGCGCGCGCAATTCGCGTCGCGACGGCAGTCCGGTCGGTGGCGACGCGGGCGGAGTGGTGGCCGGCGGAGAGGGGGCCGGCGGAGTGGTGGCCGGCGGCTCGACGAGAGGAGGCGTCGTGGGCGGAGCCAGGAATTCGGGCGCGGATGTCGGCGCCGGTGTCGGCGCAGCGGTCGGCGCGGCGGTCGGCGCGGCGGTCGGCGCGGCGGTCGGCGCGGGCGCAGCTTGCGGCTCCGCAGCGGGCACAGGTGCCGGTACGGGCTCGGGCTCGGGCACGGGTTGGGACACGGGCTGAGGCTCGGGTTGGGGCACGGGCTGAGGTTCTGGTTGGGTCTCGGGCACGGTCTGAGGTTCTGGCGCTGGCACGGATTCGGGTGCCGTTTCCGCGGCAACCGGTGGAGGAGGAGGAGCAGGCACCGGCTCGGCGGCGACGGGCGGATGAACGGAGTCGGTCCAGACCTGGCCATCCCACCAACGCAGCTCGGAGGCTCCGTACGGGTCGGGATACCAGCCAGCCGGCACTGGTGCTGCCTGGTCTGGTGCCATAAGTGAGTTCCTCTCCACTGATTCGGGCTCAGGCGGAATCCCTCAAGTCTATTCACGCCACCCCGCTGCGTCGCACCCCAAGGTAGGGGTGTTGCCATCTAAGGCTACCCAAATCGGGGGACACGCAAACAGAACGAGGGGGACACCGTGCGGCATCCCCCTCGTCGACCAGCTCCGGATCAGCCCGCAGATTTTGCCGGCGCTTTTGCCGGCGCCTTTGCCGACGGCTTCTCCGGGCTCTTTTGGCCCGGGTTTGCGCCTCCGAACACCTTCTCAAGGCCATTCATGAGGTGGTACACGACGACCGCAGCGACGGTTCCGAGAATGATCCCTTCGAACTTGACCTCTCCGAAGGAGAGCGTGTAGTTCGCAATTCCCATGACGAGCGCGATGCCCGCCGTCATCTGGTTCTTCGGGCGAGAGAAGTCCACCTTGTTCTCCACCCAGATCCGGACGCCGATGATTCCGATGAGTCCGTACAGAGCGGTCGTGACGCCTCCGATGACCCCGGGCGGAATCGTGTTGATGACTTCCCCGACTTTCGGCGAGAGGCCGAGCAGGATCGCGACGATGCCGGCGACCCAGTACGCGGCGGTGGAGAAGATCTTGGTCGCCGCCATCACGCCGATGTTCTCGCCGTACGTCGTCGTCGCCGAACCGCCGCCGATTCCGGCTATCACCGTCGAGAGGCCGTCAGCGAAAAGCGCCCGACCCGTCAGGGGGTCGAGGTCTCGGCTGATGAGTTGGCCCACGCCCTTGATGTGCCCGACGTTTTCCGCGATGAGTGCCAGAACGACCGGAAGGAACATGAGATAGATCGGCAAATGCTGGGCATCGAACACCGGTGTCGTGAACTCGGGCAAGCCGACCCACGCTGCGCTCGCGATCTTGTCGAAGTTGACTTCGCCGGCGATCACGGCGGCAATGTACCCGACGACGACGCCGATGAGAATGGAGAGTCGACCGAGAAAGCCCTTGAACACGACGGCGCACAAGATGACTGCCAGTAGCGTGATGAGCGCGATCCACGGCGACTTGGCAAAGTTGCCGCCCGCAGCAGGGGCGAGCGCGAAACCGATGAGTGCCACGATCGATCCGCTCACGACAGCGGGCAGGAGCGCGTTGATCCAACGAGTTCCCGAGAAGTGAACGATGATGCCCACTACGGCAAGGACCGCGCCCGTCACGATGATGCCGCCGAGCGCTACTCCCTTTCCACCGGATGCCGTAGCGGCCAGAATCGGCGCGATGAACGCGAACGACGATCCCAGATAGCTCGGCAGACGATTCGCGGTGATGATCAGGAAGAGCAAAGTCCCGATTCCCGAGAAGAGCAAAGTCGTGGAGGGTGGGAATCCGGTCAGAAGCGGAACGAGGAATGTTGCGCCGAACATCGCGACAACGTGCTGGCCACCGAATCCGATGGTTCGAAGCCACGAGAGCCGTTCCTCGGGAAGAATGATCTCGTCGGCCGAGACATCCTTACCGTCGCCGTGAAGTTTCCAGGGAAGCGCCATTGTTTCTCCTTAGTGAATGGTGTGACCGGCGTGACCGATCAATTCGCTCCACCGTAGTACTCGGCGGGTGGTTCCGTCACTAGCGATTCAAAAGCGCTGCGCGTTCCGGATGCTTGTCGAACCATTCGCCGACATACCAGCACATGGGAACGATCCGGTATTCGGTGTTCTTCTCCACATCGTCGACGGCGAATTCGACGATTTCTCCCGCCAGTCCTTGTCCTCGCCGCTTCGGATCCGTGAACGTGTGAGTGAAGGAGATCGCGTTGCCGCTCACTCGATAGTCCACGGCGCTCCCGATGGCTCCGTCGATGCGGAGCGTGTAGCGGTTGGCATCCGATTCCTTCGCGAGAACTCTTCCCATGGTTCCAGCGTATCCACCCGGCGCGATTCCCGCCGGGCAGGGTGCGGGGTTCCCCGACGCGAGGTTCACCGACGTGGG
This sequence comes from Fimbriimonadaceae bacterium, assembly GCA_019638835.1. GTDB lineage: Bacteria > Armatimonadota > Fimbriimonadia > Fimbriimonadales > Fimbriimonadaceae > JAHBTC01. The sequence continues at coordinate 19,030 of JAHBTC010000032.1, forward strand.
GCGTCAGTAGTATCGGTTCATGCCTGCCGAGTTGCCTGAGCTTCTGCTGCCGGATTCCGAAGCATGGCGCTCCTGGCTGAACGAGCACCACTCCGGGTCGCCGGGCGTGAGGCTCGTTCTGAGCCGAAAGGGCGGGAGCGTGACGCGGCTCGACTACGACGGCGCCCTCGATGAGGCGTTGTGCTTCGGCTGGATCGACGGGCAAGTCGGGCGCCGGGATGCCGAGTCTATGTTTCAGCGATTTCAACCGCGGGGAAAGCGCAGCGTGTGGTCACAGCGAAACATCCTGAACGTCGAACGGCTCGAACGGGAGGGCAGAATGCGCGCGGCGGGTCGCGCAGCGGTTGACGCGGCGAAGGCGGATGGCCGATGGGAGCGCGCATATGCGGGGCCCGCCGCCGCGGTCCTCCCATCAGACTTGCTCGAGGCGATCCGCGCGGTGCCCGAAGCGCAAGCGATGTTCGAGGTGCTCACGTCGCAAAATCGCTACGCCCTGTACTTCCGCCTCAATCACGTGACGAGCGCGGACGCGCGCTCGCGTCGCATCGCGGCTTTCGTCGAGCAGCTCGCTCGCCACGAACCACCCCACCCGCAAAGGAAATTGCCGGATTCGCCGCCGCGCCCCTAGGGCCAGACGACATCACATCGAGTCGGGGAGAGCACTTTTGATGGCGTCGACGAGCTCGGGGGCATCCGGTTTCACGGCCGACCGGAATCGCCGAACCGTTCCGTCCGGAGCGACGAGGAACTTTTCGAAATTCCAGAGGACCTTGCCGGCCTCGCCCGCATCGTCCGGGTTCTCGGTGAGCTTCTCGTAGAGCGGATGCTTGTTCCTGCCGTTGACGTGGACCTTGTCGAACATCGGGAACGTGACCCCGTACGTGTTCGAGCAGAACTCCTTGATGTCGCTCGTCGAGCCGGGCTCCTGGAACATGAATTGATTGCACGGGAAACCGAGAACGGTGAATCCGCGGTCCGCGAATTGCTCGTAGAGCTTTTCCAGCCCCGCGTATTGCGGCGTGAATCCGCAGCGAGACGCGACGTTGACCACGAGGACGGCTTTACCGGAATACTCACCGAAAGTAGTCTCGGTGCCCTCGATCGTGGTGAGCGGGATGTCATTCAGTTCCATGCTTCCAGCGTACGTCGGCGGGTCGCCCATTCGCTGGGCTAGCGCCCGGCCGCGTAGCCCTGGCTTCCGCGCGGATTCGCCGCCGCGAACAGCATCCCGTCAGGGCCGATCCCGACGGCGGAGAGCCTTCCAAGCGTCCAGTCGCCTGCTCGCGTGACGAGGTGCCCGCGGGCCTCAAGTGATCGGATGACGTCGTCGCCGAGTCGGTCTTCGACGACGGCCCCTCCCGGCTCCCACGTTCGCGGCCAGAAGGAATCCGGAAAGGACGTCGAGTGCAGGGTGGGAGCGTCGATAGCCTCTTGCGGCGAATAGCCGCCGACGATCGTTCGCAGCAAGTAGGGGAGCTGCCACTGGTCCTGCTGGTCTCCGCCGGGCGAACCGAGAGTGCCGACCGCACGGCCGTCCCTCAACAGCAGCGTCGGCGTCAGGGTCGTTCGCGGTCGTCGCCCCGGTTCGAGCGACGAAGGAGCTCCCGGCGTCAGCCACGTCATTTGGAGTCGGGTGCCGAGACAGAACCCGAGTTCGGGAACGGTGGGCGACGACTGGAGCCATCCGCCGGACGGCGTGACGGATACGATGTTTCCCCATCGATCGATCACATCGAGATGGCATGTGTCGCCCTTCGTTTCGCCCGTGCGATCCACCGTCGGCTCACCCACGTGGTGTTGCGCGACGTAGCGTTGTCCCGCGGATGGGATTGCGGGCGAGCGGTCGAGTAGGCGAAGCTCCGGCAGGAACGGTTGGCGCCCTGCCACGGTTCCCGGTCGAAACTCGAGGGATGCCTCGTCCGCTATGAGTTCGCGGCGCGCGGCTGCGTATTCGGGGGACAGGAGCACATCCAGAGGGACAGGCTCGCTATCGCCGTAGTACGCCTCGCGATCGGCCAGGGCCAGCTTTTCCGCCTCGAGGATCGTGTGGGCGCCGAGCGGGCTCGACGGGTCCAGGTGATCGTCGCTGAACCCGTCGAGAATGCCGAGCATTTGCAGGAGCGCGGGACCTTGCCCCCAACCCGCCGACTTGGCCACCGTGACACCCCGGAAATCCAACGTCACCGCCGATTCGTAGGATGCACGGAAGCCGGCCATGTCCGCCTCCGTGATGACACCGGCGTGGTCGTCGCCGTCGGAATGGCGGTGCGGAGTCCGGGCAAAATCTGCGATCGCGTGCGCGACGAATCCGCTCGCCCATTCGTCTCGAGCCGCGTCGATTCTCGCTTCCCGGTCGGCGTGAGCGGGCACTCCGGCCGTTGCGTCGACGAGCCTTTCGAGCGTGCGCGCGAGAGCGGGGTTCCTCACGAGAGAGCCGGCGCGCGGTATCCGACCGTCGGGCATCCAGAGTTCCGCTGATGTCGGCCAGTGCTCGCGGAACAATTCCGCCACGCGTTCGATCGTTGAGGACACTCGCTCCAGCAGCGGATGCCCGTCTCTCGCGTATCCGATTGCGAACGCGAGCACATCCTTCAACTCCCACGTGCCGTGGTCACGCAAAAGAAGCAACCAGGCATCCACGGCTCCGGGGATGGCCGCAGCGAGCGCGCCCGCTCCGGGCACGAGCGTCAAACCCTCGCCGCGATAGCGATCGATCGTGGCACCCGCGGGTGCCGGCCCCTGACCCATGAGCACGATGGGCGTGCCCGGAGCGGACGCGGTCGCGAACATCCCGACAAGGTCGCCGCCCGGACCATTCAAGTGCGGCTCGACGACGTGGAGCACGAACGCGCAAGCCGCGGCCGCGTCGAAGGCGTTTCCGCCGCGCTCGAGCACTGCCTGACCGGATGCGGTCGCGAGCCAGTGCGTGGAGGCGGTCATCCCGAAGGTGCCCCGCAGGGTAGGACGGGTTGTGAAAGCGGCAGGAGAAGTGAAGGTCACATTCCTCACGCTACCGCGTGATTCCCGTCGGAAAGTCGGTCTAGTTCGCGCCCATCAGGGCCGCGAAGAATGCGTAGTAGATCGAACTGAACGCGAGCACCGCAATCGTCGGAACGAACGAGCACAGGATGTTGACAACGAGCGGTGCCCAACCGTGCCCGACCGTACGGCTCACGTGCACTCCGCGCGCGACGAGATACACCGTCGGGCTCAGCAGCATCCACCACGGCGTCGCCGTGGAGGTGTGCAGCGAATTGTGGAGCACATGCCGATCGTGGACCGCGAGCGCCACCGCGAACGCGAACAACACGACGCTCGTGAGCGCGATGAGGAAGGTCGAATAAAGATCGCCTAGCGTGATCATGAGGCCGAGAACGAGGATCGTCGCCCACAAGGGCATGGTCGCGATGGCCCACACTGCTCCCGTGTAGGCGCGCGTCGGCTGGAATTGCATGGTGGGCTTGGCTGCCATGGAAACGTGCCCTTGCGTGTCGTAGCGCCGATTCATCGGGCGGTACGGATCGATGGGCGGCAGAGTCGCATCCGTGCGGATCGGCACGGGCGAGAAATAGCGATTGCCTTGCGGGGGAGTGACGGGGTGTCGCGGTCGAGTTGTCGTCGTCCACTGGCTGCCGTCCCACCAGCGCGCTTGAGTGTCATCCGTCGGGTCGGGATACCACCCCGCAATGATGACGGTGTTTGCCGTGTCGATGGACATTTGACCCCCCGAGTCCGATTCGGCGAGCCCCGCGCTCGTGAATCTTTCCCACTTATGAAGCTAGTAGTTTCCTGAACGGCTTACACGCCCCCCTTTGCGGGTAAATGGGCCGAAACCTTGCCCCCACTTGTGGTCACCGGCTCCCATCGGCCACGACGGCGTCGATTGCGGCACGAAGCCCGCGTGCGATGGTCTCCACCGGCAGCTCGGCGGCATCCGGCACGTGGATGAACCCGGCGATCACGTGCGAGCCGGCGAGGTGGTGCATCATCCGATACATCGTGTCGTTGCACACGTAGGTTCCCGCGCTGAGCGATACCTCCGCGGGCACGCTTGCCTCGAGCATTCGGTCCACCATTGAGCGCACGGGCAATCCCGTGAAATACGCGTCGGGGCCGGTCGGTATGAGATGTTCGTCCTTCGGCTCGAATCCCGCGTTGTCGGGAATGGTCGCATGGGCGAGATTGATGGCGATTCGCTCGGGCGTTACCACCGTGCGACCGCCTGCGACTCCCGTCGCGATGACGAGATCCGGGCGGCTTTCATCGATGAGTGCGTTGAGAGTGTGCGCCGCGAGTCCGAATTCGACGGGAAGGCACGCAGTCAGCAATCGGGATTCACCGCGCCAGTCTGCACTGACGAGCTTGACCGCCTCCCACGAACTGTTGGTCGCCGATCCTCCGAAGGGTTCGAATCCGGTCAGGAGGATGGTGTGCATGTCGCCATGGTAACGATTCGCCCGATGCGAGGACACACCCGGGCCGCGCGTAACCTAGGCACAGTCGGTCTGAATTGTTCGAATCGGCGTGAAAGGACTTCGTGGCGACGGAATGCATCCATGGGCTCGAATTCGCGAGGTGCGACGTGTGTTCTCCGGTCGCACCGGCGTCAATCCAACGCCCGGCGCCACCGCGGCGCGCGGCCGCGCGATCACGAACTCCCGCCCCCATCTCGTCATCGAAACCCCTGCTCGTTGATTCGGGAGCGCGCCGAATATTCCATGTGACGCACCGCCGGAACGTCCCGGGGATTCTGGAGGAGGGCCGATTACTGTCCGACGGATCCGGCGCTCAGCCCGCCGTGGACTTCTCGGCGATGGACAATCGCGAATTGAGGCGCACGATTCGGCCTGGTGGCGATACCGCGACCCTCACTGTCGCGGATTGCGTTCCCTTTTTCCTCGAACCGAACCCGTTGCTGTGGGAGCGGTGGTGCAGTGGACTTCCCGCTCTCCAGCTCAATCCGCCGTCGCTCGTCGGACCCGCTGCCGATTTCGTCATGCTCGTGAGCACTGTTCGCGCCGCCGGGGAAAACGCCTTCGTCGCGGATGGCGATGCTGCGGAACCGTCGACTCGTTTCTTCCGACTGGCCGACTCGGAGGGGCGGATGCCGCGCCGATTGAGCGCAGAGGAGGACCTCGTGCGAGAGGCGGAGTTGCTCGTACCGGTTGAATTCGATTTCGGCGCCGTCACGCTCGTGGGAGTGGCGAACGATCGGGTCCGCTCGGAGATGCGGTCGCTCCTCGAGGAGCATGGTTTGAGCCACAAGGTGTCGGTCTATCCGCCCTGGTTCCAGCCGTCCTGAATACCGTCCGCCGATTCGACGTTGCGCGGCGCCGGAACGCGCGAGGCGATTGATGCGCCGCTGTCAGCTTGCGGCAAAAACGTTTGGCGCCCAGGACGAGATGGGCGCGATCGGCGCCGCGAAATCCGTATTCACGGTTTTCCACTCCTGAAGCCGCGGCGCAACCCAGAAGAGGTAGACGCCGAGAGTGATGATCGTGAGGAACAACCATCGCAACCAGCGTCCGAAGAGCCCCACCGCGCGGCCTTTGAAGACAAGTTGCTGGCCGTCGATGAACGTGTGTTTGCAGCGCCAGCGCTCGGTCAGAACGACGGCGAAGGGATAGCAAATGCCGAGAGTGAACGTGGTGATGAGAATGCCGAGGATGGCCGTTCCCACATAGGTTGCGGCGCCCCCGTCGAAGCTAAATCGGGTTGCTTTGGGCATACCTTTCTGTATAGCGCCGCAACACCATCGGAATCGAGTCCCCTAAAGGGGCACGCGCAGGGTCGACAGTCCTGTCTGTGACCCTTGAATGGGGACATGAAACCGATATGCAGGTGAGTTAGCCTCGACACGAGAGATCTCGCTGAACCCGAATTCGGCGACTCCATGGGGGAGCTGCTCGGCAACGGGCGCGACGAGGTATCGGCAAGAGCACGCTGTCGCGCCGTCAAACGCGATGCACCCGAAGCAGTGTGGAGTCAGGAAAATGGAACACAACCCAGCGCAACCCGAACCCGCGGGCCTCGACATCGAGACTCTTCCGCCCGTCGATGTGGCGCAAAGCGATTGGCCCGGCCATTCCCTTTTGCGTCGCGCGCGCCTCAACGAACTCGGCGACGGCCTGGAGTGGCCGAGCGCAACATTCGAACAACTGCCCCTCCTTCGCGAGATCTCTCTCGTCGTCGACGACGGCGTGCTGTGCGCACGACTGTCGCGACAATTCAACTTCGATCGTTTCGTCGACGCGTCGACGGATGAGAACGGGCCGGCACATCCCGCGGGCCATGTTCCCGACCGTCAGCGTTTCTACACTCGCGTTACCGACAACGGATTCCATGTCGTCGGAGTATTCAGCGCCGCGACGATCGGAGATCGCCGCCGCTACTTCCAGTGGCTGACCGGAGCGTGGGTCGAGATCGGGCTGAGTGGCTTCCTCTACGTTCGCGATGACCTCGA
>JAHBTC010000033.1 GCA_019638835.1 Fimbriimonadaceae bacterium
TGGCGAGATACGAGGGGCTGTTCGCCCCGGGGATGGATTGCGGAGCCCCGTATTCCGACGGATCATAGATGATGACGACCCTCTGGTGGTCAGAAAGTTGGGCAAGCGTTGACGGTAAGGATTCGTCCTCGACGGCCACCATGAACACGAGCGTTGCGTCCTCAGGGATTGCCGCCCGTTTCTGCTGGATCACGTCACCGAAGGAGTGGTTCGCTGTGCTGTGGATATCGGTGAGAATTTCGCGAATCTGGCGGATACGCGCCTCAGGGTGAACGGGCGCAAGGACATCTTCGACGGAGGGGAAGATGGTTTCTGCACCCCGTTCAATGTAGCTTTCCGAAAGAAAAAGCGCATTACCGCACATTGAATCGAGAGTGCTTCCTTCTAAGTCTCCGAACTCGGTGCCTTGGCGGTCTTGAATGAAGAACGCAATCCGAACACCGGTGCCCGCGTCGAACTCTTTTACGACCAAACGATCGCGCTTAGCCGAGCTCTTCCAATGGATAAAGCGGAGAGGGTCGCCAGGAGCGTATTCACGGATGCCATGGGGTTCCATGCCCGCGCCGCGAACACGGCCCGCTTCCATTTCGGTGATGCCCGCACCCGACGTTGGATTGACCTCAAGATCGAGCGGAATCGGTGTGGGATAGATCGTCAGTTCGGCCGGATCCGTGCTGTGTTCTCGGTCTACGCGGACCAGTCCAAGGGCGTCACTCGCTCGAGCGGTGAGTTTCGACCATCGAAACCGTCCACGTCGCATCGGACGGATGGTGTATCGCGTTCGGATCGGCTGATCAAAGCTCGGCGCGATGGGAAGTGGGGGACGCATCATTTGGTAGACCAAAGACTTTGGGAGCGCATCCCAAACGGTAACGAGGGGGCGTTTGATTCTTCGCTCGCTCCACGCAATGATTTCGACGGTTACCGCTTCTCCGACTGCCGCCGATGGGGTAACGAAACGCTCGAACCGCAGCCAACGAACGGCCATGTTCGCCTGGATCCGGGCAGCGACAAGGGTTGCTACCATCGCGGTTCCCATGTAGAAGAGAGGCGGGGAGTTCGTCAAGACCGCCATCACGATCAGGAAGAACGCGGATGCAGTCAGGGCCCAGGCGGCGTATCGGCTCATGCTCTCGCGGAGGAAGTGTGAGGCGTGGGCACCGTGCTCAAGACCTGTTTGATGAGGTCGGGGCCAGTAGCGCCTCGCGCACGTGCTTCGGCCCGGACGATCACGCGGTGACCAAGAACCAGCGGCGCGATCGCCTTGATATCGTCTGGGCTTACATAATCTCGGGAGTCCATCGCGGCGCGGGCTTGCCCAGCAAGCATTAGGTAGAGCGAACCGCGCGGCGACGCTCCCAGAGCGAGTTGCGCATTATCTCGCGTGCCACGGACAACATCAACCACGTACTCTTTGACCGGTTCGGAAACGTGAACACGGCGCACCGCATTCTGGGCAGCCAAGATTTCGTCAAGTGTCGCCACCGTATTGACGGCCGCAAGAGGGTGAGTCAGTTGCTGCTCACCAAGGATCTCGGCTTCTGCGTTGCGGTCAGGATAACCGATGGCAATCCGGGCAAAAAAGCGGTCAAGTTGCGCTTCCGGCAGCGGGTAGGTGCCCGTCATCTCAATGTTGTTCTGCGTCGCCATGACGAAAAACGGGCTAGGTACAGGGCGAGTCTCGCCGTCAACGGATACCTGACGCTCTTCCATCGCTTCCAGCAATGCGCTCTGCGTTTTCGGTGTCGCGCGGTTGATTTCATCCACGAGGACGAAGTTTGCGAACAACGGACCAGGCATGAACTCAAACGAATTGGTTTCGCGATTGAGGATGGATGAACCCGTAATGTCACTCGGGAGCAGGTCCGGAGTGAATTGGACGCGACGGAACTCGCCGCCAACTGCCTTTGCAAGCGCTTTTGCGAGCGTAGTCTTCCCGACGCCAGGAACATCTTCGATCAAAAGGTGGCCCGAGCAGAGGAGTGTTAATACGGCGTCGCGTACGGGTTCCGGTTTTCCGACGATAACTCGCCCTAACTCAGTTTGCAGTGCCTGTGCCAAACGCGACACGAATTCGTTGTCCATCGTTGATTCCCCGATCTTGTTCCCCCCGGAACTCAAACCCTCATCGAGCATGAGAGTTCCTACGGCATTCTGTCACGAAGGTTCGCTGGCCCGTCGCAACCTTTTGAAACATCGCTAAAATCGGGACATTCATGGCGGAGTCGTGCGTTGTTGGCGTTGACCTCGGAGGGACCAACGTACGGGCCCAAGTGCTTTCGAAGGAAGGGCATCCACTCATGCCTCGTTTTGTTTCCATTCCGTCTTGCGCTCAAGACGGGGTTGAGGCGACGTTGCGCGCGGTGGCTGAGGTTGTGGAACTTGCCCAAAGCCGAGCCGGAGTCAAGGCCACGGCAGTTGGACTCGCTATCCCTGGACATGTTGACAACGCTGCCGGACTGGTGAAGTGGGCACCCAATTTTGGTGAAGAGCGAGACGGGGTCTTCTACTATTGGGAGAACGTCTCGGTTCGGCAACCCCTTGAGTCTCGACTGGGTCTTCCAGTGGTGATGGGCAACGACGCAAACTGTGCGGCTCTCGGGGAATACACATTTGGGGAGGGGAACGGCGATGCAAATTGTCTCGTGATGTTCACGCTTGGTACCGGCATTGGTGGCGGGGTCGTCTTTGGCCCGTCGGGCCTTGATGGCGATGTGCGGGGGCCAACCCTTCTTGTGGGCGGGAACAAAGGGGGGGCAGAACTTGGCCATACCCTCATTCAGTTCGGAGGAGTCGTCGGGAACAGTGGAGCCTATGGTCCATTGGAAAGTTACTGCCAAGCCGAAGCCATTGCCGAGCGAGCCGCCCATAAATTGCGGCGTGGGCTACCGAGCGTTATGAACGCAATGTGCGGTGGCGATTACAGCCTCGTTCGCTCGCGGATGATCGGCGATGCGGCCCGACAGGGCGATGCGGTGGCACTTCAAGTTTGGGAGGAGATCGGAACCTATCTCGGCGCCGGAGTGGGAAGCATGATCAACGTGTTTGCACCGGATGTATTTGCAATCGGTGGCCAAGTAGCCAAGGCTTGGCAGTTCTTAGAGCCTCACGTGATCCGGCAAGCAAGAGACACCGCAGTGCCGAGTTTGTTCCGTGATTGCCGCATTGTCCGCGCCCACCGGCTTCGCACCGCCGGTATTCTTGGCGCGGCCGCGATGGCGCAAGCCGTTTCTCGGTATGGAGAATCATGACCGCCGAAGACGTAAGTGTGGCAATTCGCCACGGGCAAGAAGACGAAGCCATTGACGCTCTACGTGAGCACCCTGAGTGGATCAACGCTTATGTGAAAGAAGCGTACGGCGATGGAGATATGTGGCCCCTGATTACGGTCGCGGTCGTCTTCCGGCGGCAGAAAGTATGGCGATACCTGATGGAACAGGGAGCGGATATTGAAGCGCGTGCTGAGAAGTATGCGGCAACGCCGTTGGGTTTTGCGGTTTCATGTGAGGTGGACGCCGCCGTAGAAGATTTCGTTGCGGCAGGCGCGAAGCAGGATCTATGGATTGCGGCCTATCGCGGCGATCTTGAGTTGGTCCGTCAACTGCTCAAGAATGACCCGGATGCGATCCGACGACGGGACGGTGCCGACGGGGCTTGTCCACTGCATTACGCACGGGGACCTGAGATGGTAGACCTGCTGATCGATCACGGGGCTGATCCGAATGAGGAGGATGATGCTCACAAAGCCCAACCATTGGTGTGGCACCGGGCTCGCCCCTTGATGCAAGAACGACTGCGAGCGAGAGGAGCCGTACCCGACCTGAAAACGGCCGTCGTGATTGGCGATCTTGATGCTGTAAGAGCAGCATGGGAGAAGCACTCAGATCAACGAGACTTGATTACTCACGGTCACTACCTCGGCGGTGGGGGCACGAACCTTGTCGGGCTAGCAGCGAACAATGGCAACTTAGAAATGGTCCGCTGGTTGCTTGAAAATGGAGTTACCCCAAATCCGAAATGCCCCGTTTCGCCGTTGCATTCCGCGTCTTGGAACGATCATCCGGAGATCATTACCTTGCTGGCCCAACATGGCGGGGACATGACGAAGATTGACGAGTATCACGACTCGACTCCCATCGGATGGGCGGCTTATGCCGGACGACCGGCGGCAATTGGTGCGTTACTTGCGGCGGGTTCGCCGGTAACCGAGAATGCGTTGGAAAATGCCCGTCTCGGGGCACAAGGGAAGTTGATGTTTTCTCCGGGTACGCCACCGGCCGTGTATGAGGAGTGCGTGGCGCTACTTGAGAAGGCTGCCGCCAACTCGTAAGTCACGTCGAAAGCGTGATCGAAAGGTATTCTGAAGCGCAAGCCGGGAGACAACGTCGTCGCCACTGCGCACAGGATTTTCGCGGATGACCGAAGTGATCATGCCCAAGATGGGCGACGGAATGGAGGAGGGAACCCTCCTTGAGTGGTTGAAGAAGGACGGAGAAGCCGTCAAGACCGGCGACATTATCGGCACCATCCAAACCGATAAGGCGACGCTTGAACTCGAATCTCCGGGGCGAGGAACGCTGACCGGATTCCTGATTCAGTCCGGCGACACGGTTCCCGTCGGGCGACCCATCGCGGCGATTCTGAAATCAGGCGAGGAACTCCCAAAGGGGTGGGGCGACGGATCGTCAGCACCTGCGAAGGATGCTTCAAAAGAAGAAGATTCCGGTGAGTCTGAGGATAAAAATCCGTCCGAATCCAAGTCTGAGCCGGAAGCGGAACCCGCAACTCGTGCGAGCGACCGGGTGAAGGCTAGCCCACTTGCGAAGCGAGTAGCTGCCGAGGCGGGTGTAGACCTCGCCCAAGTCACGGGCACGGGGCCGGGCGGAAGGATTGTCGAAAAAGATGTTCGCGCCGCGATTGCGGATCAAGGCACAAAGGTTTCCCAAATAGCTTCACCGGCCAGCACGGCCGCCAGAGCCGAGGACAAGAAGGTTCCGCTCAACAATTTGCGTCGCATCATTGCCCAGCGAACTCAGCAGAGCTTCAATCAGGATGCTCCGCACTTTTACGTCACGGTCGAAGTGGATGTCGACCGCATTTATTCGTTCCGCGAACAGTTGAAAGCCGAAGAAGCGGGCAACATCAGCGTCAATGATTTCGTTGTGCGGGCATGTGCCCTCGCGCTCCGAGAGATGCCGGGTGTAAACGCTTCGTTTGGTGGAGACCACGTACTCCAACATGGTTCGGTCAATGTTGGTGTGGCGGCGGCCGTGGATGATGGATTGCTCGTCCCCGTGATTCACAATGCGGATCAGATGTCGCTCCGGCAAATCGCGGCCCGCAGCAAAGAACTCGTTACCAAGGCTCGCGAAGGGAAGTTGCTGCCCGACGAAATGGGGGGTAGCACCTTTAGTATCTCGAATATGGGCATGCTCGACGTGGACGTGTTCAGCGCGATCATTAACGGCCCGAACGCTGCCATCGTGGCGATCTCTTCCGCGCGAAAGAAGGTCGTTGTGAACGAGGAAGATGAACTAGAAGTACGTTGGCGCATGAACATCACGGGATCATTTGACCATCGTGTCGTGGATGGGGCGCAAGGTGCGCACTTCGTGAACATCGTCAAAGGCTATCTCGAGAATCCGACTCGCTTACTCTCTTAAATTAGGCGCACAAACAATGCCTGGGCTCCATTGGGAACTCAGGCATTGTTTGTAAGTCACCTAAGTGAACAGCGACGATATTCGTTTACGCTATGCTTACTGATCGCCTTTTCCGTTCCAGTAGCGGTTGACCTCATCTTCGGTTGTTCCGGGCGCTCGCAAGGAAGCAATGGATGGATATGAAGCGTGACCATCCAGCCACGTTACGAGGACTCGCTTTCTATCGAAGCGACCCCACAGTTGTCCCTGCGAGTTTGCGTTCGGATAGGTTCCGGTCCATCCGTTGTAAGGGGTCAGCCCTGGTGGTGTCGGTACAGCGAACGGCGGCTCGATTCGTGAGTATCCGACATCGTTCCGGATGATGCCAGACCCTGCGCCGCCAAAACCGGGAACATACTTATCCTTCATGGTTGCTTCCGCAAACACGATGGTCTGGCCAACTGCCTCGAATGTGGTGGTACTCCTTCCGCTGAAGTTACTAAGCGGCTGTCCACCGGGCCCGGAAGAAACGCTTACCGTATTGAGATACCGGTAGTTGTAGCCGTAAGAAGGGTTCGCGCCATAGTAGTAGTCCTTGAATGTGCTGTTTTGGTCAAAGCGGCCCCTACCTTGAGGGTCAGCCAGGAGAGGATCGTCGCCGCGATCGTTAGGGCACAAAAAGACTTGGCGGTTCTTGGCGTAGGGCAGGATGAGGAGGGGGTAGTAGTAGAACCCCTGCGCGGTGGGGAAGGTCGTGTCGGCCGGGTTGTACCAATAGAGCTGGGGCATCTGGTCGTCGTAGTCTCCAACGTAGATCATCGTTGCCGTCCCGATCTGCTTGACGTTTGATAGGCTCGCCGTTTTCTTTGCTGCGTCTTTGGCACGGGCGAAAACGGGGAAGAGAATCGCCGCAAGGATGGCGATGATGGCAATAACGACGAGAAGTTCGATCAGCGTGAAGCCGCGCCTCATAGATCAGGCAGTTTTCGCGACCACTGTCTTAAATCTCTTACCCGCCACGACAAGTCCTTGCCCTGGATAACTGATCTTGATGGTTGAGCATATAAGAATTGCTCTGGGTGATGAACCTTATCTGAGAAGATGAATTGTGGATAACTCCTTACTCTCGGCCCGACGAGCCTGCACCAGAGGCACGGTCTCAATCGTCCGTAAAGGGATGATGCGTGTCGGCGCAGGAATTGTGATGTGCTGCGGGTTGATCGCATTGGGGCATGCCCAGTCGTTGATCCCCACGTATCGGGTGGACGAACTCCGAAGATTAGCCATGACACCGGAACTCGACGGTGTGATGCAAACGGAAGAATGGGAACCGCTTTCTAATGACGGGGGGATTCCGGCTTTCTTCCAATGGGAACCAGGGAAGATCTACTGGGCGGCAACTTCCAAAGTCGATCAAGCGATCGTGTTGAGCCTCGATTTGGGTGCCGATGGTTGGCTCCGAGGCCGCGACAACTTGGAGATCCGCATCTTTCTCAAGGATGATCAGCCCACTTTTACCGTTCGACTCTTGGACGCCACTACGGGTGCATACCTGTGGCAAAACGGCTCTGTACCTCCCGGCGCGATCCGATTTGAGTATCGCCGGTCGGGCGAAGAATGGACATTAGAAGCAAGTCTCGAAACGGGGCCCGATATCGCGGCCGAGGGCCGAAGCATTGGCGTTCGGGTGGAATCTGAGGCTGCCCCCGACGAACCCCGCACCGCTACTGAACTTCGGGGGTTGGCTAATGTCACCCTCAATTTCGACACCCACAAGAATTTGCCTCCTGGTATTCGTTGGAAGCCCATTTTTGCGAACCGGACAATCGCGGTGGCCGATCCCCTGCGGATGACTTACGATTTGGAGCGTCAATTTGACGGCCCGAAGCCCATCAAGTTTGAGTTCCGCGCGGAAGGGCTTGGGCAGGCGGACTTGGCAACGATCAACCAACCTCTCGGTCCATTCGACAACAACAATCGTAGTCGCTTTGAAATTCTCAGTCCGATTCGATTCGAAGCGAAGCCAGGTTGGCGCGTCATCCGGGCAAAGCTTTACGATGCAACCGGTGACGCCTTCGTAATGCGCTCAAGCATCCGAATCGCTCCGCTACTGGACATCTCTTCGGATGCACCACTCGTCATGCGACCGGCAACGCGGTGGAGAGGGCGATTGAACTTAGAAAGTAACGCTAACGGACGGTTAGAAGGAATCGTCAAGATTGAGGCTCCCAGTGGGTGGAACGTAGTTTCTGGACAAGAGACTGCATTCCGAATTGGGGGTGCCCGAGGAAGGTCGAACACCCGATTTGAAATAGATGTTCCCGCCGAAGCCTACGGGGAGTACTTTATTGTCGTTACCGCCGTGATTGGCAATACGGTAGTCAGGCAACCAATACCGATACTCATAGATACTGAATGAACTTGCCGCTTGATCGAATCTTGGTGCCGATGCCGACTCTGTTTACGGATGATTCATCGGCGCTCAGTGAGATTCGATTTGCTCGCGCGGTGGAGTTCTATCGCGAATCAGGCGCGTTTGGAATGGTCGTGGGAGGGGCGAGCGGTGAAGGTGCCTCACTCAGTTTCTCAGAGCGTAAGTCGCTCGTGGATATCGCGATGCGAACATCCAAAGGGATGCCCGTCTACGTGGCGATGCAGGTGCCGACCACTTCAGCCGCGCTGGACTTATGCATTCATGCGGGGGACTCTGGAGCAAAGGCCGCCATCGTAGGATTGCCTAGCCATATCCCATTGCTCCACGAAGAGATCGAAGCGTTTGTTGTTGCTTTGCGGCGACACTCAAAACTTCCGATTGGTGTGATAGGAGTTCCGGCGGCGGCCATGGGCGAAGCAGGAACGGTGACATTATCGCCAGGACACCTAGTGGGGGATTGGGCGTCGTGGAACGTTTTGCCCCATCCCACAACGGACGAGTGGCAGGCGGGCGACATCGTTTGTTCTCCACTCGCAGTGCTAGGAGTAGCCCGTTTCGGCAAGCTTTTGGCCTCCGACGAAAAGACCAAGACCGCTGCAGTGTCATTGCTCCGACATGGTTATGCCGTGCGACTCAGCCGAGCAGTTATGGAACACTTCGGTCTCGAAGTTGGCCCATCGCGTGGTCCGCTCGGACCACTCTCTAACGTCGGAAAAGACTTGATGAAAGTGGTTTTGAAAGCTACGGCACCATCGAGCCCTAGCGAGCCAGAGTCGGGCGAAGTGTCGTAATCACTTCGCGGACGTTCCAGTTATTCTGCTCAAGAAGTCGTCTTGCCTCTACGTCGTCCGCATTCGTCAATTCGCGCACGATTCGGATGCATCGTTCCTTCAGTTTTGCGTTCTTTGCCTGGACATCCACCATGAGGTTCTCCACCACCTTGCCGCTGAGAACCATAGCCGCCGTGCTGATGGCGTTGAGCGCCAACTTCTGCGAAGTTCCGGCCTTCAACCGAGTGGAACCCGTGAGTATTTCCGGACCAGTATCCAAAAGAATCGGCAAATCAACGACTTCAAGTAACGGGGTGTGCGGATTGTTCGCAATGCCGCACGTCCAGATCCCCTTGGCTGATGCATGGCGCGCTGCTGTAACTACGTAGTTGGTTCGTCCACTCGCGGCCAGCGCAATTAGGATGTCTTTGGGTTCGAGGTCCAAATCATTGACATCGTGCATCGCCTGGGTGTCATTGTCTTCGGCATCCTCAATTGCTTGCTGCATGGCGCCGTCGCCTCCGGCCACCAATGCGATTACCCGATTTGGCTGGGTGCCAAATGTGGGTGGCATTTCGGCGGCGTCCATACGAGCGACTCGTCCACTCGTACCGGCACCAACGTAAACGGTTCTGCCGCCTTCTTGGAAACATTGCGCCATCCGTTCAGCGGCTCGAGCAATCGCTTCCGAAGCCGCCGCCATCGCACGAACTACGGTGTGCTCTTCTTCATTCATCAGCCGCACGATTTCTCGCGCCGACATGGCATCGAGACCGATTGATCGCGGATTTCTTGCTTCAGTTCCCATCAGACTTGATTTGGTGTGCGAGACGTATTGCCCCGGCAAGAGGGTCGACTTCGCTCCGTCTCACCTTCAAACCACTTTCCCCAAGTAGTCGTTCCATGAATACGAACAAGGATGGATGAATGCTCCAGACTCCTCCTGTAAGTCCGACGATTGCCTGAGATTTTTCCGGCAAAAACGTTGTGAGGTGGCCTTGGACTTCTCGCGCCAGAGATTCTACTGGCCCTTCCACGCATGACTTGGCATAAGCCTCGCCGTCGACCCAGTCGAACACGATAGCAGGAGCCAAGCAAGCGATCGTTGCGGCAGGACTTGGCGTTCGGTACACGGCAGCGAGCAGTTCGTTCCCAGTATTTGCGCCATAGATTTGGTTTGCCGTTTCGCGGAACCTATCCGTCATGGGAGGCGGGTTTGCGGGGACCAGAAACGCGGCCAGTGCCGCCCGCCCGATGCTTGCGGCCGAACCCTGATCACCGAGCCAGAATCCTCCCCCTCCTGACTTACGAATGACGCCGTCCCGCATCGAGGCAATCGCCACTCCGGTTCCGGCAATCACAACGACATCTGCTTCAGGGTCGGCCGCGACCGTCGCGTAGTAGTCGGGGCAGGCGAAGACTTTCGGCACATCGAGCACCGATTTCAGCAGTGCCTTTGCTTTTCGCTGATCGGAATCGGTAAGCAATCCGGCCATGCACATTGCCGCTTGCTCCACTGGGGGGCAGCCCTTCAATGCAATACGTAGGTGCTCAAGGATAACCGCTACCGGCGTTGTTGCGAGGTTCGCCGGTCCTGCGCTCCCTTCAAAGAATGTCGCACCCTCGCAATTCTCAACTCTTGCCCGAATTGTGGATCCACCGCAGTCCAAACCAAGAACTAAGCCGCCGCTCATCTTGCCCGAAGTTACCTTCAAAGCCGAAGGTAAATTTGAATAGGTATGCGCCGCGACGCTGTCACCGCTGATACGCCGATCGAGCGAATCGCCATCCTCACGAACGATGCACTTGGGAACTTTGTTGTCGCAACTCCCATGATGCAGATGGTAAGGGCTCGGCATCCGAACGCAATCGTGCACTACTACGGAGGCACTCGGATCCATGAATTGAGTCGGTCTGCGGCGTATTTGGATGAATCGATACCGTGGCTAGGGACGCCACTACGAGTAGCGGCGTCTAAGTTGCCGGAACCTTACGACTGGGTGATCAACATTGAGCACAGCCCCTGGATGCGTGCGACCGTCCCAATGCTTGCTAAGGAAGATGGTGTGGTCACGGGCCCCGCACTGAAACCAGATGGGCGCGGCGACTTGCCGTTCGACGAGAATGCCGAAGGGCGGATATGGGCGGATCAGGAGTGGCTCTCAACGGAGGTAACTCACCGACATCCCGAACTCAAGTCAGGACACATCAGCGAGATCTTTGCTCGAATCGCGGGGCTTGATGGCCCGATTCCGAAGTACTCACTGCCAGCCGCAGACCCAGAACGCCCGGTACCTGACGTTTTAATTGCTACAACGGCAAGTCTTCCCGACAAGTTATGGGATACCGACGACTGGATGTCGCTTTGTTCGCTTCTCCAAGGGGCCGGATTGTCTATTGGCCTCCTCGGCGCAAAACCATCTGTGCAGGGCCAGTTTTGGCTAGGAGCCGACGATGAGAGTCGGATTGCGGGCCATGCCGGGGTGGAGGACTTACGAGGCACGCTCACCTTGCCTCAGGTTGTCGGCGCAATTGAGCGTGCGAAACTTGTCGTAACCCTTGATAACGGCATCATGCACTTTGCCTGTGCCACTTCGACTCCTGTCGTTGGGATGTTCCGCGAGGGAATCCATCGTTTGTGGGCACCACCAGTAGAGAACCTCCTTGCCGTGGTCACGGAACCGAAGGCAGATGTGGCCGCTATTCCGTTCAGCGAAGTTGAGCGAAATGTCAAAATAGCGCTGGGTAATTTCTAAGAAAAACTGAACATCAGTCCTATTGTTGCCACCGATTCTCAAAATCCGTGTAAGATTTTCTGAAGAGGAGCAAATGAGTATCAACTTGCCGAACCCGCCGGGGATGTGTCCGGTCTCGGGTGAGCCGCTCATCATCACGGAATTGTCGAACGAATCCGGAAGCATTCAGATTCGCGGTAAGTTTGCGATGCCGAACGCAAGCCAATTGAACGAAGAGCAACAGAATCTTTTGGAATCGTTCTTGGCGGCGCGAGGAAACCTGAGTGTTCTGGAACGACATTTAGGTATGAGCTACCCCACCCTTCGCAATCGCGTAGATGACCTAATCGGAGCATTGGGATTGACTCCGTTAAAGGAATCGAAGCGAGCCACGATGGACCCGGACGAACGACAGCGAATTCTCGACGCGCTAGAGCGTGGCGAACTGACGGCTGAAGAAGCCAAATCCCAACTGAAGGAAAAGCAATCGTGAAAGACGAAACTCTGCGCATCATGCGATTGGTCGAACAAGGCAAACTCAGCGCCGAAGACGCCCTCGAACTCTTAGAAGCGATGGATGATGGTCCGAAGGTCGACGCGACCACAAATGCGGATGCGTCCGCACACGCTGCACCGGGAGAAACCCCGCCGCCACAGCCGGAAGCGCAGGCCGCGGATGACTCGGTGAAAGAAGAAGTGAAACAGCAGTCGAAGAAGGCGGAGGAAGCGTTTCGAGGGATCTTCCAAGAAATTGAGGAACTGGGTCGCTCAGTCGCAAAAAATGTGAATTGGAGCGACATCAGTAAGCAGGTCAATGAGAATGTCAACCGAGGTGTAGATGCGATCAAAAAGGCCGCTGAAGATGCCAAGAAGTCAGGTTCATTCACAGGCTTGTTTGGTCATGAAGTGAGCAAAGACGTACCTTTACCTTTCAATGTGGCCGAAGGGCGT
Organism: Fimbriimonadaceae bacterium; assembly: GCA_019638835.1. Classification (GTDB taxonomy): domain Bacteria; phylum Armatimonadota; class Fimbriimonadia; order Fimbriimonadales; family Fimbriimonadaceae; genus JAHBTC01. The sequence continues at coordinate 12,533 of JAHBTC010000033.1, forward strand.
GTGTTTCGGATCGAAGGTTACAACGGCCACGTGAAAGTGGTTGGCACTGACGGGCCGGGTGACGTGAAAGTGCGAGGGACATTCCGAGGCACGAGCGTAGCGGACGCAGAGCAGAAGTCCGCCGGGTTCAACCCGAGTTTGCAAGAGGGCGATCACACGGTCGTTCTCCGACTCCCCGAGGGCCACGACGCACATGTATACGTGGAGGCTCATGTTCCGGTTGGAACAGCGGTCGAAACCAAACTCTCGCGGGGCGGGATCGAAGTAAGCGGTTTGGGAGCAAACGTGCGGGCCGAAACCATGAGTGGCGATGTGACGATTGTGGGAGCGAAGGGCGTCGTAGATGTCCGCGTAGCGTCCGGAGACGTATCGCTCTCCGACACTGATGCGTCTTTGCTCACCGTCGAAAGCACAAACAGTGATGTCTCATTGACGAGAGTCAGTGGCGTCATCAATGTCCGGTCTGGGAGCGGTGACTTATCCTTGAGTGAGGTTGCAGGGCGGACGATTTCGGCAGAAACCGCCTCGGGCGACATCTCGGTGCTCCTCTCCAATCCGGTTATGGGCTCACTCGACCTCCGCACGGTCAGTGGGGACGTCAGTGTTGAAATGCCGGATGGAAGCGATTGCCGAGTTCATTTGAATACTCTTCGCGGCACAGTGAATTGCGGATTTGCTCTGGACGGCGAGCAACGCGAGGCGAACACCGTGAACGGAAAACTAGGCTCGGGAGCCGGATCGCTGCACGCCAGTGCGGTTAGTGGTGATGTGTCGCTTGGGCTCCGTGACTCGACGGTCTCGGAAAGCGAGGCAACCGCCGAATCTCCTTCTTAAGTCGGAAAGGAAGCGTGAAAAGAGGGGTTCGAGACATCTCGTCTTGAACCCCATTTGAATTCAGACGTTACTGGGCGTCGTTGGGTTGACCTTCGCGAAATAGATCTTCAAGTGTCGCCATTCGGTCGCTGCTCAATTCCCCGGGTCCGTTCCTCGACGCTTGCTGCGCCGCCGCAATGCATTCTTCTGCCGCTCTCAAGGCTTCAATCGCTTCGGTGCAGTTGTTGCATCGTTTGACATGCATCCTTAGATACCAGAGTACGATGCCATGGAGTCGCCCTTTGACAAGGAGTGGGAGCCACCGTTTGGTATGAGAGCAAGGTTTCAAATTGTTCACTGTGCGATCTCCATGTGCGTGAGGAGAGGTCGGAAAGCATCGGCTAATGCATAACGCGCCCTATTGAGTCGAGAACGCACGGTGCCAACGGGAACTCCGAGCGTTGCGGCAGCGTCGTCGTAACTTAGTTCTTCCAGATCAACGAGAACAATTACCTCGCGGTGGTCTTCGCTCAGAGTTGCTAACGCGCGGGCAAGAGCCTCACGTTGCTCTTGTGGTTCAATCCAGTGGTCAGGACGGCTCTTCGGATCGCTATCCGCCAAGGTTGCTTCGATCTCGGAAGTCAGTTCGCCCGTTGCTCTTCTCGTTTCTCGGCGAATCGAGTTTAGATGGGCGTTCGACATCACCCGGATGAACCAGCCGATGACCCAATCGGTGAGTTCGAGATTGCCTGCCCGGTATGCCTCGAATCCTTTGATGAGCGCATCTTGAACCAAATCCTGTGCTTTGTCGCTGTCGGAAGTGAGGCGTCGCGCTGAAGCTAGAAGCCGCGGCATCAACTCTTTGGCCAATGCCGCGTATTTCTCTCCGCTTCGATCCGCGGGCCGAGAAACCGCACCGATCGCGGCTTGAGGAATCGTGTCGATCGCACAGATCACGAATGCAAAGAGCCACCAACCGTCGAAAAGTTCCAAGAGGGGCAATCTGCATGGAACTTTACCGGGACCGGGTGACCTTGGTCATTGGGGGGAGCGCCTCGCTTTTCCCCAACTGGAGATACGGAATGAACCGAAAGATCAATCATTTGGCCCTCGCGGCCCTTTTCATCCTCCCGGCGGTTGCCCCTGCGATAGATGTGGAGGTGCGAATCACGAACCTCTCGCCAATGGATGGCACGTTCCTCACACCGATGTGGTTTGGCTTCCATAACGGTAACTTCGATCTCTTCTCCGACGGTGGATCCGCCTCAATGGGATTGGAACGCATCGCCGAGGACGGCGATGCCATGCCTCTCGCAAGTGAATTCATGGCAAGCGGATTTGGAAGCATTGGCGGCCTTTTGAACGGAGTTGGCCCAATTGTACCGGGAGCCACAACATCGAAGACGGTTAGCCTTGACTTGATGGACATGAAGTCGCACTACTTCACGTTCGCAAGTATGGTGATCCCGAGCAACGATGCCTTCATCGGGAACGAAAACTCGCAGGCCCACCGCATCATCAGTGATGCAAACGTGTTTGTTGGGGCTGACTTCGTGGTGCTTGGTTCACGAGTGCGCGATGCCGGAACAGAGGTAAACGACGAGATTCCGGCGAATACCGCTTTTCTTGGGCAGATGAGCCCGAATACCGGAGTGGATGAAAATGGGGTCGTTCACTTTCATCCTGGATTCATTCCCGGTGGCAATATTCTCACGGCATTTCCTGGCGCTGACTTCACTCGGCCCGATTACCAAGTGGCGCGAATCAGCGTGAAAGCGGTACCCGAGCCCACAAGCTTAGTAGCCCTTGGGCTGGGTGCACTCGCCGTCCTTCGTCGACGCGTAAACCTGTAACCAACGCGTCAACTCGATCGCCGGTCCTTCGATTCCTCTCTGAGTCGAGGGACCGTTTGGTTCAAGTTGCGCGGATTCCGGCTTCAACTGAGGGCCCTTGTCCGTCCGTACAATGAATTACGGATTGATCGGACCTCTTGCTCTTTCGCTTCTCCTCGTGTTCGGGGCGGCGCCACTTGTTCGGTACAGTGGCGTTGCACGGTCGCGCGTTTGGCCACTGGTTGCGACCGTGCCAATCGCCTCGTGGATCCTGATTCAATTCGCCGGTCAGATCAATCCGGCTATCAATCGTAGCACAAACTTCTTTTCTGAAGAATATGTATGGGTATCTGAATTAGGGATTAGCGTCTCGCTTGCGACGCCTGGAGTGCCCGGAATCTTTGTTAGCCTAGTTCTCGGAATTGGTGCGCTTATTGTTCTATACGCCGGTGCATATTTCAAGCCTGGTAAGTCATTAGAAGATCATTTGAGTTGGTTGCTCGTTTTTATGGGGGCAATGCTCGGCATTTTCCTTGCCGGAGACAAGATCACACTCTTTGTTTTCTGGGAATTGACGAGTATTAGTTCGGCAGTCTTGATCGCCCTCAAGAAAGACAATCCAGAGGCGATCCGGTCATCGCGGCAAGCGCTTATTGTGACTGGATCAGGTGGTTTAGCGCTACTTGCTGGCCTAATCCTTGTCGGCGAGCATCATATGCATCCTGGAGACATGCCGGTCCAAGCGATCATAGGTGCGTATCTGATCTTACTTGCAGCGGCCACAAAATCTGCACAAGTACCTTTCCATTTCTGGCTTCCAGGCGCGATGGTTGCACCTACTCCGGTTTCCGCGTATCTTCATAGCGCTACGATGGTGAAGGCAGGCGTTTACTTGATGTTCCTGCAGATTCCATTCCTCTACCCGGTGCCCGGTTTACTTCAAACAACAACTTATCTCGGGTTAGCCACCGCATTGTGGGGTGCATACTGGTCCCTTCGCCACACTGATCTTAAGGCTATTTTGGCGGCAAGCACGATTGGATCGCTCGGCGTGATGTTTGCCTTGGCAGGGTTGGGAAAGTTAGAAGCTCTACAAGTTCTTGTTGTTTTTTTCGTCGCCCACGCGCTGTACAAGGGTGCACTCTTCATGCTGGCGGGGGCGGTAGATGTCTCGTGGGGCACTCGGAATGTGAACGAACTCAGCGGCATGAAGTCTCAGCCTTTGTGGTGGGTCGCAGCAGGATTGGCTTCCATCTCGGCGATCGGTCTGCCCGTGTCAATCGGGTTTACCGCGAAAGACTTGATCTATCACAAGCTTGAGAACCAACCGGAACTATTGTTGCCACTCTTGGTTGCCCTTGCGATGATGGGCGCAATGGCGGTTGTCGTTACTTTGTCACCTTTGCGAGCCCTCGCTTCCGGAGAGAAAGAGCGCGGAAGGATCTCTCCGGGTCTGATTTGGCCCGCATTAGTACTTGCGGTGTTAGGTCTCGGGGCTCCATTCTTCCCCGGTGTAATCCAGCGTGTACCAAGCCCGGAAGTCGAGATTGCCCCTTGGTACGGATTCGGATCCGCTTTCATTTTATCGCTCGTCACATGGGGTCTCGCCGCCGCGTTTTTCTGGTTTGCTCCTCGGCTGCGATCCATCCCAATGCCGAGAGTGAGCGGTGCGACTCTGTTTCAAACGTGCCTCACTCGTATATCTCGAACGTGTACAACCATCATTAGCCAACTGCAAAGCGGAGAACTCAGGCGCTATGCATTGGTTACATGGGTCGGTGTTCTTGCCTTAGCCGGAGTAAGTTTATGGATGTATCCACCCGGCAAGGCAAACCCTCACGACTTCAACTTTTCCGGTCGAAGTATTGAGATTATCGTTCTCGGACTTATGATGGCGGCTGCAGTGGGAGTCATAGGCACTCGCGGAAGGCTTCCCACGATCGTCATTTCTGGATTCATTGGGCTCGGTGTTGCTTTCATCTTTTTGGCGAACGGCGCACCTGATCTCGCGATGACCCAGATCGTGGTTGAAACGCTTACGGTGTTGCTGTTCGTCTTCGTGTTCTATCGGTTGCCGCGACCGTTATCGCGCAACAAGGGTGCATGGCGGCGCCCCGACATGTACGTTGCCATAGGCGTGGGAACTTTGATGGGAGCGGCCACCTACTGGTCGCAACCGGGTGGCGCATCTATGAGTAATGTCAGCCGAGCGTACGGCGAACTTGCTTACGCTGAAGCCCACGGTCGCAACATCGTCAACGTGATTCTGGTTGACTTTCGCGCCTTAGATACGCTCGGAGAGATTACAGTTCTTGCAATTGCAGCCATCGGAGTTGCTGCCCTAATCAAGCTTCGACCTCGGAAAGACGAAGCCGGAAAGGAGAGAATCTAGTGGAATCAATTATTCTCCGGCAGGGCTCCAAGTTTCTCTTGCCTCTGATGCTACTGGTTTCGGTCTTCCTTCTTGGTCGAGGTCACTATGATCCCGGTGGAGGATTTGCGGGCGGACTGGTCGCTGCGACCGGCCTTCTTCTCTACGGCCTCGCATTCGGGATGGATGAAGCCCGACGTGCACTGCGCATCTCCCCGGCTTCACTCATTGCCTTGGGGTTACTCGTTGCCGTCACGTCTGCTCTCGTTCCCGTTGCGAACGGGAAAGCGATCCTGACGGGTGTTTGGTATTCCGTCGGCGACATCGAGTTCGGTACGCCCTTTCTCTTTGATATTGGGGTCTATCTCGTGGTGATAGGTGTGGTTCTCACCCTCGTTTTGAACCTAGCGGAGGAGTAAGTATGGGAGCAATTTACGCGGTGGTAGTGGGTGCTCTCTTTGCCGTAGCCATTTACCTGTTGATGCAGCGAGAGTTGATTCGGCTACTGCTTGGCTTGGCCGTCTTGGGCAACGCCGCGAATCTATTGATTTTTGTTTCAAGTGGGGCGTACCGCGCGGCACCTCCGCTCATTGCGGAAGGACAGAAGACGATGAACCCAGTAGGCGTAGCCGACCCCATGCCCCAAGCTCTCATCCTTACCGCTATTGTAATTGGATTCGGAGTGCTTGCGTTTGCGATGGCGCTCGTGAATCGAACACACTTGGGGGCCGACGCTTCGGACACTGGGGAACTTCCTCCGGAGGAAGAGCATTGATTGCGGCGGCGCTCCTCACCCCAATGCTCGTGGCCCTCATCATGATGCTTGCCTGGGGCCGTGCAGGCTGGCACTTTTGGTTGGGAACCCTCGGATCTGTTACCCACCTCGCCATCACGTTTATGCTTGGTCAAGAAGTCTGGAATTCTGGCCCGATCGCGCTCCAGGTTGGCGAATGGGGAGTCTCATTTGGCTGGCATATTGGAATCGTTCTGATAGCCGACCAAATCTCCGTGCTTATGTTAGGTTTGACCGGCGTTATCGGTCTCGCAACCCAACTCTACGCCGCAGGAACCATTGACAGACCGAGATGGAGATTTGGGTACTTTCCTCTCGTCCAATTCTTATTGTTTGGCGTAAGCGGCGCGTTTCTCACTGGCGATCTGTTCAATCTATTCGTTTGGTTCGAAGTCTTATTGATTGCCAGTTTTGTTCTCGTTGCGCTTGGCGGTGAAAGAAAGCAACTTGCTGGTGGATTGAAATATGTCGCGCTCAATCTTCTTTCTTCTGCTCTGTTTTTATCCGGATGCGGACTACTTTACGCCACCAGTGGAACACTAAACATGAGTGACCTTTCCGCAATCCATACAGCTAACCCGGGGTTGCAGGCACTGATTGGAACGATTCTTCTCGCGGCATTTGGCATCAAAGCGGCGGCATTTCCATTCTTCATGTGGATGCCCGCCGCATATCCCGCGCCACCGGCATCTGTGGCAGCTTTGTTTGCGGGGTTAATGACGAAGGTTGGCGTCGTCGCTATCGTCCGGCTACTTTATTCGGCGTTACCAGGACTCTTTGATCATCTCGCACCGATCTTGATTTGTTTGGCGATACTTTCCATGGCCGTGGGATCATTGGGCGTAATTGCAGCCCGCGGTTTCCGCCGGATGCTGGCTTTTAGTAGTGTTTCTCAGATCGGGTTTATTCTGCTGGGAGTGTCGATGGGAGGAGCTGGACTGGTTGTCGCGGTCTACTACATTCTTCAGCATTCAGTTGCCAAAACAGGTCTCTTTTTGATCGCTGGCGAAGATGAAAGGGGGAACCAGTTACCAAAATGGGCAAGCGCGTTCTTTTTTGTCTTTGCCTTGAGTTTGGCTGGCATCCCGCCGACTGCCGGATTTCTATCAAAATTCGGAATTCTGAGCCTTACAGAAACTGTGTCCGGACCAGAGAGCGCGTTACTGTGGCTCCCTTGGGCCGGCTTCGGCGTTGGCATAGTTTCGTCGATCTTTACAACCGTCGGTCTTTATCGGTTTGGCATTCCAATTTGGCAACGATCAGGTGTCGAAGAGATCACGGTGAAGAGGCCGCCTGTGGTGGCGGTAGGCGTCGCATTGCTCGCTACCGTTAGCATTTGCCTTTCGCTATTTGCGGGAAGTGTTTTTTCCTTTATGGGAGGTTTCCCCGCCTAATGTTGCTATGGAATCTCTTCTTGGCTTTGATTTGGGTGGCAGTCACGCGAGTAATCACGCCGCTAAACTTCACTTTGGGATTTGCGCTTGGCTTTGTCATCCTTGGCCTCCTAGGATTGCGAGGAGTCGTCGATTCGCCGCAATATGGTCGGCGCGTGTTCAAGATCGTTGGGTTTTCTGCATTCTTCGTTTACGAGCTAGTACTTGCAAATATCAGGATGGCGAGCGAAGTTTTCCGCCCACGAAGCGAATTGAAGCCCGGAGTTGTGGCCGTACCACTTGATATCAAGGGAGACTCCGCTATAGCGTTTCTCGCAAATGTCATTACCCTAACTCCAGGAACTCTTAGCCTCGATGTGTCGCCAGACCGGAAGACTCTTTACGTCCACGTTATGAAGATCAAAGGAGGCGATGTCGACAAGGTAGTGCAAGAAATCAAGGATGGATTTGAGCGACGGTTGATTGAGCTTTTTGACCAGGAGGGGCAAAAGTGAACTCGTTACTCGGAACTTTCCTCATCATTGCAACGGGTTTCGTAGGACTTGCGTTCTTGCTTGCACTGTTCTGTGCCGTCCGGGGGCCCAGGCTTGCCGAACGTGTGGTTGCACTTGACCTTGGCAGCGTGTTACTCACGGCGCTAATCGTTCTACTTGCACTCTATCACGATCAGCTTGTCTATCTTGACGTGGCTTTGGTCGTTGGGTTAGTGGGTTTCGTGGCCACCGTCGCTTATGCCCGATACGCAGAGAAGGGAGGGCGTCCTTGAAACTCCTTGATGTCGTAGCGGGCGTGAGCCTGATTTTGGGCAGCGCGCTCATGCTGATTTCAGCGTTCGGCGTGCTCCTTCTTCCCGATCTCTACACCAGGATGCAAGCAAGTACGAAAGCGAGCACCTTGGGTCTGGGATTGATCCTTGCCGGGGTCGCGATCGCTTTTGGCGGGGAAGTCGGGATGAGAGTAGCTCTCGTAGGAACCTTCTTCCTCATGACTCAGCCGATCGGAGCGCACATGTTAGGTCGAGCAGGTTATCTCAGCGGTGTTCCGCTGTGGTCCGGTTCGGTCGTGGACGCTCTTGAAGGAAAGTTCGATCCGCCGGTCGTCTCGCAACATGCTCATGATCGGTGGGCCGACAATGATTCTGAACAACCGGAGCCAGAACCCTACGACCGCTTTGATGACACTTGAGCAGGGGACACGGGCGTGCCAGGATGACCATTGAAATCTGGAAGCAATCGGTGTCTAATAGCGGAAACGTGCAAGGAAGTCGCCCTGAGTTGATCAGTGAATGGGATTAAGTCCTCGACGCTCAGGACCTTACACATTTCACGTTGGGCCATCGAATGAAATTCCTCGATTCTCAACACATGGATCGGTTTTTGAGGCACCTGCGAAACCCAACATCCATGATCCTTGGTATCAATCCACTGGTCGCTCATTTCGAAGGTGTAGCGGAACAAGTGCCCGCTTTGCCAGCCCTCAACAAACTCTCTTTGGATCGCTAAGATCATGCGGGCATCGCCGAACCTTTCTCGAAATTGTGCGACATCCTTCTCAGACGTGTTTGCGACCGGCCAAAAACCAGTGCGGGGACAGTCGCGAGGGAAGTAGTAGAGCGGCGAGTGCCATTCGTCAATCGCGAACACAAAGGGATCAGAGTCCGGGTGCCCGGTAGGCGGTCGTGGGTGGAACAACTTGATGTCGCCTCGGTCACTGAAGTGGAAGAGTTGGGACACGACTCGACTAGAATAGCCGAGGATGGGGCGGTTCACCAACTTCAGTCAGTGGCGCGGGCGCTGGCCACACTGGCGAGCCGACGGCGAAACCTACTACGTCTCATTTCGTCACCGCCGGGCGTTATCGGAAGAGGAAAGAGAGAAACTCTTCCGTGCCATCCTGAAGGGCACCCGAAAGTTCGACGTAATGATTCTTGGCGTGTTACCGGAGCAGACGGAACTGCTGGGGCGACCTCACGCGGATGAATCGGGTTCGGAAGCGGAACTGAGCGACGAGATTGAAAAGGCAAAAAAGAAAGCGGCGAAGGAAGTATTGAAGAAGTCCGGAGAGCGGTTCGCACCATGGGGGTTCGAATCGTTTGATCGAATCATGCGGGACGACGACGAACTGCAAACCTACTTTGACGCGATCCTTGAGCGACCGGAAAAAGAGGGGCATGTAAGCGCGGCCGACGAATACGAGTGGCTCTATGTTAGCGGCACAGCGTAGCTACTTTCCGATACAGAAGTCGGCAAAAATTCGATCGATCACATCCGGAGGAGTCGTTTCGCCCGTGATTTCGCCAAGCGATCGCACTGCGGATGCCAAGCCCACGGCAAGCAAGTCGTCCGGAACTTCTTGAGTCAAGTCTCGCTCCACTTCGGCCAGTGCATTATCGGCCGCTTCCAAGCAGTCTGCGTGGCGGCGATTGATCGGGAATGAATCGCCGCGATCGCCTTCGAATACTTGAGTCACAGTTTCCGCGAGTGCGCTGAGCCCTTCGCCGGTCATCGCGGATATGGGCAACGCTCTTGGAAACTGGATAGGTGCGGCAGGCAAATCGGACTTCGATGACAGGACGATCGCGGCAACGTTTTCGACCGATTCGAGCAACTCCTGATCTTCGCTAGTCCAACCCATTGCGTGATCATAGACGTGCCAAACCATGTCGGCTTGAGCGATCGCCGCCCTCGTCCGATCAATGCCGAGTCGCTCAATAGCGTCATCAGACTCGCGAATGCCTGCCGTATCAATCAGCCTCGTCGGAATGCCAGCCAGATCAACTACTTCTTCCACCGTGTCTCTGGTAGTACCAGGGACCTCGGTGACGAGGGCTCGGTCTTCCCGCAAGAGTGCATTGAGCAGGGAAGATTTGCCTGCATTTGGCTTCCCGACAATCGCGATGCGCAGACCGTCGTGAAGGAGTCGGCCCAATCTGAGTCCCTCCAACAATAGGTGGATTTCACTGCGATACCTTGAGGCTTCGTTGGCCCAATGATCACGGTCAACTGGACCGACTTCCTCTGAGAAATCGGTGCTTGCCTCCACGGCGGCAAGGGCTCCGATCACCTTATTGCGAAGACTATTGACCCGCGACGACAACTCTCCATCACGTTGCCGGGCCGCAGTTTTGAGTTGATGTTCGGTCTGGGCTTCTACTAAGTCACGCACCGCTTCCGCTTGCGTCAGGTCGAGACGACCGTTCATAAACGCACGCATGGTGAACTCACCGGGGGCCGCCGGTCTTGCCCCTGCCGCGATACAGGCCGCGACGAGAAGGGAGACCGAAGCGGGAGATCCGTGGGTGTGGAGTTCAACTGTAGATTCACCGGTGAACGATGCACCTTCCGCGAAGGCTATCCCTAGCCCGTCATCCCCGGTTGTAAAACGACCGTAATGGGCGTACCGTGGCGTTGGATTTGCGCTTAGACTCGGCAATACTGATTCTCCGATCTGCCAAGCAAGAGGACCAGACACCCGGATCACCGCGATGGCGGCACGCCCCAACCCCGTGATAGGAGCGACAATCGTATCGGTCAGTGACTGAGCCATTACGGCTGGACATACCCGAAACTGAGTTGGTGCGCTAAACTTAGGCTCGTGCGTACCCGTACTTTCGGCTACTTCGCTAGTGCAGCCCTCGCCTTTGCTCTTTTCCTCGCGACTGCTTGCACGCCATCTGCCGAAACCACCACGACAACTTCAGTTCCATCTAACCAGGAACCGAGCCCGGCTGCCGAGCCTGCTCAACCCAACTCAAACTCTTCGACCGAAAACTCGTCTTCAAATCAGCCGATGGAAGTCGCGCCAGTTCCGGCCGAGATTCCCGAACTCGACAAGCGACTTGTCGGTACCTACAAGATTGTGGTGACGGAAGAGGCGAAGCAGATGATGAGGGATGGGCTCAAGGCGATTGAAGCGGATGCCCGGGCAAAGGGCATCTCTGAAGCCGAGGTTCAAGCCCAAGTCAACAACCTTCGAACTCAAATGACCGCTGCCCTTGAAGCGACCCGCCTTATGGTGACGCCGATGGGCACATTTACGATAGAGATCAACGGCCAGTCCCGGAGCGGGACATTTTCGGTGGACGGCAACACGATTAGCTTTGTGCAGGCGGGAGAACCTAGCATGAACATCGATCCCGCTTTCACCCTTGAGTTCAACCCGGACAAGCAAACCCTGACGGGTACGCAAGACGGTAAGCAAATGGTGTTCGCGAAAGTATGAGACGGAGGTTTATCTTGAGCGGCGGTTCCGTTGCATTGCTTGTAGCGGTTGCCGTTGTCGGTTGTGGGAATGCGAACGGTCAGTCGTCCCAATCGACGGACAACCGAACTCTGAAGTTGTTTGCGGGGACGTGGCGCATGCAGCTGGCCGATGACGAGAAGCGGGAATTCAAAGAGCAAAAGATCGAAGTCCCCTCACTCACGATTCGCGAAGACGGGACTTGGACCTGGCGATTTATTGATGAGACCCGGGCAGGCAAGGTGAAGACCGAGGAGGGCGCCGTGGTTTTGGTCTGGGAGAAGGTGAATGACACCGAGCCCAGCAAGGATTTGACCGGGGAAACCCGAGGAACCTTGACTGCATCTGAACCGGCGGAATTGCTGTTGAGGTGCGGCCAGGACGAAGCCGAATACTTGTTTGACCGGGAAACGAAGGAGATAGGGGCCCCGGCCGAAGGGGCTGATTCTGGGGCTACGCCCTAGACAACGGTCCCGAAAATTCCGAGAGTCCCGTAGGATGCTTGACACCAGTTCTTCGGGCTGGTATCGTTTGCCCTTGCCGATGACCGAAACGTCAGCGGCGGTTGCCTCAGCGGCAAGCATTTTGACAGTCACATAGCGGCGTGGAGATTGCGTAATCAAGGCACCGAGCAAATTAATAGTTGCACGTTTGCAAGCTACAGAAGGTGCGCGGCGAATGCCTAGGGACAAGTTGCCGAAGAAGGACGCGTAAGCGGCGATACGCCTCGGGGAGCAGCACAAATGCGTTGATCCGAGGATTTCCGAATGGGGAAACCCGGCAGAGGTAATGCTCTGTCACCCATGCCTGAACACATAGGGCGTGAGGAGGGCACCTGGTGAACTGAAACATCTAAGTAACCAGTGGAAAAGAAATCGAAGAGACTCCGTTAGTAGCGGCGAGCGAACACGGACCAGCCTAAACCAACCGGCTTGCCGGTTGGGGTTGTGGGGCTTCCACTTAATCCTCCTGAATCAGCCGACGGTTGATTCAGAAGGGTTGAGAAAAGAAGACTAGAGAAGGATAAAGGAAGAGTTTTGGAAAGAACCGCCATAGAGGGTGATAGCCCCGTACTCTAAATCCAACTCAGATTCAGGATGTACCCGAGTAGCGCGGATCACGAGGAAATCCGCGTGAATCTGCCCGGACCACCGGGTAAGGCTAAGTACGACTTGTCACCGATAGTGCATCCAGTACCGTGAGGGAAAGGTGAAAAGAACCCCGGGAGGGGAGTGAAATAGAACCTGAAACCGCGACACCTACAAACAGTCAGAGCACCATGGCGGGGGCAACCTCGTCAAGTGTGATGGCGTGCCTTTTGCAGAATGACCCTGCGAGTTATTAGCAGCGGCAAGGTTAAGCGCTTGAAGCGCGAAGCCGAAGGGAAACCGAGTCTGAATAGGGCGTCAAGTCGTTGTTAGTAGACCCGAAACTGCGTGATCTAGCCATGGTCAGGATGAAGTGTAGGTAACACTACATGAAGGTCCGAACTCATTGACGTTGAAAAGTCTCGGGA
>JAHBTC010000034.1 GCA_019638835.1 Fimbriimonadaceae bacterium
TGCCAGCCCTTCCGCCTCGGCTGACTTGAGCCAATATACTCGGCTGGACTTCAACTCACCTTGGCTTGTGAAGTCGCCACCCTCGGCGACCGCTTGGTCGCTCATTCGTTGTAACCGGACGTCGAAAGGGGAGGCGTTCTTTGCCGTTACGCTCGCGGCGATGCCCGAATACTCGGCGATCACAAAGTCTCGACGCTCTCTCTCCCGCATCACGATCAGGCGAACGGCGACACTTTGTACACGACCAGCACTGAGGCCTGGCGAGACCTTCTTCCAGAGCAACGGCGATAACGTGTATCCAAACAGGCGATCGAGCACGCGACGGGTCTCCTGAGCCCGAACCAAATCTTCGTCCACGGTTCTCGGCGACGCTAAGGCCGCACTAATCGCTTCCGGCGTAATCTCATGGAAAACGATACGTTGTACTTCCACGCCTTTTTTTGGCTTGATCAATTGGAGAATGTGCCAACTGATTGATTCTCCTTCGCGATCTTCGTCAGTCGCGAGTAGGACGCGCTCTTTCCCTTTTGCGGCGTCGCGAAGTTCGGTCACCCGACGTTTTTTGTCTGAGGGGACGACGTAGACCGGTTGGAATCGATCGTCTACATTGACGCCCAGTCGTGCCCACTTTTCTTTCTTGAACTCCTCGGGAATGTCCTTCGCGCTTTCGGGCAAATCTCGGACATGACCAAAACTCGCTACCACTTCATATTCGCCGCCCAAGAACCGCCCTATGGTCTTTGCTTTGGCGGGAGATTCAACGATAACAAGTGTTTTTGACATAGTAGTGGCGACGCGACGTTGTACCCGGCATCGAGGAATTTCTGTGCCGAGAGGCGGGAAGAAGGATCGTCCAACCTGGTACGTTCGTTTGAACTTCTAGATGAACGAGACGAGCATACCGAGGGAAACGTTCCGCATAAGCCATCGACTTCGATGGTTCGTTGCTCTCGTCGTTGTTCTCTCGGCTTCTCTTGCGGGCGGGGAACCTTCCGAGCGACACTGGCTCGGACTTTTCGTTGGCGAATCGCGAATTGGTTACGCTTGGTACGAAGACCGAGCAACGGAAAGCGGAGGAAAACTCATTCTGAGCGAGACGGTGATCAAAGGAACGGTTCTCGGGCAGAGTCTCTCGCTGAGTTCTAGCACACGCACGGCGATTGATCGAAACGGAGAAATCCTTACGATCGAATCCGAGAACGAGAGCGGCGATCGAACCGTGGTTGTGAGGGCGACAAGATCTGGAAATCGCCTTCAAGTCGAGCGAAACCAAGGCGACCAAATTAATTCGTCAACGGTAGATATCGATCCGTCGCTACCATTCACACAGGACCCGTTGGAAAGCCTGATTCGTGATGATCGGCCCCCGCTTTTGGGCACGAGACAAGTGCAGACCTTCGACCCAAACCTTCTCGATATGGTTACCGTTGAAGTGATCAACCAAGGAGAAAAGCAGATTGAAACGGTATCTGGAACCGTTACGGCAATTGAGATCGAAATCAAGGATCCGCGCTCTCCAACTCTAGCCTATGTATCGGCGAAAGGCGACCTGATCAAGATCATCGGACCGCTAGGGATTGAGTTTCGACCTGAGTCGGAAAGTCAAGCGAGGCGTATCGGTGAGAACACAGAAATCGATTTAGCGGACCGAGGCTCAATAGTTCCCGATCGACCGCTAATCGGTAATCCTCACGCGCCCTTGACGATTGCGTTTCGCGGGCTTGACCGTTTGTTACCGAGTGACGGACATCAGACCGTTGAAACGCGTGATGACGAGACGTTAGTTACGATTCATCCGGTACCGATAGACTTCTCCAAGACCCTCTCCGAGGCAAGGCGTGGTCCGGATGAATGGAAACGCGCCGAACCAAGGATGCCGAGTGATGATCCCCTTGTCCGCGAAGAGGCCGCCAAGATCATTGGTTTAGAAAGCAAAGTGGGGCGCGCCGTCGAACTGCTTCGTCTGGCAGTCCATCACCGCATGCGGGTGAACGCCGGAATCGGAGTCCTTCGGGAGTTCGATGAGATCTGGTCTAGCTCAGAAGGCGTTTGTCGTGACCACGCCATCGCACTTGGCACTTTGATCCGCGCCGTTGACATTCCAACTCGTTTGGTAAGCGGTTTGATTTATGCGAATGGGCGATTCTATTATCATGCTTGGGTCGAATACTGGAATGGATCAGACTGGATTGGAGCTGATTCGACTCGTCCTGCCCCAGGTTTGACGAGCCATCATATCAAAGTTGGTCAGGGCACTATTGTCCAGGCATATGGCGGATTCCTTTTGAATGGTGCGACAATGAGAGTGGTCAAGGAGAGTCAATGAAGTACGGACAGAACCGGATTATTGGCATCGTCTCTTTTGCCATTCTCGGAGCGGTTCTGTCAGCACTTTTTTCACCGATTCTTTTGGACCGGATTTACGACTCAATCCGGACAAGCGTCCCTACTCAAGTCGCCCAAACCAATACGTCGGTTTATGAGTTTGACCGTGTCGTCGATCCAGGCGGTGCCGTGTCAGCGCTGAAGAATCAGCGTCGTATGCAACTCATTGACCTGAAGGATGCGCTCGGCCAATCGCCTTCTCCCTCCCGTCTACAGGACCTTGCCGTTGGTCGAGGATATCGTTACGAGCCTTCCGTCCGGATCACCGAGGAGAGATTTAGAAATGAACCGACGCTTCAAGATTTGAGGAGCGTGGGAATAGGAAGCATGAGCAACGTGATCGTGGACGGCAGCGACCTCGCGGTTTATGTGCTTCGCCAGGTTGGTCCGGCCGCCGTGACTGGCACGATTGCCGATGATGAAGTTGTTCGGCGCGGCTATCCAAATGCACGAGCCCCGATCACGATTATCGCGATGTCATTGGTTGGGCTGATCATTGGCGGCTTCCTCGGCGATCTCGGAATGCGAGGGCTTAGCCTTACAAAGAAGAATTGGAATCGAACACCTGTGGGGGGACGAGTCACCATTTTCTTGGGGGTGTTTCTCGGAATTCTCGCCAGTATCCCTTTCATCTTCCTTTTCCAAGGAATGGGCTTGTTTGGTCCGTTCCTAATGTTCGCGATGTTGATCGGATTCTCCGCTCTTGCGGTTTACACCCTCCGCTCAATGGAGCAGGTGTTGCCATGGGCAGGCATGTCTGGCGCCAAGAAACGCAGCGGCATTAAGATTCTAGACACCAACGTTTTGATCGACGGGCGCATCATTGATATCCTCAAGACCGGGTTCATTGAAGGAGACCTTTATGTGCCCGAGTTTGTTCTGCAAGAACTTCAGTACATCGCGGATAGCCCTGACTCACTCAGGCGACAGCGGGGACGGCGCGGTCTCAAGTTACTCCGGTCCATTCGCGCAGAGTTCAATGTGGATGTCGGTAGTAAGGACCGATACGCGGGCAATCCGAAAGAGCCTGTTGATACACGTCTCGTCCGACTCGCAAAGGCGATTGGAGCAGATTTGGTTAGCAACGACTTCAACCTAAATGGCGTTGCTCAAGTCCAAGATGTGAAAGTTCTCAACATCAATGACCTGTCATTGGCCGTGCGCACTGCAATCCTTCCGGGCGAAGTTTTGGAGATACATCTAATTCGGGATGGACAACAACCGGGTCAAGCGGTCGGTTATCTGGAAGATGGAACCATGGTCGTCGTGGAGTCGGGACATAGCCATCTCGGAGAGACCATCGGCGTGTCTGTAACTCAGGTTTTGCAGACTGAGCGCGGGAAGATGATCTTCGCTTCACTCCCCGGCGAAGAGGACGAAGAATCGGCTCCTCGTCGTGGTCGCAGTAAGTCATGAGTTCCTTCGCACTGGTAATCGTAGCGGGCGGTTCTTCGGTTCGATTTGGTGCTGACAAACTGTGGATGAAACTTCCCGATGGACGACCGTTGTGGCGCGCCTCGATAGATACGCTCGGGGCAATGCCGGTTTGGAACCAAAAGATTCTGGTGGTACCGAACGGTAAGTCCGCTGAGTTCCTCTCACTTCTATCCAAGGATTGGCGTGTTGTCGTCGGGGGGAGCAACCGATTAGAAAGCGTCCGCGCGGGGGTTGAAGCCGTTCCGGAAGAGGTGCAGTATGTTGCGGTTCACGACGCCGCGCGACCGTTCGTATCGGTGGAACTCGCTTCGCGAGTTATCGAGGCAGTTCACAGTTGCGCTGGAGCATATCCTTCCGTGTCGGTGACGGACACAGTTCATTGGGAGCAATCAGGCAACACGGCAACCCCACCCCGTGCCGAACTCTGGGCCGCACAAACCCCGCAGGTAGTGGATCGCGCGCTTTGGCTCCGCGCCGCGGACGAAGTGGCAGACGCAACCGACGACGTTGGGCTTCTTGCAAGTGCAGGTCACCGAATCACGCGAGTCGAGGGTGACCCGATGAACAAGAAAATTACAACTCCGAGCGATTTGAATGATCTGCAGTGGGAGACTCGGACCGGCTGGGGGTACGACATCCACCAATTCAGTACAGACCCGGCTCGTCCGATGTGGCTTGGCGGCATCGAGTTCGATGACCGCCCCGGTCTGGATGGGCATTCGGACGCGGATGTGCTCCTTCACGCCGCAGTAGATGCTCTGCTGGGTGCTGCCGGGATGGGTGACATCGGTCACCACTATCCTCCGACAGAAAGTGAGTGGAAGAATTGCTCTTCTCGCCGTTTTCTTGTCGAGACCGGACATCGCTTGCGATCCAGCGGATGGAGCATCGTGAATCTAGACCTTACGGTGGTCGGAGAGCGACCTCGCATTCATCCGCGCCGAGGAGAAGTTGTCGCAGCTATCGCAGCGGACTTAGCTTTGCCCGTTATGCGGGTCAATTTGAAAGCGACCACAAACGAACGACTAGGAGCCTTGGGAAGAGGTGAGGGGCTCGCGGCGATGGCGGTGGCAACGATTACGCGCCCAGTGTCGAATTCGATTCATTTACCGAGCCCGTAAGACATAACGCTCGGACTTCGTGCACTCCCGCTTGATATAGTGCTTCCGCGCATGCCAAAACGGTGCCTCCCGTTGTCACCACGTCATCAAGCAAGACGCATCTTATGGGAACCTGCCCGGCTTTGAAAGCACCTGCAAGTTGAATACGGCGACGGGCGGCCGCAAGTCCGACTTGCGGTCTCGTAAATCGCTTGCGGCGGAGAGCCCGACCATTTCGAGTAGCCGGCAAATGCGCTGCCAGTAGTTCGCTTTGGTTGAAGCCTCGGTCAAACCTCCTTCGCCAGTGAATGGGGACGGCGATGATCGGATCGCTTCCGCACCAGTCATCAGAATGGTCGGCAATTAGTTGGGCGAGTGGGGCGGCGAGTGCGGTTATCCGGTCGTACTTCAGGCGACGAACGGCTTGGGCGATACGGCCCTCATAGGGCCAGAGCCATCGAACTTGCACCCGAACATCGTCATCTCCCAGAGTTCGTTCCCCCACTTGAGGTGGGCCGATCTCTACTCGACAATCTTCACAGATCACGGGTGTTCCGGGTTGACCGCACAAGGCGCATTGATCGGGGAAGAGAAGCGACCATGCGGACACGGTGAGATTCTATCCAGAACAAATGCAATACGGGCCCCATCTCTTGAAGAGACGAGACCCGCAATCCGGAAACCGGCGGCAAAATCCCTTAGGATTCGCCTTGCGTGTGCCCAAAGAAGGGCTCGAAGGGAATCAATCCCATGCGCGTCGCCGCGCGAAGGGCTTGAACCCGGTTGTTGACCTGCAACTTCTGATAGATGTTTGCCAGGTGGAAGTCGACAGTCCGCTTCGACACGACCATTCGGTCGGCCGCTTCTTGACTGGTGTGACCTTGCGCGATCAGGCTGAGGACCTTCACTTCCGTCGGAGTCAATCTGACCCCACGGGGCGCGTCGTTTGTTCTGCTTGTGCTAGGCATCGCCATTACCCATCCCTCGTTCGGTGTTTTGCCGCCTGTTATGCTTCTTCCATATCGGTTCGCAGATTTCATACAATCACCAAACTTTTTTTCCCTCGGGGTCCTCAGGTCCCTATTTGCGTGACTTCCGCCCCGTCAGACGCCTCACAAATCAGGAACCGGGGCTCCATCGTGGGGAATCGCTGAACGTATGCCTCGTTAACAGTATTGACGAAAATATCCACCGCGAGTTCCGTTACTAAGGCGACGCATGCGCCACCAAAGCCGCCTCCGGTCATTCGAGCCCCCCAACAGCCCGAAACGGAATTGGCGATTTCCGCCATGGCGTCCAACTCCGCACAACTTGCTTCAAAGTCGTCGCGAATTGAAGCGTGAGCCTCGTTTAACAGGCGCCGAATCTCGAGTTGATTCTCCGTTCGAAGTGCCGTTGCAAACGAGCCGACTCGTACATTCTCAGTGACAACGTGACGCGCCCTTCGGTACGCCACGTCATCAAGATGAATTTTTCCTTTCTCTAATTGATCAAACGATATTTCACGCAATATTGATACGCCGAGGCCATCACATGCCCGTTGGACCTCTTCGCGACGCAGGTTGTAATGCGAACTCGCCAGTCCGCGAGACTTGCCTGTGTCGCAGAGGACAACGACCAATCCAGGTGGCAAGGGAATCGGCTCCGTCTCCATGCTACGGATATCCATTTTGAGAGCGTGACCCGCAACTCCCAATGTGCTGGCGGCCATGTCCATCAAACCACAGTTGACGCCAACGAATTTGTTTTCGCAGTGCTGGGCGAGCCGGGCAAGTTCCAGCGGGGTCAGAGTCAATCCGTTTGCTGTCTTCCACGCGAGACCAAATGCCACTTCCAAAGCGGCACTACTACTCACCCCAGATCCAATGGGAAGATTCGCCTCTACGACGGCTTCAATGTTCGTCTTGACTTGGTGGCCGCGATCCTTGAGAGCCCAAGCCATCCCGGCCGCATAGCCCGACCAGCCTTTGCGGGAGCCGGGTACGACTTCGATCACCGAAAAGCTTTTTGAAGGGCCTCGGGCGATCGAGTGAAGTCTTGACGGACCGTCGGTCGCTCGAAAAGCGACGGCGACTCCGTAAGGAATCGCCATGGGCATCACAAGTCCTTCGCTATAGTCAGTGTGCTCGCCGATGAGATTGACGCGACCCGGTGCGAACGCGATGTGAGTGGCCATGCCACCGTACCGGTCCTCAAAGATCGCCAGGGCCATCTCAGAGAGCATCTCCTCACGATACTTGGAAGCATGAATTACGAAAACGCGGAATGCCCGTAATTCTTTCGGTGGGCAACCGAGAGAGTCATGGAATCATATTGCATGGCGCAGTCCGGCCCGCTGCCGCCTATTTGGGTCGGACGCGCCTTCCTTCGTTTTGGTGGATCGGTAATCTCTAACTATGTCCGAAGCCCGCGTGGCCGCCGCTCAGGCATGGCTACAACAGCAAGAGTCAAACCTCCTTGTCGATCTCCAAACCCTGATTCGCTTTCCCAGTTTGGAGAGTGAGCCTGCGCCCGGTGCTCCATTTGGTGCAGAGAATCGAGCCGCCCTTGACTGGATGTTAGGGCAATGCGAGAAGTCGGGCATGCGCACCGTGAACCAAGACGGGTACGGAGGATACGGTGAGTTCGGATCGGGAGACAAAGAGGTACTCACAATGGGACACCTTGATGTTGTTCCCGTCGGCCCAGGCTGGACTTACGATCCTTTCGGGGCGACCGTCGCGGATGACGGCTACCTCTATTCCCGCGGAGCAGTGGATGATAAGGGGCCGACGATGGCGATGTTCTATGCGGCCCGTGCGGTGCAAGCGACTTGGCCAGATGTTCCGGTCCGGGTTCGCTCATATTTTGGATGCAACGAAGAGTCTGGTTTTGCCTGCGTTCACCACTACACCAAGCTAGAGAAGCCACCGACCGTGGGGGTGGCCCCAGACGCCGGATGGCCGCTGATCCACGGCGAGAAGGGAATCGCCGACTTTGTGATTGAGACCAAGTCGGGTGCTCTGACGGCGACCGATGTGCGGCTGGTGGCGTTCGCTGGCGGCCAACGACCGAACATCGTGATTGACCACGCGACGGCGAGGGTCACGGTTTCGGCGGCGGCCAGAGCACATGTGGAAGCGCAACTTGCCAAGGCATGGGACCGAAACATCACTTGCGCGTGGGAGGGAAGCGACCTCAAAATTGAAGCAGTAGGAAAAGCGGCTCATGGGAGCACGCCGTTCATGGGAGTCAACGCGGCGACTCGGATCTTCCGGTTCCTGCGGGAAGTCAGTCCATTACCCGATCAAACGTTTTATGACGAACTTGTGAAGTTGGCTCACCCCGGAGGAAACGGACTCGGAATTGCCGGGGCCGATGAACCAAGTGGACCCTTGACGGCTAACCTCGGCGTTACGTCGTTTGATCGTGGCATATTCCGACTGACGGTCAATGTGCGGTATCCGGTCACGTTTCACGGCCCGACCCTCAAAGCAAAGTGCGAGGCGGCCCTAGGTGAACTCACTGGCGGATGGTCGCTGGTTTCGATGTCGGATAGCAAGCCGTTGTACTTTCCTCTGGAGCATCCTATGGTGAAAGCCATCTGCGATGCGTATGAAGCGGAGACGGGAGAGAAGCGTAAGCCGGGAACGATGGGTGGTGGCACCTATGCTCGTGCAGTAGAAAACTGTGTCGCAATCGGGACAGGTTGGTCAGGCGATGGTGAAGCGCACCAAACGGACGAACGGCTTCGGGTGGAGCACCTCTACCGGATGGCTCGAATCTACGTTCGAGTACTCGTCAACCTGATTGGCGTCGCTGAGAAGTCGTGATTTAACTAGGACTGATCTGTTCGGAAGCGCTGGACGATGTCCAGTGCTTTTTCCTTGCTACTCCAACCAAGAATCTCGACATTCTTGTTCTCCAGTTGCTTATAGATCTGGAAGAAGTGAAAAATCTCATCGAGAGTGTGGGAGTGGAGTTGGGTCATGTGTTCCCGGTCTCCAAAGCGAGGGTCTTTTGTGGCAACGCAGAGGAGTTTCTCGTCCGGGTCGCCGCCGTCGCGCATCTCGAGAACGCCGATCGGCTTGGCTTCAATAACGATGCCGGGATATGTGGGATGACTGACAAGAACCAAGGCATCCACCGGGTCTCCGTCAAGGTACTTTGTTTTCGGAATAAATCCGTAGTCCCACGGATAGAAGAGGGGGGAGTAGAGGACTCGATCGAGGCGCATTACCCCTAGCTCCTCATCGAACTCATACTTGTTCGTACTGAATTTTGGAATCTCAATGATTACATTGACTTCGTACGGCGCATTCGGACCGACCGGAACATTCAGCAACGACATCGTGCCTTGATGCTACCGATGTTCGAGACAAAGAAAGGCCGGAGTTCCGATGAACCCCGGCCTTCTTGCTTGCGTACGCTGATTCCTTAGGCCTTGCGTCGTCGTCGGGCGGCGAGGGCCGCGAGACCCGCCCCGAGAACGATCATCGTGCCCGGCTCCGGCACGCCTTGGATGCCTGTTTGCTGCGCGATCCAGTTTGCGCCCGCATTGTTTCCACCGATGCGGCTGTAGCCGCTGCCGTCGCCGTAGTCAGCGTTGCCGTTTCCATCTCGCCAAATTAATGTGGAGGTTACGCCAACGAGTCGCCACTCCGGAGCTGCCGTCGTGCCGAAGTTCACCATGAGACCGCCGCCTGAGTCACCACCGGCGACGTTCCCTTCCAGATTTCGCGGGGTCGGAGATCCAAACCAGTTGTCGTTGGCATCTAACGGGTTATCAAAGTCGGTGAAGATCGCATTCGTAGTCGAGTTGACTTGAATCACGTCAATAACGTTCTCGAAACCGCGCTTCGTGCCCGCGCCGGCATTGATTCCGGTCAAGCCGGTGCCTGTCGCACCATATCCAACCGAAACTGAATCGCGACCCTGTTCGAGTGCACCGTTGTAGTACGGCATGGCCGCAACACCGGGATTAGACGCGAGTCGAAGCAATGAGAAGTCATTGAAGTTCAGATCCCATCCGGAGAATTGGATCACTTGCGTGACGCCGCGAAAGGCTCCGTTGATGAAAAAGTCAGCCGGGTCACCGGGCCCTGCAACGTGGGCCGCCGTCAGCGCCCAGTGGGAACCATTGCCAAATCCAATGTAAGTGCCCGATCCGAGACCGCCACCATTCGTGACTGCCCCTACACTCGGAAATGCTGCACCCAAGGCGATGTAATCAGCATCATTTCGGTCGTGACGAATCGTCGAGGCTTGACTGAATACAGCCAATGAAAGCAAAGCAAGAGACGCAAACTTCTTCATTTCCTTCTCCAGACTGGCGCAAATGCGACAGACCGAATCAATTATGGCAGGCATAAAAAGCAAAGGGCTACCGAATCGCCCGGCAAAATTGCGAGTCTTTTCGAATCCTTTGGAGGACAATCCACTCTAGCCAAGGACCGTGCCGACAAATCCCCACATGTGTGGCTCGGTCAATCGGACTTGAACGAGTTGCCCCGGCGACAAGGAGCCTGGGGAGAAATGCACCATTCGGAAGCACCGTGTGTAGCCCTGCCACACATCCGGATTCTTGGGTGATGGGCCTTCGACCATCACTTCACGCTCTTCACCTGCGAGGGCCTCGCCGATCTCTAACTGGATCTCGCGCTGTCGTTTGATCAACTGATTGAGGCGACGGCTCGCGACCGCGCTGTCAACCTGCTTCATTTCTGCCGCTGGAGTATCCGGGCGAGGGGAGTACTTAAACATAAAGGCTCCATCAAATCGGAATCGCTCCATTGCCGCCATGGTGCCTTCAAACTCCTCTTCTGTTTCTCCCGGGAATCCCACGATGATGTCGGTGGTCAGGCCAAGATTCGGCACTGTCGCACGCAATTCATCAACGATTGCGGCATAACTCTCAACGGTATAGACTCGCCGCATTCGGCGTAACAAATGGTCATCTCCTGCCTGCAATGGCATGTGGCAGTGCTCCATGACCTGCGGTACGTCGCGGATGACCTCAATCAAATCGGTTTTGAAATCGCGTGGATAGGGGGATGTGTACCGAATGCGCTCCAGCCCAGGGATCCCTCCCAGAATCGATAGCAGCTGTCCAAAAGAAACGCGTCCCTCGGCAAGGTTTTTGCCGTACGAATTGACCGTTTGACCAAGCAGAGTGATCTCTCGCGTTCCATTTGCGACGAGCCCTCTGGCTTCCCGCACTATGTCCTCGGTGGGGCGACTTCGCTCACGGCCCCGCGTAGACGGCACGATACAGTACGTACAGAATTTGTCGCAACCGTATTGGACGGGAATGAACGCCTTTAACTTTGTCTTTCGACCGCCCAGTCGGTCGGGGACATCTGTCACAACGGACCCCTTACGCTCGGGCAGATCGAGTCGCTTTTGGAACCGCCGGGTTTGAAGGGCTTCTTCCACCAAACCAGGGATCCGGTTTACTTGCGCCGTCCCCACAACAAAGTTGACGTGGGGTGCCCGACGGTGGATTTCGTCGGCCCGAATCTGGGCCATACACCCGCAGACCCCGATTACCAAGTCTGGTCGCGCTTCCTTGATGAACCGCAGTTCGCCAAGGAAAGAAAATGCTTTGTCTTCCGGTTTCTTGCGTACCGAACAAGTGTTCAACAGAATCACGTTGGCTTCGTTCGGGCTTGCGGCTGGAGTAAGGCCAAGCGATTCCAGTCCGAGCACCATCTGCTCGCTGTCTTCCTCGTTCATCTGGCAACCCCACGTTTGCACGAAGTACGTTCCCCTTTTCAGGCCGCGAGGAATCGGGGCGCCGAGGGTCAAGTTGGCGGGCGTGCGAACGGGCGAGACTTGGGCCATTGCGAAGGAGGTTTGGCCCGCATTTGGGCCGGATTAGGTTCCGCAAGATACCCGTTACCGGAAGGTTGAACCGGGCCAAACCGTATAATCCGATCTGTGAAGTCGGTGATGTGGAATCGAGTATCAGTGGTGCTCGCGAGCCTGGGCGTTTTTGTTGCCGGGGTTTTGTCTTACGAGAAAATCGCATCGATCGAACTTCAGTGCGGGCCATCAGGCGGATGCGCGACTGTGAGTGCCAGCCCGCTTTCTGCTTGGTTCGGAATTCCGGTCGCCTACTTCGGTCTTGCGGCTTATGTCGCGTTCCTCGTCCTTGGCATCCTCCGGGGTGCGGCTACGGGCGAGAAGTGGCGCCAATGGACAAAAATTGGTTTCTGCCTAACCGCTATTGGGTTTGGGGGAAGTATTTACTTGTCCTATGTAGCCCTTGCGGTGATTGGCGCGACTTGTCTATGGTGTTTGGCTTCGGCGCTACTCATGACGGCGATCTTTATCGTGCACACTCTGTTGATCACTCAAGAACCGCCGGAGGAAACCGATCGCGTGGTCAATCTCTGGGCGTTAGTCGGAGGAGTTGCGGCGCTACTTTTCGCGATTGGGGTGGGTGCAACTTCGGTGGCCAAGACCCCGGGAATCCAAGAAATCTCAGAAACCCAGCTTGCTCAGATCGACATGTCGCAATTCCAGGCTGATCCCCGTAAAGCGAAAGGAGACGAGAACGCCAAAGTGACGTTGCTTGAGTTCCTTGATGTGAACTGTCCGCCTTGCCGGCGCTCATATCCGAAGGTGACAGACGTGTTCGAGGAACATGGTGGTCGACTCCGAGTGGCATATCGTCACCAACCCAATCCTCAGATTGAAGGGCACGAAACCAGCATGGTGGCCGCGATCATCTTGGAGTATGCGGCGAAAGAAGGGAAGTTCTGGGAAGTTCTCGACGCGTATATGGACCCGGACAATGTCAATAGCATTAAGGCAAAGAACGGCCTTCAACTGATTGCAACTTCGGCGGGTATGTCCGCATCGGCTGTAGAGGAAGCTCTCGGCGATCCCCAAGGCGAGGAAATTGACGTCGTAAGCAACGACATGATCTTTGCTTCAGAGATGGGTAGCCAAGGAACCCCAACCTTTGTTTTGGTCGCCGAAGGCCAACCACCACGATTCGTTACGATTGAAAAGCTCCCGGAAGTGCTTCGGAATGAGCCTTACCGGTCCCTCTTACGATGAAGCGTTCTGGCCCGATCTGTGTTGCCATGTCCGGCGGGGTGGACAGCGCGGTGGTTGCGTTGCTCCTCAAGCGACGCGGCTACGATGTGATTGGAGTGACGATGCAAATCTGGCAGGAGTCACAACGCGATCCGCGTCACAGCGGATGCTGTTCTCTGGGCGCGGTGGAAGATGCCCGCCGGGTTGCGCGAATGCTAGATATTCCGCACTTCACAATCAACTTCAAGGACCAGTTCCGGCGCACAGTGATTGACGAGTTCATTGAAGAGTACGGCGCAGGGCGGACACCAAACCCTTGCGTAACTTGCAACAAAAAGGTGAAATTTGAGGCGTTGCTCGATAAGGCGGCGGAACTTGGTTGCCCGACCCTTGCAACCGGTCACTACGCTCGCACGCGTTTGGGCGATGACGATCGGCCCCACCGACTTATGCGAGCCCGCGGAGCGGAGAAAGACCAGAGTTACGTCCTCTACATGATCAAGCAGGATCAGTTGGCGCGCGTATGGTTTCCACTCGGTGAAATGCCCGATAAAGCAGAAACGCGCCGTCTCGCATGGGAAGCAGGGCTACCCGTTGCCGGCAAACCCGACTCTCAGGAGATCTGCTTTGTGAGCGAAGCCGGCGGCTACCGAGAGTTCCTTCGTAAGGAGCGGCCGGACATATTTGAAGAAGGCGAACTGGTCGACACCGCCGGGAATCTCATCGGACATCACGAGGGAGTTGCCGGTTTCACGGTCGGGCAACGCCGTGGCTTGGGAGTAGCCAAGGGGCAGCCACTTTATGTGATTGCCTTGCAGCCAAACGAGAATCGGGTGATCGTTGGAAGCGAAGAGGAACTGGGGCAACGAGAGGTCCATTTAGAAGACGTGATCCAGACGAGCGGGGCAATTCCCGGTTCAAAGTTGCGAGTGCAAGCAAAAATCCGGTATAATATGGAAGCGCGTCGCGCAACTTTGTTTGTCGGTTCCGAGCCAAAACTCGTGTTTGATGAACCGGTCCGCGCGATTACCCCGGGTCAAATCGCTGTCGCCTATCGGGGAGCGACGGTCGTAGCCGGAGGGAAGATTCGCTGATGGAAACTATCTTGCTCATTGCCGTCGTCGTATTGCTTGGCGGCACGCTTGTGCTGGGCGCATGGGCAACGTGGACCATCAACAATCTCCGAAAAGATTTGAAGAGTTTCGACAGCCGAATCGAGGGGATCGAGAATTCGATTAGCGAGCAACAGAAAGCGTTGCAAGCTCTCCAAGATCGGCAAAAAGAGAGTCCGTGGACTCCTTTGCTTAACTCTTTGGGTGCGCTGGCCGAGATACCCAAACGCGGACTTTGGCCAGTGATTGCCCGCATTGCACTCGGCG
Organism: Fimbriimonadaceae bacterium; assembly: GCA_019638835.1. Classification (GTDB taxonomy): domain Bacteria; phylum Armatimonadota; class Fimbriimonadia; order Fimbriimonadales; family Fimbriimonadaceae; genus JAHBTC01. The sequence goes on from JAHBTC010000034.1 coordinate 14,327, forward strand.
CGGTACAGTCTTACGGACCTACTCGCCGTTCCCAGAAATCGCTCCCGAAGCGTAATACTGGTACGGAGTCTTAAAACATGACACATAACGAAGACAAAAACTCTCTCGTCTACCTTCTCGCTGGCTTCGGCCTTGGTGCGCTCGTAGGAGCCGCCGCAGGCTTGCTGTTCGCTCCGAAATCGGGTGAGGAAACTCGCCACGAGTTGACGGATCGGATGAAGGAACTGAAGTCTAAGACAGAAGATTACATTGGCGAGCAGCGAAGCAAAATCAAGGCGATGAAGTCCAACGAAGACGCCGATACTGTCGGCGCCTAACCTTTCATCGAGTAAAACCGCAGAATGCCGAGTTGGAGGTTGGGATTGTGGGCCATCCTCGTGGTGGTTACCGTTTGGTTCCTCTTCCTTGTACGAGGCATTCTGCTTCCATTTTTGGTGGGGTGGCTCATTGCGGTCATCCTTGAGGGGCCCGTCCGATGGCTCCAACTGCGCGGCTTTCCGAAGTGGGCCGCCGTTACGACGTTGGTCGTCAGCTTCTTCCTAGTCGCCACGCTCGCTCTCATTCGGGTAAGTCCGATTGTTGCCGGACAAATTCTTGGGGTGCGCGACAACCTTCAAAAAGTGACGTCGGGTCTGACAGAGGGAGACTTGCGCTCGAACACATTCACAAACTGGAGCCCTGTGGTACGTACGGCACCGGCTGGCCCGTACGCTTTTGTGGATGATTTACTCGAAAAATATGGTTCAAACCTTCGGCAGGTGGGATTGCCATCCACTCGCCAAGCCCTCGTTGATCAATATGTCGAACCGCAACGCGAGCAAATCATCAAAGTTGTTCAGAACTTCTTCAACGGGTTCTTTGGCATTTTGGCCGGAGCAGCGTCCAGTGTTCTCTTGCTAGGTTTGTCGCCTATCGTAGCGTTCTATTTCTTGAATGACATGGATCACTTCCGGCGGCGCACCGCACAACTGATCCCTCCATCGATCAGATCTCAGACCGTGGGCCTCCTTGGGGAGGTTGGTGAGGTCTTCCGGGGTTACTTGCGTGGCATTTCCACGGTCGTGTTCTTGTATATCCTTGCGACCGGTTTCCTGCTCGGAATTCTTGGTGCCCCGTACTACATTCTGATCGCGACAATTGCGGGCGTACTATATCTTGTCCCCATCTTTGGCAGTCTAATCAGTACAGTTTTAGTGCTGATCGTTGTTGGTTTTAGTGGGCAGACGGGGCCAGGATGGTTTGATGCCGGAAATCCGTGGCTCTACGCGGTCATCGTCGCAGGCGCGTTCAATATCCTTTCGTCCTTCTTGTTTGATCAAATCATTACGGCCCGCGTTATGGGCCGCGCAGTCGACCTTCATCCGTTGATCGCCTTGTTCGTAGTCTCGGCTGCCGGGGCACTGTTTGGAGTGCCAGGGATGCTGGTCGCATTCCCGGTTGCTGGGTCCATGAAAGTGATCTTCGACCGGCTTATTCGGGTGGCCAACCAACCGGTTCCGGTGGCAGCCGGATTGCCAGCCGTGCCGATGCGACACCGTTCGAACTTCTGAATTGGATCGTCAACCTCTGGAGTTCTCGCTCAATCGAGCGGCCAAATCTTCGGCCGTGAGCGTCAATGCCGTTCGACCACTTTTGGTTTGAATCACCCAATGATATGTTGGCAGCGTAAAGATCCACATATCTTCGGTCTCGTGCCACTCGAACTGGATCGTATTGTCATGGGCTGAAGCCGATCGAAGTGCAGTTAGACCAGCGCCTTGGCGCCGAAACATGGCCCGGAAAGCGAGGCTATCCGCTGAGATCCGTAAATGTCCTTTGCGATTCTTCTTGCCATCTTCGAGGACGGCGGGACTGTTCCATAGGAGTTGGTTGTCATTGCCGTCAATGCCAATCTCCCCGATCCGATAAGCCATGCGAAGGGAACGCTCAAACCGAACCTCGAATGCCTCCTCATCGGCAACGATCGGGAGTCCCCGCGCAAGGCGGTGCCAATCCTCCGGGCTGTTAATCTCCCCCACATGTTCCGCAAGAGGTAGGTGAGAGGTTCGGATTAACTTCCAACCACCAGCCTTGTCATCGAACTCTACATCCCCGCGTGGGCAGATGAATCCTCCGGCCAATGAAGTCTGTCCGACTGCCACCCATCCCAATTCCTCGGTGCTGAGGGCACGACCTCGATAGCCCTCAACGAAGAACCCTTCGGTAAGCGGCGGCACGGACACGAGCGTTGTATGTCCGTTCGCAACCAGGAAGCCGGCATCACAGGCATCGCATCTCTTTGGCGGTTGACCTGGTCCGCCCCGGAGCGAACCCCATAACATCTCTTCTTCAGAGAGGTAGCGATGACTTAGATGAGCATGCCAAAGACCAGGGGTTGTTTCGGAGAAGATCGCATCACAAAGAAGGCAGTACTGTGTAGACCGACCGTTTTCAGTAAGCGGATCACCGGAGAACTCACATAAAACGCAGGTCCAAGTCTTGCGTGTCTTTCGCATGCGTCCATTTGCACAAGATGGGCAGGGCAAGGTTTTGCGGCCTGGACTTAGGGATTGAAGTGCACCTACATGGCATTCAGGGCAGATCCCTCGCCTCGGCCGAACATCGCGAATGACGCCTCGCTGGCAAACCGGACATCGATCCTTTTTAAGAGGTCGCGGTTCCTCCATTGGACCGCTGCACACAGGACACTCGCGCCGGGCATACCTGAGCGACTGGATGGTTGCTCGAACGGCGTCCAAGTCTTGCCAAGATCTGGAGGGTTCAGCGGGAACGACCGTCCGCAAATGTTGCAGACATTCAGCAGCATCTTTGGGTCGCGTGTGCGGACTCTTTGTCAGACATTCTTCAAAGAGAGCCGAAATGTTGCCAGAAAGAGAATCGGGGTGGTCACGAAAAACAGAAGCAACGGCGTGCAAATCAAATGATTTTGTGAAGGCTGCTCTTGGGTCGGACAGTTCTGGCGGTCCAGTCTCCGCGTCGTTCCCGAATCGGTCGGCTTCCCACACTTTGCGATGACCGCCCGGAGCTAAGAAGACGTGTTGATCTGGACTAAGCCAAAGGCGGTTCGGCTCAACTCCGCCGTGAATCAGGCAGCGGCTATGCCATCCGTCCAATCCAATCAGAATTCGGCGTAGGGCGGCTAACAATCCTCCGGGCACGGGCCAGGGACCGACGTCACGCCACCAGATCGACAATGGTCGCCATTCTGGCAAGGGTTCACTTTCTGCCCAAACGGTGTTTCCGAAGACCCGAGCGTGCAGTATGGGAACACTTGCCATTCCTCCGGCTGATTTCCAATGTTCTAATTCCTCCCATGCAAGGACTCGTAACTCGTGAGAAGTCAGTTCATCGGCGATCCAACTTCCGTCCTTTTCTCGCTTTGCGCCTCGTGGAACCGCTTCCCACAACCATATCGGGTCACCCTCAACGTTTGTCGCACCGTAAATGATCGTGTCCTGAAAGTCATAAACGACATCCCCCACCCGAGTCCCCCACGGCAATACGGAGCCTGAAGGGAAGGCAACTTGGGACTGATTTGGAGGCGGACTCACCATCGGAGCGTCTAAAGGTTACACTTTTGCCATGATAACGACCGCAGTCGTGGCGGCAACCCTACTTACATACGGTTGGCAGCCAGAGATGAAGCATGATTACAAGCTCGTAGCGCAATTTGACGGCTTTATCCCAATCCTTGGGGGTAACGAAGGAGTTGTTGATACTGAGATGACTGTAGCCGTTTCCGGTGGAAGTCAGGCCGCCGGGCTCAGGAGTGCAACGAGCGAACTGACGGCATTCTCAATTTCGTTCAACGGGGCAAAACTTCCGCTAGGATTGGAGTCCACTCAGGAATTCTTCCCGAAAACCACCGTTCAGTTTAAGAATAGTGGCTTGATTACAAAAACGGACGCACCCGATGTCAAGCCGCCGGTTCGACTACCCGGCTTGGATGTCAAACGGTTCCCCGACATTACTTATTTGCCACTGGTGTTGAACGAGGCCGCTGTTGAGGTTGGCTCCAAGTGGACGTTTGAAAAGGAGTTTGACGGCGCGCCATTGAAGTACGACTGCGAAGTGACTCGCCTCAATGAGAGTCAGGCAGTAATCGCCGTGAAGGTCAGGCAGATCCAGTCATTTATGGAGAACGCTGCCCTTGAAGTCACCAACCAAGAATCATCGGCTCAAAGCCGAGTGACAATGGAACTGACGGGCACTGGCACAATCGTTTTTGACGTGAAGAAAGGGTTGGCTCAGTACGTTCTGATGCAGAACAGCGCGGTCAGCAAAGTGACTCCGATTGCAGGAGGCGAGACCAAAGAGCGGAACCTAAAGACGACTTTCAAAGTCACGTTGGCGGGTGTGACCGTTGATCCGAATCTGGTTCCCAATGCGAGAACCGCCGGAACGTCGCAAGTAGGTTGGCTCCAACGCATGTCTGGCACGACGGTGGTCGCAGTTCGATGGGTGGAAACCCAAATCGCACGTCGCTTGCCTGCCACGCTTGACGCTCAGTCCGCTTGGAACTCAGTGTTCCGCCTTGCGACTCGTTTCTGGAATTCGATTGCAAAGCCATGAACCCCGACGCCAGCGTCATCGCGCGGGCGAACGAACTTCGCGAGCAGATAGAGCATCACAACCGGCTTTATCACATATTGGATCGTCCTGAGATCAGCGACAGCGAATACGACCTACTCTTTCGCGAACTTCAAGCAATTGAAGAGGAGTTTCCGGAACTTCGAACACCGGACTCACCGACACTCCGGATTGGCGGCCCCCCGATTGACTCTTTAGTTTCTGTTCGGCATTCGGTACCAATGTTGTCGCTCGACAACGCCTTCGATGACGACGAATTGAGGGCATTTGACACCCGCCTGAAGAAGTATGTCGGCGACGAAGAGATCGCGTATTTTGTCGAATACAAGTTCGACGGCGCAAGCATCTCTTTGCGGTATGAGAATGGAGTTTTAGTTCAGGCGGCCACCCGAGGCGACGGAACTACTGGCGAAGATGTTTTGCACAATGCCCGAACGGTGCGCGGTGTACCTCTTCGATTAGTTCCGCCGTTTCCCGATACTCTTGAAGTCCGCGGAGAAGTGTTGATGCTGCGGGCCGACTTCGAGAAAGTTAATGAAGAGCGACTGGCGCGAGGCGAGGCACTCTTCGCAAATCCGCGAAACGCGGCCTCCGGAGGACTCCGCCAACTGGATTCACGTTTGACGGCCGAGCGGAGACTCTCGTTCTTTGCATACACACTGGGCGAAGTGAGTCCGTCTGCGGCGTTTCCGGAAACTCAGGCCGACCTTATGGAATGGCTTCGCGAACGTGGATTCCCGGTTCGTGTCGTTGGGGAGGTTGGTGTGGGAATTGAGTCCGTGATTCTCGTCGTTGAGGAGATCCGCAAAGGTCGATCGTCGCTTCCGTTCGACATTGATGGCGCTGTAATCAAAGTCAACTCATTTGCCCAACGAGATGAGATTGGATTTACTTCCCGTGGCCCACGTTGGGCAATTGCTCGCAAGTTTCCGGCAGAGCAGGCTTTCACTGAATTGATTGGTGTGGCGTGGAGCGTCGGGCGCACTGGCGTTGTTGTGCCTACTGCAGAACTCAAGCCAGTAGGTGTCGGCGGCGTCACGGTCAGCAGGGCAACGCTTCACAACCCAAAAGAGATGGCTCGAAAAGACGTCCGCATTGGCGACATTGTTATCGTTCAGCGCGCCGGAGACGTCATTCCCGAAGTTGTTGGGCCAGTCCTTGATAAGCGTCCCACGAACGCATCCCCCGTCCCGGTGCCGACGACTTGTCCCGTCTGCGAGACTCCCTTAGAGTACGACGAGGGCGGAATTCTTCTGCGGTGCTTGAATCGAAAGAGTTGCCCCGCACAGGTCGAGACTCGCTTAATCCACTTTGTGAGCCGCAACGCAATGGATATTGATGGGCTCGGTGAAAAGCAAATCCAATTATTCCTCTCCAAAGGATGGCTCCGCGAACTCGGAGACATCTATCGTCTCCACCTTCACCGGGAGGAATTGCTTGAACTCGAAGGTTTCGGGGAGGCTTCGGTAGAAAAGCTTCTCTCCGCAATTGAGGCTACTCGGGAGCGCACTCTGGACCGCTTCTTGTTCGCGCTCGGCATCCGCTTCGTGGGTGAGCGGACTGCCGCCGACTTAGCGCGCCACTTCGGTTCAATCAGTGCATTACGATCCGCCACCGAATCGGAGTTGACCCAGGTGCAAGACATTGGCCCACGCACTGCCGAAGGCATCGTCACCTGGTTTGCTGACGAAGATCACATCCGCGAGCTAGATGATTTGCTCAGCGAAGTCACGCCGGAAGAGGCTGAAACAGTGCGGGGCGATCTCTTCGCGGGACAAACGATCGTATTCACGGGCAAGCTTGAACAATTCACGCGGGAGGCGGCAGAGGCATTGGTGCTGGCAGAAGGAGGGCGCGCAGCCGGATCGGTGAGCAAAACAACTTCATTCGTGGTGGCCGGCCCCGGTGCCGGAAGCAAACTCGTGAAGGCCGAACAGTTAGGAGTTCGAGTCTTGACGGAAACCGAGTTTCTCGAGTTACTGCCTGAAGGAATCTTGGCCCTGTGAACCGGTTTCGACTTGCAATCTCCCCTAGCGAACTCAACTTTCCCGCAACTGTCACAAGCGGAATGATGTTTCGGTGGGAGTTCAATGGAGAATCTTGGAAGGGATATGATGGTGGCGACTGGTATGAAGTGTCAATCGCCGGGGACCAATTCGAAATCCGCTCGAACGCCGACGAATCCGCCTTTCGCCGCTTGTTTCGACTAGACACGAGTACGTCGGAAATGGTTGACCGCATTGTCCTACTTTGTCCAGCACTGGCGGACATTCGTCATCATCGTAATATTCGTTTGCTCGCGCCCGGCGACGCAACGGAAGCAACAATTGGATTTCTTTGCTCAGCGAACAACACGCTCCATCGCATCGTGCCGATGGTGCGAATTCTTGCTTCCTACGGCGGCGGCCAGTTTCCGAACTTTGCCGAGGTAGCCGCCATTCCCGAGGGTGACTTGCAGGCCCAAGGATTTGGCTATCGCGCGCGAACCATTCCGCGGGCGGCATCGCAGATTCTCGACCGGGGAGGGGAAGAATGGCTAGACCAATTGAAGCGGATGCCGTACTCATTCGTCCATCAGTCGCTCATGGAAATTGATGGAATCGGCCCAAAACTCGCCGATTGCATCGCGCTATTCGCGCTTCACCACACCGAGGCTGTGCCCATTGATACGCATGTTTGGCAACAACTTCAGCCTCGATTACGACCAGATTGGAACGGTATGAAAATGACAGATAAGAAAGGGAAAGACCTCGCTGAACATCTTCGGAACTTATGCGGAGGTGATGCTGCTTGGGTGCAGCAGTGGTTGTTTTTTCACGGCCTGACTCAAGGACCGGCGAGAGGTATGGTCAAATCATGTTCGTGACCCTCGCATTGGCATCCGCGTTACAGCAACGCGCATACATGCAACCCGAGACTCTCTGCACGATTGACGATACAAGGATCACCGAGAGTAGCGGTATTGGTGCGAGCCCAAGTCAAGACGGTGTGTTTTTCACCCACAACGACAGCGGTGACTCCGCCAGATTCTTTCGCTTTGACCGGACGGGTTTGGTTCGAGCGGAGTTCACATTGCGCGGCGTCCGCGCAATCGATTGGGAGGACATGGCGGTTGTACGGATTGCGGGTACGAACTACATCTATCTGGCCGACGTAGGTGATAACGCAGAGAGTCGCACGGCGGTACAGATCTATCGGGTGAACGAGCCAACCGAGCAACGAAGCACCGAAATCGCAACCTATCAGAAGTACGTCATCACCTACGAGGATAAACCTCATAACTGTGAAGGATTCTTTGTCGATCCTCAGAACGGTGATTTTTATCTCGTCACAAAGAGTGCAACGGGGTCGGAAGTGTTTCAGGTCAAGGCACCGCCCAGAAGCGGCAACTACACGGCAAGGAAGTTGGGTGACCTGAGGATTAGCACCGGAGGACTTGGTGGCAACTTGGTTACGGGGGCCGACATCAGTCCCAACGGAAAGTTCGTGATCGTACGGACATACAGTGGGGCGCGGGAATATCCGGTGATTGGTCGGGTTCACGACTGGTTCAAGCAGTCCTTCGTGTCGGTAGCCCTGCCGGCGGAAATGCAGGGGGAGGCGATCTGCTACAGCCGAGATGGCCTAGCCCTAATCACGTCTACAGAGGGTAAACCCACCCCGATATCCATCATTGGACTGAGGAGATAACCACGACAAGATTGGATTCTTGCGGCCGAAACCGCAAGAATTGCCTTGTAAAGGCTTGGTAGCGGAAGAAATGAGGACATTAGAACTAGGTCGCACACCCCTGACCATGAAGGATTCCGACCAATTGGTCAATAACTGCAGGGGTACGGTGGCTTTCAGCCGCCCGTGCGGCCAAGTTATGCATCGTCTGATGATGGTTGCGGGGTTTATCCTCGCTATTGGATTCGCCCCTCAACTAGACGCTCTTCCCGGCACAGTCGGGAACGTCATTGTGGAGCGAGTTACGGAGAGAATTGAAGTCCCTGCCACCGGGGGAGGAAATGTTTACACGCTTGATCCCGATATGCCTGCGGGCAAGATCGAAGAGATGGCGGGAGGATCACCTGGGTTCATTGAGCGTGTGATCTCGCGAATTACGATCGACGGTGTCGTACGATCGGAGCGCGTGATCAGCGAATCGCAGCTTGATCCGATTCCGGCTGGCATGCGTATTAGTTCGAAGGGATTTGATGTTCCCCAAGAAACTTTGCAACTGGATCGAGTGGTCACAATGGAATCCACGGCCTACACGCCTGATGCGGGGCTGGGATCTCGAGCCACATTCCGGACCGCAACGGGTCGCCGAGCCAAGTTTGGCGTCGTTGCTGTAGACCCTCGGGTGATTCCTCTTCACAGTGTTGTGTTCGTGGAAGGATATGGCCTTGCGGTAGCGGCTGATACCGGTGGTGCAATTCGGGGCAACATTGTAGATGTTTGCGTCAACGAGTTTCGAACAGCGCGAATCTGGGGCCGTCGGGACGTACGCGTCCACATCTTCAAAGACAAAGTGCCCGAGTCGTGGCAACCTTAGTCGATCGCGTCAAGCAATACGGGCTCTTACCGGATAAGCGCCTCGGTCAACACTTTCTTGTTGCCGAGGCGTTTGTGCAACGGATTGTTGCGGCAGTGCCGGAGGGTGCGGGCATTTTAGAAGTTGGCCCTGGGCCAGCCACGCTAACGAAGGCTTTGGCGGAGTCTCATGCGGTAACTGCGGTTGAGGCCGACGAGAGATGGCGCACTTTGCTCAGTGACACGGTCCCGGAAGCAAAAGTTGTGTACTCCGATGCCTTAAAGACAGATTTGAATTCGCTGCTCCTTGAACTACCAGAACCAAGGGTGATTGTCAGCAATATGCCTTACAACATCACGGGCCCGCTCCTTGACGTGTTCATGGAACAGCGGTCAGTCGTGGCTAAAATGGTCTTAATGATGCAACGCGAGGTGGGTGACAAGATTCTTGCGAGACCCGGAAACTCGGCGCGGGGTGCACTCAGCGTGGTGATGCAGCGACACTACAGGATATCAGCGCAACCCCATGTTCCCCCGGGAGCGTTTTGGCCGCCTCCGAAAGTTTGGAGTAGCGTTCTGGAATTCACGCCGCGTGCGGATGTCGAGCAAGACGACGATTTCGTTCGGCTTGTCCGCTCAGGATTCAAGTCTCCGCGCAAGACTCTGGCGAACAACCTGCGGGCTAATGAGATCAAGATCGCCATTCCCGAATCGTGGTCGCCTTCAATCCGCCCCCACGAACTCGCCGAGGAACAGTGGCTGACGCTCTCGGATCAAATCTAATTGGAACACTTGATCTGAAGTATCAGATTCACGAGGCGGGGTTTGACATGGTGGGAGTCACTACGGCCGCACCTCCGGAGTCCTGGCCGCAATTCGCGGAGTGGGTGGAGCAACGAAAGCACGGCACAATGGGCTACCTTGCTCGCTCCCTCGAGCTGAGACAAGACCTAAACTCGGTTCTGCCGGGGGTGCGAAGCGTAGTCATGGTCGGCCTCAACTATGCACCGCCTCGCGACGAGGTAGCGGCCGACCCAAAAATTGCACGCTATGCTCGGGGTCGCGACTATCATCGCGTCATACCTCGGCGGCTGAAACCCGTTGCGCGGTGGATAGAGGAGACTTTTGGTGCTCAGACGCGAATCGCCGTTGACAGTGCGCCGCTCCTAGAGCGCGACCTCGCTCACCGGGCTGGCCTTGGATGGTTCGGCAAGAACACGATGCTCATCAATAGCGAGCGAGGTAGTTGGTTTTTGCTCGGGTGCCTTCTGACCACGGTACGTTTTCGTCCCGATGAACCGGCGATAGGCGGTTGTGGGACGTGCCGCAAGTGCATTGACGCCTGCCCGACGGGGGCAATCGTCCACGACAACGAGCGATGGCAAGTGGACGCCCGTCAATGTATCAGTTACCTGACCATCGAACATCGCGGCGAACTGCCGGAGGGAACGGACACAAGCGGATGGCTGTTCGGTTGCGATATCTGCCAAGAAGTGTGTCCGTTCAATACGCTGCGCCCTTCCCAGCCCCTTCGTGCGCGACCAACATCCGTGCCCGACATGCAGGAGCGAAGAAAGTGGCCCACAGAGACAGAAATTGCTTCGCTGAGCCCAGAATCATGGGACTTCCTGACGCGTGGATCGCCCGTGCGTCGTGCAGGATATGAGGGCCTTAAGCGAAACGCACGTCTTGCGCAGAACGACTAACCCTGGGCGGCAACTTGGCGAGTACGGTCGTTGATTGCATCGAGATACATCTCTTCATATGCGGCGGCCGAAATCGCCCAACTGAAGTCGGTTCGCATGCCTCGATTCCGTATTGCCGACCACGTTTCAGGCTCGCGGAACGCGGCAACGGC
>JAHBTC010000035.1 GCA_019638835.1 Fimbriimonadaceae bacterium
CCACTTGCGCTTGAGTAAGAGTTCCGGCTTCAATCGCCTGACTGATGATGCCGAACTGTTCCGGCGTGATCAGTACGAAGTTGCCCGGTTGAATTCCGTCACGCAACGCTTCGAAATCAGGATCGTTGGGAGAGACTTGTTGGAATCCTGGGGCGACGCCTGGGGTGATCGTAAACGGCAGAGTGTCGTTGATCGAGTTGAACGCGTACAAGAAGCCGTCGTTATCGTTGGCGTACATCCACGAGTGGATGTCCGTCGGTGCCCATCCGCCGACGGCAAGCCCCGTAGACAGCGAACCACTCGTCTGGAATCCCCAGACCGCACGACCACCTTGCCGGTTCGTCGCTCCATCGCACAGCAATCCGGCAATCGTTCCGGTACCCGTGGGCACCATCACCATCGGAACGTTTTGCTGCAAAACACCTGCGTTGTCGTAAACGGTGCCGTAGTTGAACGTCATGTTGCCCGCCGGAGCGTCGGCCAATTCAAAAGTTCGGAACTGGTCGACACCCGTCGCGGCGTTCAGCGAGGCGAAGTGACCTGCGCTGTCCATCACGAAGATGGAATCGACACCAACAAACGCGCCACCGGGGCCTGTAATCTGAGTTCCGGGAACGAACAGTGGGCTCGTCGCATTAAATGGAGCAAACTGGGTAAGGAGACCGAAATCAGTGTCTTCCCGTTGCCATACAACCAGTCCGGTGTTCGTGTCTAAGCACGTGACGACGCCTACCTGTCGGTCGGGTCCGGTTTGCGCTTTCGAGGACGTGAAGAACAGGAAGTTACCAACCACCACCGGGGTGCTGTCAATCGGTCCGAGCGGAGTTGCTGCGGCGAGCGGATACTGCCACAGGTCAATCGTGGCTTTGGTAGCAGGTGTTCCGGCGGCATCCAACGCGTAGATGCGCCCTTCCGGAGTTGGGACAAAGATCGCCGGGGTACCGGCGACATCGCCGAAAGCGACGGAGCCTCGGAAGTCTCCTGGCAGTCCCGGTTGCATCGGCACATCGGCCAAAAGTGGGTTGTAGTCGTCAGGGTAAGTCCAGCGCCGTGTCGTCGTACCGTCACCACGACCGTCCATCTCGAGACAGTAGATTTTGCCGTTTCGGGCCGCGATATAGAGCAGGTCTTCGCCACCCACATTTGCGACTAGCGCCGACGAAGTCAAGAATCCAACGGGTGCCTCGGCGATGTTGCCGTTACCATCTTGCGTGATATCCGAGTTCGGGTCACCTGCTGGGATTTCGGTCGGATACGTCCAGTACGTTTGGGGCACGTTGGCCGTATTTGGGTCACCGTGGGCATCAATCGCGAAAAGTCGGCCACTTTCGTTGGCAACTACAACCACGTCACGGTTCACTGGGCCCGGATCGTTGATCGTGGTGTTCGCAAAGACCGGCGTGGAGCTTACGCTGATGTCGGCCTGACGCACGAATCGCACCGAGTCGGCCCAGACAAATCGTCCGGCATCGGCTTGGTTACTCGTGTTGAGCACCCGCACCACCAGAGGAGCGTTCGCAAGGCTGTCATATCCAAGTGCGCCGGGCGAGGGTAGTCGAACCCATCCTGTGCCTGTGGACTGATTGATGTTGACGACATCGATAAGAACCGCGCCCTGATAAATTTCGATCGTGGTCCCGCGCGCCAAAGTTGGTTGCGCAACCGACGGTAGCAAAAGGTCAATCTGGTACGTGTCCGGTACGAGATACGGGCGGAACGTGACATCGCCAATCGTGGCCGGACCGGTGGATACCGGTGAGAGCATGGCGTGTTCGCCACGGTAACCCGGCATCGAGGTGTCTTGCAGGAACGGACCGCTAAACGAAGAGCCGCCATTTAAGTTGTCAACGAGGATCCGCTGATCTGCGCGTCGCACGTCCGTGTTCGCCGGTACCGGACCGATGAGCCAATCCCGTTTCGCTTGCGCATAGGTTTGGAGTTCGGCGGCCGAAGTCGCTTGCGGGCGGAACACTGGCCAAGAGAATGCGATGTTTTGCGTTCCAAAGTTCGTTGGCAGGTCAACTCGCTCGCTGTTATAAGTATGCGAACTGAAAATCGTAAAGTCGTAGTTGCGATTGAGCGCACCGATGAACGACTCTTCCAAACGGGAAGCGTAGACTCGGCGCGGGAACTGAACCGCTCCACCAATCGGAGGGGTCGCAGTTAGCTCCGCAACGATGGGCTGCGCCGAATATCGACCGCCGAGTGGGCCCTGGCCGGCGAGTTGGGCTGCATCCGCATAAACCAATTCGTTGCCCGGAGACGCGTTCGGGTCAAGTGGAGTGCCGTTTGGGGCAAGTGGCGTCGTATTGAGAAGTTCAATCGTGAGCGTGGTGCCGGTAGGGACATAGACCACGCTGGTCGTTGCCCCATTGTCTCCGAGTCGAACCAATCCATTGTTGGTATCAACATCAACGACTTGGATATACGGGCCGCCAACAGCACCGGAAATTCGGTAAACGTAATACCGTTGTGAAAAACGCAAGTCAAGCGCACCCGGACTAATATCTGTCGGACCAACGGGAATGTTGATCGAAGCGCTGTATTCCGTACCTGCCGTGAGACCGTTGAACGTCCAAGTGTAGTTCGCGGTCGCGCCTACGGTCGGGTCAGTAGAATTTGTTGCGAGGGTCGTGAAGTTGTACCGGTAAGCGGGGTCGCCGGGGGTACGCACGGCGAGAGCGGCTACGGCGAGCGCAAGCGCATTTGGCTGTTGCCAAGTTCCGACCGGCAGCCCAGTTGTTCCGGGCTGATCGTTATCCAAACTGAGTAGCGAAGAGTCCGCCGGATCCCACCATCGGAGGAATCCTCGACCGAAGTCGTTATAGACGCTCGGAAGCGTTCCGCCGGGAGTCGAAGGTGCCAAGGTTGGCAATCCGATCCGGTTGGAATCGCTCATCAACCCGTGGAAATCTTGTCCCGGGGCGATGGCCGCCACGAACACACTCGCTAGGAGCGTGGTAACGACCTTTCTCAGTTGACTTCGAACGTTCATCTCTCTCATTGCGGAATTCCTCATTCCGTTTCTGCGAACTGCGGGTTCGCAATACCGCGAATGCCCTGTACCGGGGGCAGTTCGAACTTAACACTCAGGGAATTGAAGCCGAGGTTGTATCGGTTCAAATCAAATCCGGGTTGGGCGCCAGTGCCGCCGAAGCCACCGTCCACCACGAAGATCTCTCCGTTGAACGGGTTCCGAACGAACGTTTCGCCAAAGAACCGGCTAACAATTAGGACGTCACCGCTATCAAGCCGCCGCGCATAAGCGGGGCGGAAGCCGATTGCGTTGTTCGCTAAGTCGTTCGCCGAGAGCGGAGCAACTGCCCCAGGCTTCTCGTTGGCGTCGCGCGGTCGCCGCATTCCCGTGTAAGCCTCGGTTGGCAGCATCCATCGCACCGCCCAAACGTCGGGGTTTGCCATATTCGGCTGAACCAACTCGTAGACTCCGCTCGCTTCGGTCACCATGACCGCAAGTTGCGGACCTGAACCGAGGTTGACGTACCGCAGAGTCACCGAACTCAGGGAGGTCAGTTTCTGCTGTCGCTGCGGTTGGGCTGGCGATGTGAAGGTGTAAGCACCGCCCACAAAGTTCAAGAACGCGTTCGCGGTGATCGCGGGGCGTGTGAACTCATTGATCACCAGCGTCTGGTTTCCATCGTAAATCACGACGCCACCGTTTCCACTGTTACGGTCAATCTGTTGGCCCGTCGCGTCGAGACCAACGGTAACGCGACCCGGTTCGACATTGCCGAAGCCAAGCGCAACCGCTACTCGTCGGTTGATTCCTGTGCCGCGATAGACGCGACCGATGCTGTTGTAGGCGAATCGTCGTCCGCTCAACTCTTCCGGCGAATGCCAGAACAACACTCCAATGGCACGTTGCACCGAACCGTTCGCCGTGTATTGCACCGCCTCAAGTGTCCGACCTGAGTTGATGTCGTAAGCGTATCGGTCCACAACTTCCACGGCCCGATTGTTGCCCGTGTCAGCGACGAGATAGTGAATCCATCGCTCATACGGTTGAGCATTCGAGAACGGATTGTTCGCAGGTTGTACGATCGAATCAAACGTCAGAACATCTCGAGGACCACGCAGAGTCGTCGTTTGACTGTTCTGGAATCCATTCGGAATGTGGTTCGGGTCTACTCGGAAGTTCGAGATTGAGCGCAATGCTCGACCTGCGGAGTCCATGCGAACCACTCGATTCGAAGATGGGTCAGCGACGAGAATCGTTCCATCCGGTTGAGGGTAAGCGCGACTCGGCTCACCGAACGGGACTTGAGCGCTCGAACCGCCCACAGGTTGCTCTGAGCCAGTTTCACGAGTCGAATCGGCAACCCAGAGCGGGTTACCGGCTCCGTCAAAACGGCCCACACGTCCTTGGTCAGCAACGACAACGTCGGCTCGTCGGAATCCGTAAACCGCGTCGGTGCTCGTAACACCCAGCGTTCCCGATCCACCCGCGACTGAGACAAGGTCTACGTCGGGGAGAGCCGCCTGCAAGAAGCGCACACGGACGTCATCAAACGATTGCGATCCTCGGATCTGCGGGAACTTGAGAGCCGTAGCCGACTGGAATCCGCCATTGGGGTTCAGGAGCGACAACTGGTTCATCCATGGCCGCTGCGGGTAAGAACCGAGCCATCCTCCTTCGCCGGCTTGGGGCGCGGCGGGGCGAATGAATCTGTCGTTACCGGCTAGGCCGATATCTAACCCGAAGAGCAGTCCATTCTCGGCCAATGGGAACGAGAATCCGGTGGCAAGAAGCCCCGGAAGGATGCTCGCTCCGCCAAAGTACATCGTGTTGCCGCTGATTGCGGGGGATCCCACCGGGTCAAGACCGTTGAACACCGCATAGTAGCGAAGCGGACTATAGCGGCCGCTGGAAGCACCCGTGAATGTTGAGCCGTTGTCGGCAAGTGCCTCGGGCTCATAAAGCGTATCCGAGGTTCCGTTGACCGTAACGATCACCGGCATGCTCGCGCTGATTGAGTCGCCCATGTTTCCGCGTCGGACCGTCATCGCGCTATCTAGCACAATCTTCTTCGTACCGTCGGGCTGTCGCTGAATCGTCACGGAGTTCGCCGGAATCGTATTTGTGATTTCGGGAACTGTCTTGTTCGTGCTTCGGGAAATGTCAGGCTGCCGGACTACAACGGCCGCGTTGTTCGGGATCGAACTGCTGATGAAGAACTCCATCGGGCCAGGATTGGCGCGCAGAGCAAACATCACCGTCGTTGGCGAATCGGAGCCAGGACCGAAGATTGTCTTTCTCCCTCGTGCCTGCAAATAGACCGTATCACCTCTCACTACGGGCGAGCCCACAAGCGTGAACTGGGTAATCGGTCGTTGGAGGAACGGGAGGAATCGTGCAATCGAATCGTAATCGGTTACGGTTGCGGGATAGCTGACCGTGTTCGTGCCGTCAATTGTGAACTGGAAGAAGTCGTAGACATCCCATCGGTAGACGAGAACGAAGTCACCACGACCGGATTCACGAAGATTGAACATCGTGCCGCCCGTATTGCCTACGCCTGCCGAGGTGTTGACGAAGATATTGCCTTCTGGGCCAACAACGGGCGCGCCTAATACGCGCCGGGTAAGGCTTGAGTCGTCGGAGAAGTAGAGGTTGCCTCGGACGTAACTGTCCGGCTGAACGCCACCGACGCCACCAATCTGACCCCAGTCAAGCGTGTAGTCCACGCGCCAACCACAGTCGTTGTTTGGGTTTCCGTCCGAACCGTCGAGGTCAAGACCCAGCGGATTCGCTCCGGTCAGACCGAGTCGAATATAGCCGTTCGCGCCCTGGCTCACAGAACCGTCCAAGTATTGGTTCATTTGAGCCTCGGTAAGCGGATCACCGTTCGGCAGGAGCATATGGACGCGAATTCCGAGGTGACTCAGTGGCCCACTCGGAGCGAGAAGCACCGGTACCGCTTGGAGCGACGCCCGGGTTTGTAGCTCCATGACCGTCGGGCCAATGAACCGGCGGGAGACCGGAGGTTCAGCCCGGCTACCGAGCCAAACGCTGGTCATACCAGCGGGAGTCGGAGAACCGATAGTGACGGGTTTCGTAGCGATATACGCAACCCGGTCCACACCACCAGAACTGTCTTGGATCGGGATATAGGCAAGGGCAGCCGCTGCTGAAGGTTGGCGCAATCGGGCCGTGCCATCAATCGACCATGCCCCCGCCGTCGTCAGCAGACTGGCGGAAGGTACGTCAATCGCCCATACGCGACCGGCTTGGTTGGAGGATCGCGTGTCAGTGACCAGTGCAACTCCATCTTGAATCGCTACGGGATACGGCCCATCCGGATCGGCAAGCGTCGGCGTCGGAGGGTCGATCGTTACCAACGGAGCGATGTTTGTTCCTGAGTTATCCGCGGCAAACACATGGACTCGACCCGTCGCATCCGTCACCCAAACTTGATTGTTGATCACGCCGCCGGGGCCCGCAAGTGCGGTATCCGGCACAGTGGCAACTGTCGGCGCCGATAACCGGCTACCCATGTTCTGGCTTTCCCAGATCACGTCGGCTTGACCGTCCAAAGCATCTTCGACCCCGTCATCCGGATTTCCGTCGCCGTCCAGATCGAAGCCGTTGCGCGCGTCAAACACGGTCACGCGACCATTTGCCGTGACGACCATGCGTCCGTCAATGAACGCCGGTGGGTTCTGCGGACCGAATGCGCCGGGATTGACTTCCGTGAACGACCGGAGCAACGGTGCTGGCAGGTTGACTTGCGTGCTGTTCGTACGTCGGTTGCCCGCGCCTCCACTTGAAAACTCTCCGCCGACGCTCGCGATGTTCACCGCAAGCTTTGCCGCTGCATACGTCTTTTCATCGAAGTACGCGGGCAGACTTCGGAATCGATAGTTCGTATTCGGGAACCCTGGCGCGGTCGAATCATAACCACGACTCAAGACCGCACTTGTCCCCCGGCTCGTCAATACGACATGGCCCTGTCCGATTGAAGCAATCGAGATCGTGCTGCCGGCCGCTGTACCTGCAACGGGCAAATAGCGGAACGAATCCGAAGGTACCGGGCTAAGCACCGGATCAAGAGCGCCAAGCGAACCGATGGTTTGCGTGATGAGTGTGCTGTTCTCGCCGCTTAGTGCAACATCGTCACGGGTCATGCGGTTCGGATAGTTCAGGAGCGAGTTGCCGAGGTTTGCCTCAAGCACGCTTCCATCGTTATTGATCGTAAATCCGTACGGCGTTCCGTTGATGCGATCGACGTTGTTCGTACCCGTCGTCAAGTCCACCCAAAGGGTTCCACCTTGATCCACATACTTGCGTAACTTCTCTCGCTCACGCGGGTTGAGTTGTGGAATGTTTGCGACGCTCAGGCACAACACCTGATACCGGGCGAGGCTCCCCTCGTCCGTCGAGTTCAAGGCGACTTCCCAGTACGGAGCATCTCGCTTTGTGATCGGCGTACCGACCGCAGGCGCGCCACCCAGTGCCGTCCACCGCGTTGCGTCGGACGAACTCAAGGTCGTTTTCGCCAGCGGATTTTCAAAGACCCAACCGCCGGGCTTAACCCCCGGCACTCGATCAAGCTGTCCCCACACGTGGGGGGCACCCGAGAAGGTTGGGAAAGGCGCAGCAGGGCTCCTCATGCCTTCGAGCAAGAGAACCCCGACATTGATCTTGGTCGTTTGCGTGTCAAACGTTTGTGGCTGGGCGAATGCTGCGCCACTCAGTCCTAGAAGGACCACCAAACTCAAACTGCGATTCAACTTCATGGGTTCACCTCACCAAAGTAGGCGAGAGTTGGGCTGACCGGCAACCTTGGCATCGGCGGAAGAACTCGGCCGAAGTCATCGGTGCGGATCGGGGTAAAGCCATCGGCGGATCCCCGCGCAAGGCTCGTGTCGTAGGAGATTGAGAAGTTCGGTACTACCAGGTCCGTGTTCGGATTGAGTCCAACATCTTGGAACCAGCGGTCCGGAATGAATTGGTCGGTGGAACCAAGCCGGCGAGGAATCCATCCCCACTTCTGCTTCCACTTGATCTGATCGCTCATCGGTGCGGGCATATTCTCTGCCAGTGAACCGAAGATCGAAACGCGAACGGCCAAAGGCTCGGCGTAGAAAGGCACTTCTGGGGCCACACCGTATCGCCGCCATCGGTTTTCGTTCCGCTCGTCCGTACTTGCGCCAAGCGTAATCCAGTTATCGCGAGTGTCCTCACTGTTGGTATTGAACCAGTGGCTTGGGATCACGTAGAAACTGCCTTCTTCCGCGTAAAGCGCCGCCTCGATTCGAATATCCATCGGTGTGATGGCCGTTCGTGCGTTGACGTAGTTCTTCGGTGTGACTCCACCCACTCCGTTCAAGCGAAGGCGCACAAGGGTCGGATCGTCAACCGCGAGGTTGTAGATACCATTCTCGTTGCCCGCATTGGCAACCATTTGTCGGGTGGCAGTGGAGTAAGGAGTCCAGTTGCCGGTCGCCGATCGGTTGTAGATGGGGAATGCCATCGTCTCGAATCGCGGGAACGCGTTCAACGACGGATCCGCAAGGCCGTAAATGGGAATCGAGGGTGCCGGAGGGAAATAGTTAGCGGCCCCGTTAAACGTGTAGGTGTTCGCTCCGAACGTTACCGTAGTCGGAACCAAATAGGTCGTCCAGGCACCGCTGGAGGGCCGGGCATATGGTAGCGGCAACGCATCAATCGATACGAAAGCCGGGCCGTTGTCATCTGCCGAGGAGGACAACAACATATTGCTGCTGAGAGCCGTGCCTGAGATTGCCGAGTTGTACTGCTCCGCAAACGGGCGCCATGTTGTCGGGTTGAACGGATTACCACCCAGACCGGCAGGGGTCAGCGGATCAAGAAGGAACTGCGATTCGAGGATCACGTCCTCTTTAGCTCCCACAACGAGTTCAAACGGATTCGGCGTGTCCGGAAGTCCGCTCGCACTCTTGGGTGAGACGGTTTCACCCGCTGTCGGCCCAAAGAATCCGGTGGTGTTCACTACAACGTGATCCCGCGCCATGAGAGCAAGGGTGGACTGGCTGGGTCGGTTGAGCACCGCGCCACTTCTCTCGTCCACAACACCTTTGACAATGCTTCCTTCAATGTAAATGCATCCATTCGCGACCAGCGTGATCTGTTGATCGGTCGGGATGACGCCACGAATCCGAACATCACCTTCAAAGAACAAAACGCCATCGAAGAAACGACCGCTCGTGCGGAAGTCGTTGTCGGTCAGCACCGTGCCCGGCTGGTTGGCCAGGGCAGGCTGGAGAATGCTGTCCATGATGAACGGCCGGAAACGACCTGAACCAACGGGATATTCGACCGTTCGCACCCGGAACCGAGCCAGGTTTTGACCCGTGTTTCCGCCGAATTGGTTCCGCCAAGTCGGGCTGCTGCTTCGCGCATCGCGAACGATCTCAAAACCATCCGGCAAGAGGCGAACGTAAGGGGCTACCGGAACATAGAACGGTCCTTGCCAACCGAGGCTATTTGCGTTGTTCGGGTTCAGCCAATCACTGGGCAACGATCGTATCGCGCCGTAGTCTTCTCGATCTTCGCCCGGGTCAACGTTTGCGCGCTCTCGTGAATCTACGTAGACGTTGCGTCCGAGACCGTACGGGCCGATGTTTCGACCGTTGACGAGGGCACCACTTCGGCGCGACATCTCAGCGTATCGGGTACGTCCGGTCTGCGTATCCGTCTGCAGAATGCTCGGGGGTTCCTTTCGGCCAATACCTCTCGGAAATCCTTCCGCGTCTGGAGTGGTATAGGAATCGCGAAGGACCGAGCCAATCGTCGTGAAAGCGGGGCTCCGACTATCCATTTGGCCGGGGCCGATGGCGATGGGGTTCGTCATCGTGCTGCCAACACCGGCGTAGTCGCTCACCCATTGGTCGGTTGCTCGGTTATAGCGGGCTCGGCTAACGACAAGCGAACTCAGGTTATTCGCCGGTCGGATTTCCCCGTTGACAGCCCAAGACTCGCCAAGAGTTGCATTGAGGACCAACCGATTGACACCGTAAACCGTGAGGTCGGCATTGCTCCACAGGGAACCACCACCCGGAGCGGTCAAGAAGTTGTTGGACGATCCACCATTTGGTTCAGCGAAAGCGCGTCCGAACCCATTGAATGCGGAGATCGGAGTGCCTGTATTGTCATAACCGATCGGATAGCCCTCGTACTCGAGTCCGAGACCGATTGCCGGGTTCGGTGAAGGGACCCCGCTCGGATCTTCAATGGGGAGACCGACTTCCGCGGGACGAGACACCTGATGCTTATTGGTGATGAAGCGGGCATGCTCAATGATGCCGATGCTCGCAAACGCCATGAGCTTCTTACTCTGGGAGTTCTGCAAGTCTTGCGCCTTCATGCGCCCAATCGCATCCGCCTTGGTCGCGATATCGGGATAATTTTGGGCCTGGACGGATTCGGAGAGTAGTTTGCTCGGGTCAATACGACCTGCCGTGCGAAGCTCGCCAGGTCGACCGACGACTTCGATCGAGATCAGATTCTGGGCGGCTCCTGGTTGCCGAAGGTTGCCTGTCGGTTGCGCGGTCGCCGCAAAATCGTTCGGGGCATAACGGACCCGGATCAGGGCTCTACCCTTGTCATAGAACACCCGGGCGTACGGGCCGTAGCCGTCGGGGCCGCCGAAGTCGGGACGGGTAGTTCCGGGGAACGGAAACGCCCCATCGGCTTGTCGCAGGTAAACGAGATCCGGATCACGGCTGAAGTCGCCCGTCAGTGCCGGAGCAACCAGAGTCGGACGCCAGTCGGCGCCGAGATCAGAGTTCAGCAGCTGGTTGTGTGCGAACTTGACACCGGCTTCGGCTAGTTCCGAACCAACGCCACGATCGGCGGCGTTTCCGGCTTGGTTGATATTCCGATAGACGATGCCGGCGAACGCCGTTCCCAGGATTAGCAACACCCCAAGGATGATGATTGCTATGACCAGAGTCTGGCCTAACAGTCTTCGGTTGGATCTCGTTTTCACTCTGCTGCTCATGGTTCGCCTTAGCGGATAAAGTTGCGCACGTCGGCACTACCCTTCACGGTAATGGCCTGCGGCTCTGGATTACTGGTTTGCGGGAAGTTCCGGATCGTCAAGATGATTTCCATCACTTCCGAGGAGTCGTAGTCTGCCGTGACGACATCGTTCGGCTCCGTGAATTGGAAGCGATAAGCGACCGAAATGTTCCCATCCGGGATCGGTTCGTTCTTATTCGAGTTCAACTCAAGATAACCCGCGCGGAACTGCGTGGCAAGAACCGTCCATGTGAAGTCGGTGTTCTGGAACGACTGCGGATTGTAGATGTCAAGCGCATTCGCCTGCGCTGCAGTAAGAACTCCCGCCGCCACCCAATCTGGGTCACGCTGGTCTACGTAGTTGATGAAATATTGGTTGGGCCCGACGGGTCGAGTTACGACTCGCGTGTACCGCACGGGCAAACCGTAGTTGGCACCAGGCCGTTGATCCGGGCCGATGACAATCTCGCTTCCGGGCGTGATGTACGCTCGACCGAGCCCCGTACGAGGATCAAGCGGAGATCGCTCACCCGTAGGCCCCGTAGCGAATCGGAGGTCCACGAACCGCTTGGCGTACTGCTCTCGGGCAATACCGGGAGCGAGTGTGGCCCAGTCGTTCCACATACGGTTGAATCGCTGGTTGATGCGGCCCGCGAAGAAATCTTCTGCCGGAGCGGAATTGGAATCAGGCGTTTCCGCAGGGCCCGTCGCCCACGCCGGGGAGTTATCTCCGGGTGGCACAGGGCCGCCGAGCGCCCCGACTTCGCGGATATCGAAACTTGCGGTGACGCGTCCCGCTTGCGGGTTTGGCACCATCGCCATGAAATCTCGAACTGCGGCGGCGTTAGCACTGAATCCACTACGGTTGTCGGCCGCCACAATCGCTTGCGTGAATGGGAACGCGAGGTTGCCTGCGGACGCGTATTGATAGAGCGAAACGTCAAAGACTTCAACGCCTTCGGTCTTCTCGTCGGACATCACGGCCGGGTTGAACCAATAGAGGCTGAACCCGCCGTCGGGCCTTGTGCGACCAAGGATGTAAGGCGCGCTCGTACCGAGCGGATTTGTGATCCAAGAGGCACGCGGGGTTCCGGCGAGGCTATCACCGGGATTGAATCCCCACGAAGATGGATATACCGTCGGATAGGACCGCATTGTGAGTTCGCTCCAAGCTCCGTAAGCCGTGACGAATACATCGGCACCTACCTTGTCGGCATTGAATGTTTCCTCGCCCGTTCGGACCGCGAGTCGTCCCTGAGCCGGTTCGGCGCTGACGCGCGTCGGCTGGAATCGGATGAGCGGAATGAGTTGGGGCACATTGCCGAGATACGACACGTTTCGCGTACGTCGGTCAAAAACCGGGACGATCATGTCGTAGCGGCTGACTTCGGTCACGATCTTAGCGGCTCGAACCCAGTTCGCAATCATTCCCGCCTTACTGGGCGGACCTGACGGAACGATGCCGGGCTCGCCCCAACCGGGAGGAGTTGCGGCGTAAGTGCCTCCCATGTTGCCGTCGTCAATGAAGAAATTCAAATCGTCGAGGAGGGCACCGCGCGTGTTCGGGTCGTTGTCCGAGTCTTGGTCGAAGAACAAGTTAGCGTTCACCACATAGCGGTTCGTCGCGGTGTCGTAGATGTATGGGCGCACTTCGGCGCGGTACAGAACGAACAGGTTGTCTCGACCAGTAGCGTTCCGGGCGAGCAAACGATCATACGGATTGTTGTACGGCTGGAACGGATCTCGCAGACCAATAAAGTAGCGAACAATCGTCGTTCCGGCAGCCGCCGGGAAGTTGGGGTCGCCCTTCGGTCCCTGAAGCGTAGGATCAACCAAGCCCGTGTCCGGGTTGACAAATCCTCGTCTGCCGCCAGGACCGAGTTGGAAGTTTGACGGATCGCCTTCGGCAATCTTGTAGAGGTCCATTTTCACCGCTTCCAAGCGGACTAACTCGGTGGCTCCATTTTGACCAGGTACCGGGAGGTTCAATGCCCCCGCATCACCCGTATTGCTGCGGACTCCGGCGGCATTTCCGACCTCGATCTCAATCTGGGAGATCACCTGACGGGCCTTATCCTGGGCATCCGCGAAGCCCTGGGCGGCGCGAGTCAAGTTGAAGCCTTGCACGAGCGGGATCGCGATGATCGTGAGCAGGATGGCGGAGATCGCCATCACGACAATTAATTCAAGCAAAGTAAAGGCGTTGGTTCGTCGCTTGATCATCGATTTGCTCCTTTGGTGGCGAAGGATTGCGTTTCCACTCTGCGGTAGCTACGCATCCATTCTTCAAGTCGCTCAAAGTTCTGAGCGCCCGTCCCTCCGACGACACTAAAGAATGCCGGGTTCCAAAGAACGCGCACCTTCAATGAGGCACCCTGGACGTTGCGTACGGCATAACCTTGCGTGAAGTCAAAGACGGCTCCGGTGTCGATCTGGTCGAGCGAGGCGAAGGCCAAGTTGATGCCCGGCTCAATCCCTTCGATTTGGAAGTCTTGCCCACGCACGGCCTGCAATCCTGAGCCGTTATTGATCCAGAGTTCGCCGACGACAACCTTCTGGCCAACGTCGCTCGGCGGGAAGTAGAGTCGGTCGTTTTGACCAAGTCCATTCGTGGAGCCGACAAAGCATTCGCCCGGCGCCAGTCCATTTGCGCCAAATCCGTAAACCACCCGATATCTCGCGGCGGCCTTGAACGGTTGCACCGCCCAGTTCTGGAGGCCACGATATAGGGCGCGAACGTTTCGTCCGCTAATGTCATCTACGAGAACCGGGGCCGTCCACGGATTTCCGGGGATGCCCGTCGGGTACGAGAGATAAGCGCTCAGCCCCGGCGTTCCTGGAGTGACGTCGCGAAACTCAATGGTCCCGGCAATCTTATTGACTTCGTAAGCACTGTTCGGGAACTGCGGATATCCCGGAGCACTGGGGTTGTTATTCTCGTTGCCGAGAATGACCGCTCCTGTGTCGGTGTCAATCAACGTGAAGTCCTGGCTACCCACCGTTCCGGACACATCCGGTGTGGGAATGATCAGCCCCCCATAGGGCAATCCATCAGGACCGTCAGAACTTGCGCTCTGGATGCCTTGGATCAGCAGCTTTCGGCTCAGGGCTCCATCAAGCGGCACCCGGAACTCGTCGCGCAGGATGCGCCAGTCGAAGACCGTGTAGTCGGCGTTCACCCGGAGAGCGGATCGTCCGCCAAAAGCATCGGGAACCGTCGAGGTTGCCGCCGCCGGATTGACAAGCAGTTGCCCGGAGTTCGGTGAGATCACCTTGAACTCATATGGGTCATTGCTGAAGTTTACGAGCGGACCGATGCGCCGGTAAATGCGTTGCATACGGCAAGACCACGGCTCTGCTCCTCTCCAACCTGCAGTTGTGTACGGTGAAGCGTTGCCGTAGATGTCCGGCTGAGTCACCAGTTGGGGCAACGAAATCACCCAGAGATCTTCCGGCGAACCGTTCTCGGTTGCTTGACGGGCAAACGCCGGAGGCGCAGCCGGATCAAGAACAACGGGGATCACCACTTCGTACTGGCCGACGTTTCCGCCACCATCGTCATAGTCAAACGTGAACGTGATGCGGAACTCTCGGTACTCGAATGGACCAACCCACAGCTGATCTTCGCCGGGGAAGTTTTCGCCGTCCGTATCGGTATTGTCGACGTAATAGAACTCCCAAGAGCGCGCACGATTATTCGGGAATCCTCGGCGGCGGTTCCCCCACCGACGAATCAAATCGTTGCCGTACACCGTTAGAACGCCAGCGGTGGCATCGTCATAGATTGGAGCGAACTTGAGGTTCACGAGCGAGCCAAAGTCAAGGCCCGGCCCCATTCCCGCGAGCCGACGCGGACCTGGAACAGGCTGACCTTCGCCAATCACTCGATTGAAGAGGTTTGATCCGCTCAGTAACTGCCAGTTGCCGAGCGAGTTGCTATCCACCACAAGGTTTCCACTGCCGTCAATCTCAGTGGTCGCTCCGCCAAGGTCAGGCATCAGATTCTGGGTCTGCCGGTTCGGGTTGATCGTAATGACTGTTGCCCCCGGGCTCCAGGTGTAACTCACCGGAACGATCATGTCGGGCAATTGCCCATCCTGACCGATCAGGCGTTGCATTTCCGCATTCGCGAGATTCGCCGCTGTCGTATTGTTTCGCGTCGTGCGAAGTACGCCGAGACCGACCGGGAAAATCTGGACGAAAGCAAGGATGCCGACCAGAAAGACCACGATCACGACGAGCATCTCGATGAGCGAGGCTCCGGATTGACGACCGTTCTTCATAACTAAGACCAAGAAATGAGGTTTATGCGCCGCTCATTACGGCATGACGCGCCAAGACCGCTCGGCGAGCAAGCGCGAATCATAGGGTCGCGCTCCACCACCGAGGAAGAGGACTTGGTCGGTTCGAGCCCGGGCGGCAGCGCCATTCCCATCGAACTCACGGAACTGACTGTTCCAAGTAACCACGGTTGTTTCCGGCGGCTCGGAATAGCCAAGTTGTCGGGGATCATCGTCTGCCCCACCCGTGGTGAGGCCGAGTTGACTCCAGAAAAGGGTGTAGCGCAGTTCAGTTCGGATACCCGAAGGCGAGTTCACGCTTTGCGTATCGTAGCCACTGATCACGTAGAATTGAGCCGCACCGGCACCGCAGGGAGGCACTCCGCCCCCGTAGCAGACGTTACCGTCGGTTGGACCGTAGGCTTGGCGCGCGCCCGGCGTGTCATCGGCTCCCGTAATCGAGCCGTCCCCGTTCAGATCAAGGATTGCGGCCGTTCCAACGGCTCGGGGATCCTGACCGGGGTAAACGGCATTCGTCACTTGAGCGGAACCAACACGCAAATTGTTCGGGCGGAATGTTTCGATCGAATTCACGCGTCGAGGCATTAAGAAGCCCGTCTTGAGTTCATTCGCCGGGATGACATTGCCCATTTGGGGGCCCGACGAATACAAAGTGACGTAGCCCAATAAGGCCGGAGGATAGGCTCCCTGATCCACGCGATAAAGTTGCAGGGCCGACCTCAACGAGTTCATATCGCTGATATCGCTCGCTTTCGCGGCTGAATCTTTCGCCCGAGCAAACACCGGGAAAATAATGGCCGACAGCAACGCGATAATCGCGATTACAGTCAACAGTTCGATAAGTGTGAATCCACGGCGACGGGTCATGCGCATTGTCCTTGCCTCGGTTTTTGACGAACCCATTTGTTCTCTTGTTCCCACGTTTTTCTGCAACTACCCACCAAAGGCATTGCGCCAATACGCGTCCACCATGGCTTGTAGCGGCGTCCCGAACAGCATGGCGGCAAGTGCCCCCACCGCGAGGTGAGGTCCAAACGGAATCATTGTTAGTTCTACCTGAGTCTCGTCATCGGAGATAGCCTCGTCAGTGAACGGATCTTCGCCAAACCACCACCGATAAACCGGGTGAATGAAAAGCCCCACAATATCCATCAACAAGACGTAGCCAAACAGAGACTTCACCAAAGAGCCAATGCTCTCCGGCTCGTACCCCTCTTCATCTTCCTCTTCGTCCTCATCCTTTTTCGCCACGAAGTTCCGCATGATCACCACCAAGATGCCGATCACGGCCCCACTGACGATGGCGAGACCAAACGAGATCATCGCAAGACTTGGGAAGAGGACAGCCCCGATCCCCCGAGCCATCTTGATGTCACCGTGTCCCATTGCGTCCTTGCCGAACAAGATCCGGCCAAGGAATGCGATCCCCCAAAGCACGCCAATCCCCGCAAGGGCCCCGGCAACTCCGCTCGGTAAGCCCCAAGTGAATGCGTTTGCCCGATTCTGCGCAATCAGTACGCCGCTATAGATCAAGCCGACAATCAGCATCGCCGCATTGATCTCGTCCGGAATGATGTAGTGGGCCAGATCGGTGAAAATCGCGGCCACCAGCGCAGATGCGAACAGACTCCAAGCGACGAAGGTGACAGGATCGGCGCCTTGCACCAGATGAATCCACCAAATTCCTCCCCACAAGGCCCCCGTAATGAGTTCAACAACCATATATCGGGGCGCAATCGGTGCCCGACAATAGCGGCATTTACCGCCCTGCATTGCCCAACTGAAGATCGGAATCAGGTCGGGAATCCCTAGTTGGTGCTTGCACCGGGGACAAAAACTATGGGTTGGCTCAGCGATGGACATGCATCGCGGCAACCGGTAGATCACAACGTTAAGAAAACTTCCGATAGCCGAGCCTATGAAGAACCCGACAACCGCCGTCCATGCGGGAAACAGCCCTATATCCATGGGCACCGCAAAGATACCTGGCATCTGGGGCCAAAAAACGAAAAAACCGCCCGACTTCGCGGAGAAGTCGGGCGGCTTGAGCTTTCCTTAGGTGTCGCTTCCTTCGGAGAGCGTCGAGATTACCTTGACCATCGGCATCATCATCGCGATAACGATAAATCCGACGACAAAACCAAGGAACACGATGAGAAGTGGCTCGATAGCGGCCGTAAGTGAGGCCAATGTAGCTTCCACTTCGGCTTCATAGAAATCGGCAATCTTCTGCAACATGTAGTCGAGAGAACCGGATTCTTCACCGACACCGATCATGTGTACGACCATGGGCGGGAACAATCGGCTGGCCTCTAGAGGCTCACCAATACGGTCTCCCTCTCGGATTCGGGCACGAGAGTCGAGAATCGCATCTGACATGATGGAATTTCCGACAACACCGGAAACCGTTTCCATCGCCTGGAGGATCGGAACGCCCGAAGTGAGCAAGGTGCCCATCGTTCGGCTGAAACGCGCCATACACACCTTGTGGTGCAGTTTTCCAAAGACCGGCATCATCAACCTCAGCCGATCCGCCGCACGTCGCCCAAAGCGAGTGCTGACGAACAACTTCCAAGAACCGATGACGACAACGACGGTAATAATCATCATCAACCAGTTGTTGCGGAAGTTCGCCGAAAGGTCAATCAGGAACTTGGTGGCCCAAGGCATGTCCTCATCCTTTAAGCCGATGTCCTTAAATAGGGCCGCAAACTGAGGCACAACCCAAGACACAAGGAAGATCACGATGCCGATAGCGGCGATCATGACGAGCACCGGATATGTCAACGCGGACTTCACCTTACGGCGCAGTGCAACGTCGGCTTCCAAGAATGCTGCCAAACGCTGGAGAGTTTCTTCCAAAACACCACCAACTTCACCGGCACGGATCAAACCAATGAACAGGTTATTGAAGGTACGCGGGTGACGGCGCATAGAGTTCGAGAGGCTTTCTCCCGATTCAACACGCTCCCCAATATCAAGGAGAATCCGCTTCAGTTTCGGGTCTTCGGTTTGCCGCCCGAGAACGTCCAAGCATCGAACCAACGAAACACCCGCATCAACCATCGTTGAAAACTGGCGACAGAAGATCGCGAGGTTCTTGAGGTTGACCTTCCCGTAGGATTTCTTGGAGGCCTTACCGGCCTTCTTGATCATCGTCACTTCGACGACGTCAAGACCCTGTTCACCAAACCTGGCTCTTAGGCTCTGTTCATCCTCCGCCTCGGCGGTTCCTTTTTGCATCCCCCCGCTGGGGTCACGAAAAGTGTAACTGTAGACCGGCATTTATGGTTTATCTCCTGGGTTGCGGTGGTCCGCCTTGCGCACCACCAAGGTTGATCATCTTCTTCAGTTCTTCGACGTTCTGGCAGCGTTGCAGAGCCTCGTCCAGCGTGATGATTCCCTTCATGTAAAGGTCTCTCAAGCACTGGTCCATGCTAAGCATGCCGTGGGCACCACTCGTCTGGATCATGGATGGAATCTGGTGGGTCTTGTTCTCGCGAATGAGGTTGCGGATAGCAGGAGTTGCCACCATGATCTCGTTCACGGGGACGCGTCCCGGGCCGCTCGCTCGCGGAAGCAACTGCTGCGCGATGATGGAAACGATGTTGTTGGACAACTGAACACGGATTTGCTCCTGCTGTCCGGGGGGGAAGACGTCAATCATACGGTCAATGGATTCGGCCGCATTGTTGGTGTGAAGCGTGGCGAAGACCAAGTGACCGGTTTCCGCCGCGGTGATCGCGAGGGCAATTGTTTCCGTATCGCGCATTTCACCAACGAGCAAGACGTCTGGGTCTTCACGAAGACAGGCACGGAGCGCATTCGAGAACGACTTGGTATCCGAGCCAAGTTCGCGCTGATTGATGATCGAGAGTTTGTGGGTGTGCAAGTACTCGATCGGGTCTTCAATCGTAATGATGTGAACCGCACGCGTGGTGTTGATGTGGTTGATCATCGCCGCGAGCGACGTTGATTTACCGGAACCAGTAGGGCCTGTCACGAGGACAAGACCGCGAGGTCGCTCGGTCAGTTGATCTAGGATCGGCGGCAAGTTGAGTTCTCGCGTCGTCGGAATCCGGTTTGAAATCAATCGGAAGGCGGCAGCAACGGCTCCCCTATCCCGGTACAGGTTTACACGGAATCGGGCGCGCTTCGGCAACTGATACGAAAAGTCAAGTTCCAAGGTCTGTTCGAACCGCGTCACTTGGTCATCCGAAAGGATTTCGTAGAGCATGCGTTGCGTCTGATTCGCATTGAACTTCTCGTAATTGAGTTTCTTCAATGCACCGTCTTCTCGAATAATCGGTTCCGAGTCCGTGCAGATATGGAGATCCGAGCAGTTCCGGTCAACGACGACATGGAGCAGTTCGTCTATGTGGAGGTCTTCGAGCGTCTTCGGACGACCGGAGGCACCTGCCGGAGCCGGAGCCTCGACAGGAGGAGCACCCGTTACTTCGGGCGCGGCAACGCTCTGCGGCGGCGGTGCCGGAGCCTGGGGCGACATTTCGTTCGGTTCGTTCATTGACTACTGTCCTATTCTAGATGGTTGTGGAGGCCCTTTGAGTTCCCTTTTTCGGTCAACTCGTCAGAAACCTGCCGTGAAGACGACGCGCATCACTTCTTCTGGATCGGTGATGCCCATAAGTACCTTCGCCAAACCGTCCTCTCGAAGTTCCTTCATTCCGTTGGCTTTCGCCGCCATCTTGATTTCGTGTACGGGGGTTCGGCGTACGACCATTTCTGCGATTTCCGCATTCATGGTCATGAGTTCGTGCAGACCAACACGACCACGGTAACCGGTTTGCCGGTTGTTTTCGTGCGGTACACCACGATAGAGCGTGACGGACTCTTCTGGGTCCGTGATCTCAAACCCGAAGCGTCGAAGGTCAATCGCCGGCACTTCATACGGCTCCTTGTGGTCTTGGTCTAGTCGTCGTCCGAGCCGCTGAGCAAGAACACCGATGACCGTGGCGGCGATGAGGTACGGCTCAACGCCCATATCGATCATACGAAGAGTCGCCGAAGGCGCGTCGTTCGTGTGAAGCGTGGACAAGACCAAGTGTCCCGTGAGTGACGCCTCAATGGCGATTTCTGCCGTTTCAAGGTCGCGCATTTCACCGACCATAATGATGTCGGGGTCTTGTCGCAGGAAGGCGCGAAGCGCCGTTCCAAAGGTAAGACCGGCTTTCTTGTTCACCTGTACCTGCGCGATACCGCCCAACTGGTACTCAACCGGGTCTTCAACGGTGATGATATTGACGCCGATCGAGTTCAGTTTGTTGAGAACGGAGTACTGGGTTGTTGTCTTACCGGAACCCGTCGGACCCGTACAAAGGAACATTCCGTTCGGCTGACTAATGAGTTCTTCGATGCGAGCCTGATTCTCGGGCGTGAAGCCAAGCTTATGCAAGCCGACCATGGCATTGCCTTTGTCGAGAATACGCATAACGATCTTTTCACCAAATGGTGTAGGAATCGTACTTACACGCATGTCGTACTCCTGACCGGCGTTACGAACCTCAAT
Source organism: Fimbriimonadaceae bacterium (assembly GCA_019638835.1). Classification (GTDB taxonomy): domain Bacteria; phylum Armatimonadota; class Fimbriimonadia; order Fimbriimonadales; family Fimbriimonadaceae; genus JAHBTC01. Next base: position 20,849 of record JAHBTC010000035.1, read on the forward strand.
ACGACCGTCTTGCGGAACGCGTCGTTCCGCAATATTCATCTCGGCCATGATCTTGAAGCGGGAGATAAGCGGAGCCTGAAGATTCTTCGGAACCGTCATCGCTTCCATCAAAACACCGTCAATGCGGTATCGAATGCGAACACTGCGCTCCATCGGTTCAACGTGGATGTCCGATGCGCGGTCGTTGATCGCCTGCTGGATGATGGCGTTCGCCAACTTGATAATCGGCGCTTGGTCCGCCATGTCCTCATCGGACTCGTCGGTTTCCTTCTGGCTAATCTTGTCGGCATCGCGGGCGACCTGGGCTTGCGCCATGATCGCTCGAAGGTCGTTGCGGTTGACTGCGACGTTCCCCACCGCCCCGGCGGCAGACGGCATCTCTCCTGATTCGGAAGAATCGCCACCCGTACTTGCCGCGTAATAGCGGCGAATGGCTTCTTCGATCGCGGCGGGAACCGCGACGGCAGGCCGGACGCGACACCCTGAGGCCAGTTGGATCTGGTCAATTGCTTCCAGATCGTTCGGGTTGCTCATAGCGACCCATAAGTTGGTGCCGTCCTTCTTGACGGGGATCACGCTGTGGAGCTTGACAAGTCGCTCAGGGACAACGTTGATCGCGCTGGACTCGATCTGCAATCTGTCCAGGTCAACAAACATTTGGCCGGTGGCTTTCGCTTTGGCGGCGAGCACTTCGCGCTCGCCGACCATGTTAAGATCCATCAGCACACGGCCCAAATCACTGGCTCCCGTCTGCTTCTGTACCTGTGTGGCCTCTTCTAATTGCTCCTCTTTCAGAAATCCACTCTGCAAGAGAATGTCTACAAACGGGTCGCGCTCAAGGGACATCTGGCTCAACCTACCTCTCCTGCGGACTGCCGCGTAGCAGTCACGCTGTTGGGTCGCAACCCCTATTCTAGACCCAAACACCTACCAAAAGGCGCGGTTCTGCGAAGGAATTTTCGAATCGGGCCCTGATTTCCCCCCATTCGGGTATCCCCAAGGGCCTTGATCAAGGATGAATTGAACGCGTTACTGTCTCAATCGGTAGACGGTTTGATCACTCAAGGGTTACTCCCGCCCGGCGACTATCCAATCCCCGTCGTGGAATCCCCTAAGCAAGCCGAACACGGCGATTTTGCGGTCACTTTTGCTTTGGCCTCGGCCAAAGTTGCCGGGATGAACCCTCGACAGGTCGGTGAATTGTTGGCAACCGCTCTACAGGCCACCGACACATTTGAGAGCGTTGAAGTCGCGGGCCCAGGGTTTGTCAACCTACGGGTCAAGCCAAACAAATTTGAAGGATCACTGGCAGAAGTCCTGAATTCCACGGACAAACGGATTCTCGAAAAACCCGGTCACTTTGCGAGGCCCGCACAACCTCATCCTCACAGGATCAATGTCGAGTTCGTCTCGGTCAATCCAAATGGGCCGATTACGATAGGCTCAGGCCGCGGGGCCGCATACGGTTCTGCCTTATGCAATTTGCTCGAGGCAAGCGGCCACACAGTGCATCGCGAGTACTACATCAACGATGGAGTGAACAGCGAACAGATGCGCCAGTTCGCTCTATCTGTCCGAGCATTGAAACTAGGCACCGAGTTTCCCGAAAAGGGGTACCGAGGAGACTACGTCCAAGCCGTGGCGGATGTCCTTGACACCGCAGAGGATCATCCTACAGAGTGGTGGCAATCCGAGGCCCAAGCAACCATGCTCGAACGGCAACGTCGGGATCTTGAGGCGTTTGGAGTTGTTTTTGATACTTGGTTTAGCGAGCAGTCACTACATGATGCCGGCATCGTAGCGGAGTGCCTGAATGAACTGATCGCAAAAGGGGCTGCCGATGACGAGCCTCGTCGCACTGTCCTCAAGATGGGCAAGAAGGGGGCAATTGAAGAGGTAGTCCGCGAGGACCAGCCTCAAGATGAGGATGACGCCGAAGGCAGTGAGCGAACCGTCTGGCTTCGAAGCACGAAGTTCGGCGACGATATGGATCGCGTTTTGCGCCGGAGGGATGGCAGGCTGACGTACATCGCATCCGATGTGGCTTACCACCGAGACAAGTTCAATCGTCCATCAAGCGCAGACCGGTTAATCACCGTACTCGGGCCAGACCACCATGGATATATCAACCGCCTGAGGGCGGTGGTTGCCGCGATGCGGATGTCGCCCTCGGAACCTAACGGTGTACCGGCGTTCGGCGAGGCTGCTGAATTGTTCCGTGATCAAGCAGAGCAAGCCAGTTGCGAGGCCGCTACGAGACAAGCCGAAAAAGAACTCCTCGTTCAGATCTTCCAACTGGTCCGGTTCTTGAAGGATGGCAAACCAGCACCCATGAGAAAGCGGGACGGAAACATCTTCGCGTTGAGCGATCTCGTGGACGAGATCGGACAAAGGCTTCACCCGGATGCCGATCGCAAAACTCAACAGCAGGCGGGTCGCGATGTGGCGAGATTCTTTTATCTCATGCGGCACCACGACACGACTTTCGACTTCGACCTTGACCTCGCGGCAAAGCAAAGCGATGAAAACCCGGTTTTCTATGTGCAATACGCTCACGCGCGAATCTGCCAGCTCATTGACCGTGCGAAGACAGAAATCCCTGGCGTGATTCCGGATGTAACGGCGGCTGACCTCGGAATCCGGGAAGTCAGCCTTACGGAACTTCACGAGCGAGAGCGAAGCTTGTTGATCAAAGTATTCGAGTTACGCGAAGAAGTGGCAAGAGCCGCTGAGGACCTGGCCGTCAATCGTATCGCGACGTACGCGATTGAACTAGCGAGGGCTTATCATGGCTTTTACGATCAGTGCCGAGTCATTGATGCCGCTCAGCCAGATGTATCAAAAAAGCGACTCGCGATCGTTCTCGCGACGCAAACGGCTCTTCGAGCGGCACTTGATCTCTTGGGTGTTAGTGCGCCGGAACGGATGTAAGAACCATGAGCGGAGTCGTGAGAGTTTGGGCGGTGGACCGAGTCTTACGTCCGCGCAACTATCAAACCCGCTTTGACTTTGCAACATGGCTCGATTCGGTTGCGCAGATTCTGCAGTTGCCGTCGCGGGATGCAATGACGGTAGTGGTTTTCCCGGCTCACATCGGCTCCCCCCTTTTTCTGAGCGACGAATGGGCGGCCGTCGTGAAGTCTGAGACCATCGCCGAAGCGATGTCATGGGCACTCATGGATGAGAAGGTGTTGTTGCTACGCCACGCCGCAACATCCCCTAAAGCAGAGCGCGGCCGACGCATCGCGAACGCATTTCTCGACCGGAAAGCAAAGGAAGCCGCTGAAATCTACCGATGGGTTTTCAGTGAGTTTGCCGCACGTTACAACGTGGCGGTCGTCGCGGGATCAATCGCGTTGCCGGGGGCAAAGGTGATTGAGAATGAAATTCAAGTGGAGATCAAAGCACCGTGGAACGAAGTTGGGGCGGTCTTCGCCCCAAATGGACAAATCATCTCCGACCTCTACGATTCCAGCGAGAACCAACCGTGGGCAAAGTCAATTTTCAACTTGAGCCCTGGTAAGGGCCGCATGGTGACTTTTACGGTTGGCGACACCGCGATCGGGGCAACCCTTGATCAACCTCGGGGGTCCATTCCTGGGCGCGGGGTTTGGGCGATCCCTTCGACGGGTCGGTTCGCGGTAAGCGGCCCTGAGATAATCGTGGCGCCCGCTCTTGGTGGTCAACTCTGGGAGTACGAGTTCCCTGGCGGAGTCACTATTGGTGGCGTCGGTAGCCCTGCTTACCCAGCGGGAATCTGCGGCGTGGAACTTTCCGGTGGCTCTGCGCGATTCTTAGAAGGAACGACATGAAGAAGTTTACGAAAGTCTTGATTGGTGGCGGATTCGGTGCGTTTCTCGGAGGAGCGTACGCTTTCATAGCTTCCCGAATGGAAACCGGGTGAATCAGTTGCGAAACACCGGCGGTGCCGGTGATT
>JAHBTC010000036.1 GCA_019638835.1 Fimbriimonadaceae bacterium
GTAACCGTAACTGGCCCACCCTTGTCAATCTGACTTCGAAGTATCGGAATCAAGCTGCCGCGGCTACCTAAAACGTTTCCAAACCGGACAATCGCAAAACCCGTGTCGCTCCGACCGGCAAGTGCTTGCACAATCATTTCGGCAACGCGCTTGCTCGCCCCCATGATGTTGCCGGGATTCACCGCCTTATCCGTCGAAACCAAAATGAACTTTCCGACGCCGTGACGAATACAGGCTTCCGCCACGTTTAGCGTGCCAAACACGTTGTTCCGTACCGCCTCAATCGGTGTGGATTCCATGAGTGGCACATGCTTGTGCGCGGCAGCATGGAAAACGACGCGCGGAGTGTGTGTGCGCATCGCCAAATCTAAACCCTGTGGGTCACGCACATCGCAAATGATCGCTGTCGGCCTCGCTACCCCTGACTCTCGTAACTCCCGATCAATCTCAAATATGCTGTTCTCGCCTTTTCCAATGAGAATCAATTGCGCCGGATTGAGAGCGGCAACTTGCCTGGCCAATTCGCTTCCTATTGAGCCTCCTCCACCCGTGACCATCACCCTTTCTCCACCCAGATATCCTCGTGCCGGATTCATGTCTGCTTGGATGGGAGCCCGCCGGAGCAAGTCTTCTACTTGGAACTCCCGCATGAGCGGCACGATGGGTTTCTCGCTGAACACGCGCATCGCGATGCTGGGTAAGTTCTGGACTCGCGCTTCGGTCTGCGCACATGCGTGAAAGATGCGCCGATTCGTTTCGCCACTCGCGCTGGGGATGGCGATCAGAATCTCATCAATTTCGTACGACTCACAAAGTCGAGGAATGTCGTCAATCGTGCCGAGCACGGGTACGCCGTGGATCGTCGTCTGAACCTTCTTCAGGTCATCGTCTACGAAACCAACGATCTGGTACCCGGAGCTACGGACGCGCGAAAGTTCGCGATAGATGAGTTCGCCCGCGTCGCCTGCGCCAACGATCAGGGTAGGGCGAGGTTCCACCTCAATCTGATCATTCCCGCCTTCTCTACCCTGAATCAATCGGGCGGTAACAAGAAACACAAAAGAAATTGCTCCCGTGCCGATGGGGATCCGCGAAAGCGAAATCTCGTCGGCTCCGATCTGAAGGATGAGTTGCAGTACCAGGCAAGCGATCGCGACGAGAACGCTCATCACTCCCAAATTCAAAATGTCGGCTCGGCCCAGATGTCGGGCCTGAATCCTGTGGGCACCACGGGCAAACGTGATTCCAAACGCAACTGCGACGACGGCGAGCGTCATGAGCGACCATTGCGCGTAATCGACCGGCGGACGCGCCATCAACAGGAATGTTGCCGCATGAGCCATCCCCACAATGACGGCATCCATCGTGAGAGCGGCAATGCGGATCGGCGGGTTGCGTTTCGAATCAGCCATGAATCAGAAACCGAAGAGGGACCTCAGAAGTGCACCCGAAGTAATCAAGTTGCTGATTCCAGAGATGTTGATCCCCTGGGGAGTGCCTACGACAACCACGTCGCCGGATTGAATCACGGGATTCTGGGAGACATCGCCATCTTTCAGGAACGCATCAAGGTGATACTCCTTCACGATCACTCGACCATCATCGCTCTTTTTCGCGACATAGATATGCCGTTGAGAACCTCGATCGCTGACACCTCCCGCCGAGGCGATGATGTCCGACAAGCGATACTCACGATTGTCCTCAAGACTAAAACTCTGGGCGTTGTTCACGGCACCGAGGACGGCAACCGTGTTCTCGTTCCGCCTTACGTAGACCGCGTCTCCATCCATGAGGGGAAATGGGCTGATCTCTTCCCCAGACGTCAAACCCGAGGCGTCCACTCGAAAGGCTTCGGAACCTCGGATAATCACCACGTCCGTCAATGTCCCGCCGGTGGCGACACCACCAGCCTTCACAATCGCTTCCCCGAGTCGCGTACTTTGTCGCACTTTCATGACTTGCGGATTGACAACGTAGCCACCTACGGTGACTTGCAGGAGTTGGGGGGTGCGAACTGTCAACGTATCCCCTGGCTCCAATGCTACAGGCGGCGATTCACCTCGCTGTTGAACGGGAAACTCGGTTTCGTTCGGTCCGCGACGCAACACGATTCGAGCATCTGTGTTGTCTAAGACCTCAAGTGTAATCCCTTCTGACTGAGCAATCGCCTGATAAACATCTGTGCCGGGCCTTACTTGTTTCTCACCTGGGCTATTCACCGCGCCCGTCACCCAAATACGATACGTTTCAAGTGGAACGACGGTTACGACGTCGTTGGGCGACAGACGCGATGCCCCCATACCCTCGGATTCGCCCAGGACAGCATTCAAGTCCTCGCGAAGGACTTCTTTGCCATCACGAAAGAGAACGACATCAAACTTCTCAGTTTCCGTCGGCTGAACTTTGCCCGCGAGAAGGGCGCGAAGAGTCAATCCTTCCGTCAACACAACGGGTCCGCCAGCATCAACCGCTTGGCCCGAGACGTAGACGTACTCCAATCGTTGCTCTTTGAGAACCACCTCGACTTTAGGATCCAGCATGATCCGCCTCATACGGTCGGTGATCGCCTGCTGAACCTGAGCAATTGTCCGGCCCTCAACTTCAAGCCGGCCAAACCCAAGACCGGTCACGGCTCCATCGGTAAGCACCCGGTATTCGCCGTCGTAACCTTCGACCGCGATAATCCGTACAGTGATTACGTCGCCAATTCGCAGGGTCGCCGCAGGTCGAATCTGGCCGATTCCTAGTGCGGCGAGCACGAGAAGACAAGCCGCGAAGGCGTACTGCCGGAGAGGGGCCCGGACCATGCGTTCAGTTTACTCCGGGTAACCCGGTAGCCTCGTGGATATACTGGACCTCTCGTGGCCGAACATCCCCCCCTATCTGACCTGGGGCGGATCACTGCGCTAGTTCCGGCACGATCCGGTTCCAAAGGTGTTCCTGGGAAAAACATTCGTCTTCTCCACGAAAAGCCCTTGATCGCATGGACGATCGAAGCCGCGTTTCAAAGTGGAGTCGCAACCGAAGTATTCGTCTCAACGGACAGCGCAGAGATAGCGGCCGTCGCCACGGCAAGCGGTGCGGAAGTGCCTTTCCTCCGCCCTGCGGAACTCGCGACCGATGAAGCCACGACGCTTGATGTGGTCTTACACCTGCTTGATCGGGTAGGTGATCCTGATTGGTTGCTTCTTCTGCAACCTACATCCCCCCTTCGGAGCGGACACGATATCGCCGCCGCCCGAAATCTAGCAAAAAATTGCGACGCCGTAGTGAGCGTCGCTCCGGGAAAGTCTCCTGCCCTCATGAGGCACGTCAATGCCGACGGATTCTTGTCAGGACTCGTAGATTCCACCGCCACCCGCCGACAAGACATGCCGGAATCACTCCTTTTGAACGGCGCAATCTATCTCGTCCGGGTTACAACCTTGAGGAGTGAGCGGACGTTCCTTCCACTTCGTACTCGTCCCTATCTCATGCCCCCCTCTCGGTCGGTGGACATTGACACTCCGGACGACTGGCGCATTGCCGAAGCCCTCATGCCTTATAGAGACTTGAAATCATGAAACCACCCTTTGGCGAAGACCAACCCTGCTTTATCATCGCCGAAGCGGGCGTCAACCATAACGGCGACCTCTCCATGGCCAAACAACTCATTGACGTTGCGGCCGTTGCCGGAGCCGATGCTGTCAAGTTTCAGACCTTCCGGGCTGAATCGCTCGTCACTGAGGACGCTCCCTTAGCCGATTATATGACGGCTGCCGGAGAGCAGTCCCCTAGCCAAGCCGACCTTTTGCGACGTTTGGAGTTGCCGCTTGAAGCATTCCACGAACTCAAGGAGTACTGCGAACTGCGCGAGATAAAGTTCATGTCCACTGCATTCGATGAGGAAAGCGCCGACGCCCTCGACGCCATGGGCATGGACGTGGTGAAGGTGCCAAGTGGCGAACTCACGAACATTCCGTTCCTCCGTCATCTGGCGAGCAAGAAGCGTGCAACGATCCTCAGCACAGGAATGGGCACCTTAGAAGAGGTTCAAGAAGCTCTGGACGCACTCGAGGGAGCGGGTGCGGGCCCGGTTGCCATTCTCCACTGCGTCAGTGCCTATCCCGCTCCCCCCTCGGCTATGAATCTGCGCGCAATGGACACGATGCGGAAGGCCATGCGTAAACCGGTTGGGCTAAGCGATCACTCCGAAGGCATCACGATCGCGCTTGCGGCGGTAGCTATGGGTGCATGCGTGATCGAAAAACACTTCACACTAGACCGGAACCTGCCCGGCCCGGATCACGCGGCTTCGTTGGAGCCACCGGAACTCCGTGATATGGTCGCCCAAATCAGAGCCGTTGAGTCAGCTCTTGGAGACGGCATAAAGCAACCCACGGAAGCCGAGATGAACACCCGCGACGTGGCCCGGCGCAGTGTTGCCTTGGCGAAGTCGTGTGAGGCAGGGCATGTGCTTACTCCCGCCGACCTCATCCTTAGACGACCGGGCACCGGAATCCCCCCCCGTGAGTTCGACCAATTGGTGGGAAAACGGCTCGCGCGGGATGTCGGCCCCGGAACTCAATTAAAGTGGAGTGACGTCGAGTGATTCGGCTCGGTGTGGTCACGGTCGCTCGAAGCGACTTCAACTACCTTGAACCGGTTCTCAGGGCCATAGACAAGTCGGTCGACTTCAAGCCGCTCATAATTGCCGCCGCCGCCCATCTGTCCGAGCGGTTTGGCAATACCGTTGACCTGATTGAAGAGGCTGGGTTTGAGGTCGCCGCACGAGTGCCAATGACCGAGAGCGGCGATGATCCCGTAAACATCACCCGGTCCATTTCAAGGGGCGTTTTGGGGTTCGGAATGTCGTTTGACCACCTTAAGTTAGACGGAGTGCTTCTGCTTGGTGATCGTTACGAAACCCATGCGGCGGCAGTCGCGGCCGTGCCGATACGCATCCCCATTGTCCATCTCCATGGCGGCGAAGAAACCGAGGGCGCGATTGACAACGCTTTGCGCCACAGCATCACCAAGTTGGCCAGCGTCCACTGCGTCGCTCACGAAGCGTATGCCGACCGCGTTCGGCAGATGGGCGAGCCCACCGAACGAGTTCATGTGACTGGTGCTCCCGCCCTTGACCTGATCCGCACGATGCAACGCGGCACACGGCAAGACCTAGAGAAGAGGCTGAGAAGAACCCTCACCAAACGGTTCATGATCGGCACTTTCCACCCGGTGACGCTCGCGCCCGAGTCTGCTGATGAGGAAGCGTGCGCCCTTCTCCGAGCTTTGCCCGATGATATGGACACGATCCTCACGATGCCGAATGCTGACACTGGCGGACTCGCCATTCGCAAGGCCATCGCCGGTATGAACCTCTCGCACGTCATACCCGTCGAAAACCTGGGGGCAAAACTGTACTACACCGCGCTCGAAGAAGCCGAAGCCATGATCGGGAACAGCAGTAGCGGGATTCTTGAAGCACCGTCGTTCGCGTTACCCGTCGTGAATATCGGTGTACGTCAAGCGGGCCGGATGCGGGCCGCGAACGTCATTGATACGGCCACCACAACCGAAGCCATTCGCGAGGCCATCGGACGTGCCCTCGACCCAGAATTTCGAGAAAGCCTTAGAGGAATGACCAACCCGTACGGCGATGGTCACGCCGCCGAGCGCATCGTGGAGGCCCTCCAAAACACATCTTGGGGGCCGGAGTTGCTCCGCAAACCTTTCGCGAGGTTTGAGCCATGAGCGTCGTCGTCATCGGGGCAGGGGGCCATGCCCGTGTCGTGGTGGACACACTGCGGATGTCGGGGCGAGAGATTTACGGCCTTCTCGATGCCGATACAAACCGACACGGCGAAATCTACGAAGGCTCCACCATCCAAGGCGGCGACGGGCTCCTCCCCGAACTTTTCCAGCGCGGTGTAACCGAATTCATCGTTGGCATCGGCAGCATTGGGCGGCCTTCCGCGCGAGTACGAGCCTATGACATGGGGCTCTCTTTCGGCTTTGTCGCCGCGACCGCCGTTCACCCCGAAGGAACAGTTGCCTGCAGCGCAAAAATCGGGAGCGGAACTCTTGTCGCCGCTGGAGCGGTGATCAACCCCGCGAGTACGATTGGGCTCAATGCCATCGTCAATTCCATGGCTCTCGTGGAGCACGATGTAGAGGTCGGCGACCACGCTCACCTCGCGCCAGGGAGCAGGGTTCTTGGTGGTTGCCGGGTCGGGGCCCGCACTCACATCGGCGCCGGGTGATCCTCAAGGGGTGACGGTTGGGGACGATGTGATGGTTGCAACCGGTGTGCCGTCGTGATCGAAGGGATGTGCCAGCGGGCGACCGTCATGGGGGTGCCCGCAAAACTGCGAGAGGACTCCGGCACGGGTCCGTGAACTTTGAACGAGAAACCCGCACCATAATAAGAGGAACTTCATGTCAGGTCGCTTCAACGCCGTTGCTGAACTCACGATCCCGCTCAAGGCCACCTTGCGGGACGCAGTCACGGCAATTGACCGAAACCTGAAGGGAATCGTATTCGTCGTGGACGAGAAGCGGCGGCTCTTGGACTCGCTGACCGATGGAGATATCCGACGCGCCTTATTGGCCGGGGCGACGTTTGAAGATTCGGTGGAGGGCCTTCGGTTCCGGCCCGAACGACAAAAGCGACCCCGCCCGATTACGGCCGGTCTTGAGACAAGCCGCGCTGACATCCTCGCCCTGATGCGCCGCCACAAAGTCGCTCAGATCCCGGTGGTGGACGAATCGGGGACGCTCATGGGCCTCTACACGCTGAGCGACCTGACACCGGACGTCGAAGACAGCATTGAAGCAGTGGTGATGGCGGGAGGTTTTGGGCAACGGCTCCGACCGCTCACGGAGGACACCCCCAAACCCATGCTCCCCGTCGGGGACCGGCCGCTACTGGAGCACATTGTTCGGCGACTCCGCACCTGCGGTATCAAAGACGTCCACGTCACCACGCACTACCGACCCGACGTGATTCGCCGCCATTTTGGTGACGGGGCCGAGTTCGGCGTGAACATGAACTACGTCAACGAAGACGAACCGTTGGGCACGGCAGGCGCGCTCCGGCTGCTTGAACGGCCCCAGCGGACCATGCTCGTGATGAACGGCGACATCCTGACGAGCGTGGACTTCCGCCGCATGAAGGCATACCACGACGAGCAGGAGGCTCTGCTTTCGGTCGCGGTGCGCGCGTTTGAGGTTAACGTGCCTTACGGGGTGATTGAAGAGCAGGACGGGCGGATAACGGGTCTCCGCGAGAAGCCGACATACCGGCACTTCGTTTCTGCCGGGATTTATATGCTTGACCCAAGGGTGTTCGATTATCTTGGCGAAGACGGGCGAGTGGATATGACCGATTTGATCCACCGGCTGATTGGTGAAGGGCAGACGGTGGCTTCATTCCCCTTGACGGAGTACTGGCTGGACATCGGACACCACAAGGATTACATCCAAGCGCAAGAAGATGTATTGGAAGGGCTAGTTTAGGTCGAGTGTGGTCGGACGAGTTCGCACTTCTTCCCGAAGTAAGCGATGTTCTTCATTGCAACTGGCCGTGGGTAGATAAGACTTAGCCTCAACCCTGCGAGGATTGAGGCATTAAATCACTCCCAAGAACAGGATCAGGCGATAGAGACGATGACGCATTGTGCCGCTTCTAGATGAAGGACGCTCGCATCAGTGAAAAAGTCTTTCGGCGGCAGTTTTGGTGTTTACCGCCACAATCAATTCATCTAGTCCTTCCCTGCCTCAATCGCAGGTAACTGAGATCAAGGCGTAAACACTTGGGCTACTGAGTCTTGAGTGTTGCTTCAACCCAAACACCATTCCGGCGGAAGAGGAGCTTTGCACTGTCGGCAGTCTCTTTGGTCAGTCCAATCTCCTGAAAGTTGATGACTATAGTATGAGGCGGTTTACATGCAATGCCACCGGGTACGGTCTTTGCCTTCAGTCGAACGGTGCGCTCAGCTTCGTCAATTATATATCCTACTTGCACTGGACCGTCGGGCTTCCGGTACATAATTTTAACCGTCACCACTTCCGATTCCTTATCCACAACGAAACTTGCGCCTAAAAGCTGGCTGTCGTCGGTTGACCACCTCCAACTATAACCCAGATAAGCGCCCAGCACGAACACCACCGCAACAAGTGCCAACCGATAAATAAGATTTTTCTCCATTTACATCAAACACTCTCCATTCACATACTAAATGTACGACTTGCGGCCACCGAGGGGAAGTGGCCGCTATCGTCGGTCGGTCGGGGTCCTTGACTATAGTCGAATCGACCATCTTCGATAGCCCGCATCTCTAAAGGCACGATTGGGAACACATAGCTATGTTTATGCCTCAGCCCTCTCAGGGTTGAGGCTACCCCGACTCATATTGTAACCTCCATCGAGTGAGGCAACGACACTTCCGAAACTACGGGGCTTTTATGCCTCAGCCCTCTCAGGGTTGAGGCTAACCCAATTCCTCCAAAAAAGCCAATCCGGCGCGGCAACCGCAGTCTCTTCATGGTAAAGCCACCTTTGAGGCTACCCTTACAAGTCGCCCAAACGAATCCTCGCAACGCAAACCTCGTCCGCCCGATAGGGGCAGAATCCCGCGTCGTACGGCGCCCCGCCAAGTAAAGTAAAGCCATGTCCTGGAATGGGCGCCGCGTGCTCGTTACCGGTGCGGGTGGATTCATCGGAAGCCACTTGGCCGAGCGCCTCTTCACCGAGGGGGCGCAGGTGCGTGCCCTCGTCCACTATAACGGGGCCGGCCGGTGGGGCTGGCTCGACGCAAGCGAACACGCGAAGGCGATGGACGTGATGATGGGTGATATCGCTGATCCCGAAAGCGTGCTCAGCGCCGCCAAAGACCAAGAAGTCATTTTCCACCTCGCCGCACTCATTGCCATCCCGTACTCTTATCACGCTCCTCGCTCGTACGTACGCACCAATGTGGAAGGCACACTCAACGTTCTGGAAGCCGCACGCCGCTACGGCACCTCCCGCGTCGTGAACACCAGTACGAGCGAAACCTACGGCACAGCCATCACGGTTCCGATTAGCGAAGACCACCCCATGCAGGGACAATCCCCCTACTCGGCTTCCAAGATCGGCGCGGACATGATTGCTGACTCGTACTATCGTTCTTTTGAGATCCCGGTGGTAACGGCTCGGCCATTCAACACGTTCGGGCCCCGGCAGTCGGCCCGCGCGGTGATCCCGACCATCATGTCGCAGTTGCTTTCGGGACAACGCGAGATTCGCCTTGGGGCCCTGCACCCCACTCGCGATCTGAACTACGTAACCAACACCGTCGAGGGATTCCTTGCGGCGGGTTCGCATCCGGCGGCAGTTGGTCAGACCTTCAACTTCGGAACCGGGCGCGAGATCAGCGTGATGGATCTCGCCGAACTCATCGCGCAGATCGCGGGGCGAGAGATCGAGATTGTGAGTGAGGAGTCGCGGCAGCGTCCCCCCGCCAGCGAAGTGGAACGACTCCTCGCCGATGCGACGCGAGCCCGCACGGTGCTCGGCTGGCATCCCCGCGTAGATCTCGAAGAAGGGCTAGAAAGGACTCTCGCATGGGTTGAGAAGAATTTGGACCGCTACCGCCCAGGGGTGTATACGATTTGAGCGCGCCCGTTTCGATCCCACTTTCGGTGCCGAACATCTCGGGCAATGAGTGGCGGTACGTCAAGTCTGCGCTGGATGACGGCTGGGTGAGTACGGCGGGGCCATTTGTTGACCGGTTCGAGCGCGAGTTCGCTGCCGCCGCCAAGGTTCCTCATGCGGTTGCGGTGATGAACGGCACGGCCGCCTTACACCTCTGCCTCAAGATGGTCGGTGTCACATCCGGCGACCTAGTGGTGACAACTCCTTTGACGTTCATTGCCCCAGTGAACGCGATTCACTATTGCGGGGCTGCACCCAAGTTCATTGACGTTGACCCGACGGTCTGGCAGATGGATCCCCACCAAACGGTTCGCTACCTCCGCGAAGAGTGCGAACCGCGCGAGAACGGTACCTTTGACAAAACAACTGGACAGCGTGTGGCGGCAATCATGCCCGTACATATCCTTGGGCACCCGGTGGACATGGATCCGATCTTAGAGATCGCTCACGAACTGGGTATCCCCGTGATCGAAGATGCCACGGAGAGTCTTGGCGCGTGGTACAAGGGCAAGCCAGTCGGAACGCTGGGCACGTTTGGTTGTTTCAGTTTCAATGGCAACAAACTTGTGACCACCGGCGGGGGCGGAATGATCACCACGAACGACCCCGAACTGGCGAAACGCGCCAAGTATCTCAGCAACACCGCGAAGGACGAGCCGATCGAGTTTGTGCATGGCGAGGTGGGCTACAACTACCGTCTAACCAACCTCCAAGCGGCGATGGGGGTCGCGCAGATCGAACAGCTAACCGCATTTCTTCAACGAAAGCGAGAGGTATTCGAGGTCTATAACCATGCATTCGCCGATTTGGAAGGGTTCCGCCCAATGCCGGAGGCCGACTGGTGTCGCAGTGCTTGCTGGCTTTACACCGCGCTCTTTGCCCCCGAAAGCCGCACACTTCTTCACGCCCTTGCCGAGGAAGGAATCCAGACTCGACCGCTGTGGCAGCCCATCCACAAGAGCCCGGCCTACCCGACGTTCAACGCCCTCACCTTTCCTGAAACAGAGCGGATCGCCCAGCAAGCATTGAGTCTGCCCTGTTCGACGCATATCACGGAAGAACAGGTCAACCGCGTCGTTGAAGCCGTCCGACGCGTCATTACGTCGCCGCAACCTCGATAATCCATGCATCGCTATCCAGCCCGCCGGAACCTTGACCTCTCGATGTTCGAGCGTCCGGTTGCCGAACTTCCGGTCTATTACGGCTTACCCCGCGACGTGCAGTTTTGCCGCAAATGCGTGATTTCAAATCAGCGGCCGAACAGCGCGGTTGAGTTCAAACACACGCGGGAGAGTATCAAACCAACCATTCGGTTCAACGAGGATGGCGTCTGCGATGCATGCCGCGTGAATGAACTCAAGTCCACTTCCATCAACTGGGATGACCGCGAGCATGAGTTACGCGAACTGTGCGACCGCCATCGGAGAAGCGATGGCAAATACGACTGTTTGGTGCCGGGCTCAGGCGGCAAGGACAGTTTCTTTGCCGCGCACATACTGAAGACGAAGTTCGGGATGCACCCACTCACGGTCACTTGGGCACCGCATATCTATACCGAATGGGGTTGGCAGAACTTCCAAAAGTGGATCCACAACGGCTTCGACAACTATCTTTGTACGCCGGACGGCCGAGTTCACCGGTTGCTCACCCGATTGGCGGTTGAGAACCTTTTCCATCCGTTTCAGCCGTTCATGATCGGGCAGAAGGCAATGGCACCCCGGCTGGCGATGCTTTTCGACATCCCCTTAGTTTTCTATGGTGAGAATGAAGCCGAATACGGGAATCCTCTTTCCGACACGGCCGTCGCCCAGCGCAACCACGAATACCACTCCTTGCCCGATTCCGAGGTGTTTTTGGGCGGCACTTCAATCGAGGACTTGAAATCGGAGTTTGGCGTGGATTCAGTGGCTCTGCAACCCTATCTTCCCGCCGACCCCGAGGCATTGCAGAGCAAGGGAACACAGGTTCATTACCTTGGCTACTATCTGAAGTGGCATCCGCAATCAGCGTACTACTATGCCGTAGAGCATGGCGGGTTTGAGGCATCCCCAGAGCGTACGCCCGGAACCTACAGTAAATACAACTCGATTGACGACCGCATGGATGACTTCCACTACTACACGACTTTCGTAAAGTTTGGAATCGGACGCGCCACATACGACGCGGCGCAGGAAGTTCGCAACGACGACATCACGCGCGAGGAGGGGGTCGCTTTGGTGCGACGATTTGATGGCGAGTTCCCGGAGCGATTTGCCGATGAGATCTTCCGCTACCTCAGCCTCCCAGCCTCAGATTTCCCGCAGGCAAGCACGCAGTTCGAGCAACCGATGATGGATCGCGCCTATTTTGACTCGCTAGCAGATAGCTTCCGCTCCCCTCATCTCTGGGCACGAGAGCACGGCAAATGGGTGTTGCGTCACCGAGTCTTCGACGATAGTCCACTTTCCCCGGATTACCTTTCGCGCTGAATATGCGTCCGCTTCGCCTTATCGCCCGACTGGATATCAAGGGGCCGCATCTTATCAAAGGCGTGCACTTGGAGGGGTTGCGGAAGGTCGGCGACCCACACGAACACGCCGTTCGATATGCGGATGCGGGGGTTGACGAAATTCTCTATCTCGACATCGTCGCGAGCCTCTACGAGCGTTTTTCACTTGCAGACCTCGTTCGACGCACGGCCGAAAATGTGTTTGTTCCGATCACGGTCGGCGGTGGGTTGCGGAACCTCGAAGACGTTCGGCTTGCCCTAAAGAGCGGTGCGGATAAAGTCGCGATCAACACGGCCGCGATCCGTCGCCCCGGGTTCATCAATGAAGTCGTCCATGAGTTTGGGAGCCAATGTCTCGTCGTTAGCATCGAAGCCAAGCGTCAACCAAAAGGTGGATGGCATTGCTATACCGACAGTGGCCGTGAGGTGACAGGCCGTCCCGTCGTCGAGTGGTCGCAAGAAGCGGTTGAGCGTGGTGCAGGCGAGATTCTGCTCACTTCCATCGACACGGAAGGCACATTGCGGGGTTTGGACGCGGCCCTCGTTCGCGAAGTATCCGGAGCAACGCCTCGTCCATTGATTGCGAGCGGAGGAGTTGGGGGGCGCACCCATGTGACCGAAGGGATTGCGGCCGGGGCCGATGCCATCGCAGTCGCCCATGTCCTCCACTACAATACGGAGTCAGTGGCGGAGCTCCGAAGCGCCCTTATAGCATCGCCGCCATTCCACCGGAGCGTATGAGTCAAGTCGTCGTCGTTGATTACGGGATCGGGAACCTCCTCAGCGTCTGCCGCGCCATTGAAGCCCAGGGCGGAGCGGTGACTCTCACAGGCAACCCTGACGAGATTCGCCGCGCCGACAGGGTCGTGCTTCCGGGGGTTGGCGCATTCGGAAAGTGCGTATCGGAAGTGAGAAGGCTCCGCTTAGAGTCGGTCCTCAACGAGTATCGAGACTCGGGGCGCCCCCTTCTCGGTATCTGCGTGGGGATGCAGATGCTGTTCACCACCGGCGAGGAGTTCGGCGAGCATGAAGGACTCGGCTTCCTTCCGGGCCGCGTCGTCGCTATCCCCCCCGATGTGGCGGGAGGGGGAAAGCGGAAGATTCCCCATATCGGTTGGAATGCTCTCATGCCGTCCCGGACGTGGGAAGGCACCCTCCTCCAAGGCACCAAGCCTGAGGAGTGTGTCTACTTTGTCCACTCCTTCTCCGCCCGACCAGAAATGGAGAGTGATACTCTGGCGACCGCGGATTACGTCGGATTCAATGTTGTTGCGGCCGTCCACAGGGGCCCGATCATGGGCACGCAGTTTCACCCCGAAAAGAGCGGCGAAGTAGGCCTTCGTATTGTTAAGGCGTTCCTAACTTTGTAACCGGCGACGGCGTCGGCATGCCTAGTTGCTCCATCGTCGGTGGCGACTCAAAGATGTCGTCAATGAACATTCGGTGCCAGAGTTCCAGCGCGACAAAAGAGCGGATCAGCCGAGTATGGTTGGCACGCTCCGCCATGTGATCGTCCAGCATTTGCTCGATTGCTTCCCGGCGGAACAGTCCCCGCTCCACGGTTCGGTCATCAAGGAGTACTTCATAAGTCCAGCCTCGCAATCGATCCTTGAACCACTCCCCAATGGGAACAGTGAACATCTGTTTCTTGCGGTGGGTCAGCGCTTCTCCGAGGAACGGCTCAACCGCCTTTTTATAAGCCCATCGTGGTGTATTTGGCTTCACTTTGAACGTCCCAGGGGTCTCAAACGCGAACTGAACCAGCGCAGGATCAAGGAATGGGTCGCGGGCTTCCAAAGAGACCGCCATCGGCATTCGATCTGGCTTGATAAGATTGTTTCCCGCCAAAAGAAGAGTTGAATCGAGATACAGTGCCTGATTGATTCGGTCGTGGTGGCTCGCTCGGGCGAACAATTCCGCCGTAATGGCGTGAGAATCCAACCCATTTGTTGCTACAGTGAGTGAGTCTGAATAAAACATTCGCTTTTGCGACTCGGTCAGGAGTGCCATTGTGTCGTGATAACGTGTCGCGAATTCCGCATCGCTCCACGTGTTCACATCTGGCTGATCGAAGAAGTCGGCATACCGTTGGTAGCCACCAAACAGTTCGTCCCCTCCGTCCCCCGTCAGCACCATCTTCACGCGACGGACGGCAAGTTCGCTCAACCGATACATCGGCATGTAGCTCACGTCACTGTGCGGTTGGTCGCAATGCCAGACGACGGTTGGCCAAAGTCCGATCATGTCGGGGTCGACCTTTTCCAGAAGGTGATCCGTGCCAAACATTCTGGCGACTTCCTCACTGTACGGGGACTCGTCAAAGCGCGGGTCATCAAAGCCGATGCTAAAGGTCATCACAGGATGATCGGACATCTGTCGCATCATATGAACAACGCTGCTACTGTCAAGTCCTCCACTCAGGAATGCACCGAATGGAACGTCGCTTCGCATCCGTAATCGCACTCCATCTTTGAGAAGGCTCCGGAACTCCTCTCCCCAAACCTCAATCGTAGGTGTCGGTTTTGAGGAGAATGCGGCCAGGTCATACCATTGGTGCATATCACTCCCTGACCGAGTTACCCGCATCCAGTGCCCCGGAGGAAGATGATGAATACCCTCAAACATCGTGAGCGGCGGAGGAACGAAGAGGAATGTGAAGTAGTGGTGCAGGGCTTCTTGGCTCACCTTGCGCGGAATTCCCGTCAGAAGTATAGACTTCATTTCGCTGCCAAAAATCAGCCGGTCACCGTCATCGTAAAGATAAAGCGGCTTGACACCGATTCGATCACGCGCAAGGAAAAGCTCATCCGAACGGCCATCGTAAACCGCAAAGCAAAACATTCCGTTCAGCTTCGATAAGAACTCCATTCCCTCTCGCTCATATAGGCGAAGAAGCACCTCTGTGTCGGATTGAGATTCAAAAACTACGCCTTGAGATTCGAGTTCGGCCCGCAACTCAAGGTAGTTGTATATTTCGCCGTTCTGGACCACGGCGATCATTCCATCTTTGCTGACGAACGGCTGATGACCATGATCTAGGTCGATGATGCTCAGGCGCTGATTTCCGATGATTCCGGAGTCAAAGGCAAACGCACCACAGTCGTCGGGTCCGCGGTGATGGATCACCTTCCCCATGCGGGCGGTAACTTCTTCGGGCAAAGGGCGACCACGACGGTCAAGATAGCCGTAAATCCCGCACATGGGTTAGGTGAGTATAGCGACCGAACGTTCGTTTGAGGCGGGCCGAAGATAGGGAGACCAAATCCACATTGCGAATACGGCCAAAAAGAGAGGTAGCCCAACAATCAGAGTACTGAGACCGAACAGTCCCCCCATCGCCGTGAACAATAGTCCGGTGTAGATCGGCGCGCGGGGATCTTCCACTTGGAAACGCTTGGTAATCGCGACGACCGCTGGATAAACAAGAAGGATCCCGATGACGGCGAACAGGATCAAGAACGGTTCATCCGTAGGAAGAAATCGCCCGAGCCCATGCTTGAGCATTCGCACCGCACCGCCTAACCCGCCACCAAAGTACTCGATGTTCTTATACACGGCCCCGCTGATCAGGCTGTAGAGGCCCGCAAGCACTGCGATACTCACGCCTAGCAAAGTCAAACGCGACTTGCTCGCCATTGGCCAACGGATGGGTGCGGGAATCACCGCCATCCGGCAGATGCTGAGTACGCCGATCACAAATGTGCCGGTGCTCACCGACATGAAAAAAAGCCCGGCAAGACAAGAGAATATGAGCAGCCATACGGATCGAATACGCCCCAAATCAAATCCCACCTGCGCACCGATGATCATTGCAAATCCAAGAAAGGCAAATGCAATTCGCCCGTTCATTTGAGTAGCGATTGCGATGAGACCGAGAAGAACGGGCGCCGCAAAGTACCGTACGTTCTCTAGACTCTTTGTCGCGGCCAAACAAGCCGCCCGTGCGGACAGGTAGCCCGCGAGGACAATCGCTATCCCCACATAGAAACCAAAAACGACTTCGGCATCCCAACCAAACTGCAAGGATGACCAGATTGCGGGGAGAACAACCATCAAACGAAGGGCGTGAGTGTGACCAGTCTGGAGGAGCCGAACAGGGTCATACGTCATGATCTCCAACACCTGGTTCCAGATGCTATAGCCGAACGCGCCTGACCCAGCGAGGTAGACATACAGACCCGCAATGCCCCAATTAAATAAGTTGAGGAGCCTTAGCCGCATTAGTTCGTGCCTCTCCGTGCCAAGACTTGGCGTAGTGTCAGCGCGATGATATGCAGATCAAGTCCAACTGAGGCTTCACTTGCATATTTTAGGTCCGCATTCAATCGCTCTTCCGGGGTGGCCGCGCTGCGTAGCGTGGCTTGGGCCAGCCCCGTGATCCCGGGGCGTACCCGGTGTCGCTCCCGCCACGCTTCGGGCGTGTAGTCACCCTCCTGTTTCGGTGTATCCGGGCGGGGCCCAACAATGCTCATTTCGCCCTTGATGACATTGATGAGTTGGGGAAGCTCGTCAATGCTTGTCTTCCGGATGAACTTTCCTACAGAGGTGATCCGTGCGTCGCCCGCATTCGTTCGGAATGAGCCGATCTGATCTGCGCCCGCCACCATAGACCGAAACTTGAGAATTGTAAATGTCTCGCAGTTCTTACCGATTCGGGTTTGACGGAAAAGTGCCCCGCCCGGCGAACTAAGCGCAATCCAAAGCGCGACCACGAGCATGAGCGGCCCCAGAACGATTAGTGCCAACGATGCAAGCAGTAGATCAAAGATTCGCTTAGCCAGCCGTAACCTCCCGCCGTTGGGCCGCGATCTCCCGGATCAGACTTTGCGTTTCCGCCCGATCCACTTCAATTTGAGATTTGCTCCGGCTCTTGAGTCGCATCTCATAGTCGCGAAGCAGAGCAACTTCGCCGGCAAAGTCAACCTTTTGCTCTAACTCCGCGACGGTCTGACTTCGCATATGGAAGCTTCGAGAAAGAATGACAGACGACGAACTTAGCCGAACGTGCTCTGCCAGCACACGCCAACCGGGGAGCATGTCGCCCTCCATGCGGCCGACACCACCAAAGCCGAATCGCTTCCCGCGTTCTTGAATCCGATCAACCATATGGTCGACAAGCCCCTCTGCCAAGATCTGGAACATGAATGTCAATCCAAGTTCAAGGTGCATATCGTTCAGCCCAATGTAGATTTCTTCCGCTCCTTCAACGGAAGCAATCTCGCTAATTCTAACCAAGCCAGACGCAGTTTCCACAAGAGGAATGATGGGGATGCGTCCGCTTGAAAACCGAACGCAAGTTTGCAGACATTCGGGGCCATCCACCATTGGCAACATGACAGAATCTGCCCCCTCATCGATCGCTCGCTCAATTTCTTCTTGGGTATTTGAATGGAGGGGGTTGATACGCACCATGAGCGACGCGTTAGCGGCGGCTTGACGGACGACTCGAACGTCGTCCCACGTGTGTCCGCTCATTACCGTGTCTAGGTGTCCCTGACGTTCGGCCTTCCCGAGCACTTCGAGGTCAACAAACAGCCGAGTGGCTCCGTTTTCGACAACGTAACGTGCGATTTCGCCGTTGCCCGTGATAAACAAGAGATCCATCAAGTCGCTGGTTCCTCACTTTGATTCTGACCGCCTGAAGACCTTAGCGCCGAGAAGTCCCCACGCAACCCGCCGGCGACGGCCCCAACCACGAAGAGTCCAAGTCCGACAGCGAGTGCCGTCCCCACGCGAACCCAACCGCTCGGAACGATCCCGAGCAACTGAATCCCGCCAACCCCGAGAACTACGATGGAAGCAAGGGCAAGCAGAATGCGACGCTCAATCAGCCCAGGAAGAAGCGTAACCGTCTTCGTTAGCGAGAGGAACGAGATTTGCGCCACAACCATCGTTACGAACGCCGCTGAGTAGCCCGAGGCGATGGCCGCGAGTGCCCCTCCTGCGTAAAGAGTCGCGGTCACGATCACTCCCACTGTAATCCCGACGACTCCGCTCAGCAAGGGTGTACGCATGTCCCGTCGTGCGTTCGCGACGGAAGTCAGCAGTGCAAGGCACGCTTGAGCCACTAACCCGACCGCCAATCCTTGCGTGACCCGACCAATCTCATACACGTCCTGGGGGGTCATCTTTCCGTACCCAAAAAGCACAGCGGCAAAATCGGGAGCCGCGGCGGCGAGGGGTATCGCTACGGCAAGGGCCAGAACCAGCGTGATACGGAGTGCGCTCCGAGCGAGAGTCGAGCCTTGTTCCGATTGACCCTCCGTACCAAACGCTCTTGCCAATCTTGGAAAGAGCACGACTCCCAACACGGTAAGCACGGTGCCAAGCGGCAACTCAATGAGCTTCGTAGCGTAGTGCATGATCGAATACGCACCCGTACCGCTCCAACTTGCCGCCGATTTGGCAATCTGAGGAAGGAAGAAGACCAAGACTCCAACTGCAAGTGCTTGCGAGTACCGAATCTTTACGCCTCGTTCAATCGGTTGATGTGGTCCGGCCCGCATCAGGCTTGCGGCGCGGACCTCCATCAAAGGTACCGACCAAGCCGCGGCGGCACCGGCCACTGCGGCGATTGCGATGGTTTCGTATGGGGCCCCGTTTGCGATCAACACGACCCCCGCGACGAGCGCGAGGTTGTAGACGACGGTGGTGAGGGAGGCTGTAGAGAAGCGCTCGTGCGCATTCAATAACGCTCTCGTGATCGCGTTTGCGGCCGTCAGTGGTACAACGAAGACGATCAATTGAACGATTGGTCGCGCAATCGCTTGCTTTTCCTCGGAGAAGCCGTTCGCAATCACGCTTAGAATGACATTGGGGAAGACGGCAAATGCAACGGCGATCCCTAAGAGCACCCCTGCGAGGAGGCGAAGTGCCGCTTGATGCAAAGACCACTGCTCTCCGGCATTGCGTCTCGTGAACTCCGGAACCAACGCTGCTCCGACT
Organism: Fimbriimonadaceae bacterium; assembly: GCA_019638835.1. Taxonomy (GTDB): domain Bacteria; phylum Armatimonadota; class Fimbriimonadia; order Fimbriimonadales; family Fimbriimonadaceae; genus JAHBTC01. The sequence continues at coordinate 19,113 of JAHBTC010000036.1, forward strand.
GCGCCACCCACCAACAGGTTAAACATGAGATCAGGAACAACCAACGATGCTTGGATTACATCCGTGGTTTGCGAAACTCCAAAGGTTCGGCCGATTTCCAACTCTCGAACGTAGCCGAGGAGTCGACCAAGAAGAATTCCTCCGAATACCCAGGCCGACGAGCGAAACAGGCTTCTCATCCCTTGAGTAGCGATTCCATCGTATCGGCGACGCGAGCCGCGCTTGTGCCGCAAGGGGGCAATTGGGAGCCGTTGCTCTTTTGGCTACCAAGGGCAAAGTGAATTGCACGAGCCAAATCACCTGGCCCGTCCGCACGTTCTGCGATCCCCATCTCCGTATAAGGGGTCATCTGAAACGATACAGGAATATCAAGTTGAATCACTTTTGATTTCGCGAGAGCCGCTTGTAAACCGACTGTACTGCTCACGACAACCACGGCGTCCACCCCGTAGAGAATCGGTTCGAGGGGGTCATCGCGATGGCTTATGGTCACTCCCTTCGGAGGATCCACGACCTCCTCATTGGGATGCGGCCGCCAAACGATTCTCCAGCCATTCGCCGCGCCCGCATCTGCGAGGGCGCATGCGACCCGATATGACGTATCCGGACGGCAAGGATCAGGCTGCGACGCCCAAAGAATGACAGGACCTTCATGTCCAAGAGATTTGCGCCACCGATTTCCCGCTTCTTTCACCGATGGCAGAGCCAAGGTATCGAATGCCGGGTTCCCCGTCACTACCACATGGTCTGGATTCCACCCGGATTCGATGAGCTTTTTCCGTTCTGATTCGGCGAGAACGCAGGAACGATTCGCATACTCGGGATTGCCCAGACGGTCTATCTCGGGCTCCACAAATAGGTCGGTGACAACGACAGAGGGGATGCCAAGTTCACGTGCCGCGCTGAGGGTAGCCATCTCGGCCCGGGGACTATTCGTCGTCATGACAATCTCGGGCTTCAAACGACGCAGGATTCGCTCTATCGAACGCTGAGGATGAAAAGCCATGCGTCCTTGGGCCGCAAATGCCAGTCTCGCAGCGGACTCTCCCTTGTCGGCAATCAAATCCACCATACCGGTGCCGAAATACGCCTCGCTTTCTCCACCCGGAACATCGGGGTGAGGCGTCATCCCTTCAGTAAGACGCTGCCCCCATACCAAGGCCTCGGGCGTGGTGCATTCCTCACAATCCTTCATCCCAAGAAATGGGATTCCACTTGCCTCATAGATTGCACCGGCGGTCGTGAGGGCGAGAACGGTGCATTGGTATCCTCGCCGATTCCATTCCTTGGCAACCGCAGCCCCAATCCGGGCGTGTCCACCCCCATACGTAGCCAGAAACGCATGGGCAGGGGGCACAATATTTCTCCTAGGATCGGCGAGAAGCCCAAAGCAAGCCGAGCATTCCACCCAGCAAACCGAAGATGCCGACATTCAAAGTGTAGCGTTTATTCACCGGCTTCTTGCCCGCCATCGGAGGGTCTAACACGGTCCATTTCACCTCGTTTGCCTTTTCCTGCAAAGACAGGTCAAAAACAGTCTGCTCTAAAGCGCGGTAGTTGGTCTCGTGCACCTGCATGACTCGGATAAGCCTCTGGGCCTCGAGAGCTTCCTTTGGTGCGAGGTCGGCTTGCTTTTGCAAGAGCGAGATCTGCTTACGAAGGACTTCGCGTCTGGTTTGAAGTTCCACGAGATCAGGGTTCACGTTGCTTCGAATGCTCTGGTTATGGTTGTTGATCTCCTTAGCAAGTTCTTTCCGGACGGCCTCCACTTCGTCTCGGGCGTGTTTCACCTCAGGCGTATTTGGCTGGAACACCGACGAGGCGGTGCTCAACTTCAGTTGCGCTTCGGCAAGCTTTGCTTGCAGAGCGTCGATCGAGGGAATACCTCGTGGGATGTTGATCGGACCGGTTGTTGCGGCGGAGGAGTATTGACGAAGCGCGTCAATCTGCCGCTCAACGCCCTGCAGATCTGTGTTGAGCAAAGAAAGTTGAGTACTTGCCGGCGAACCCGTCGTGAGAGAAGTGCCCGTTGGATTAGTCTGCGTAGTTGCCAAAAATTCGCTCAGGTCACGCTCTGCGTTACTGAGTTCACCTTTGACGCGATCTAACTCTTCTTGGTTTGCCTTGAGTTGCGCGGTAATGAGCGAAATGCCAACTTCCGCATCAATCTTCCGTAAACCCGCAATCATTTCATCCAGAGATTCCTTCGCGACCACGGGATCCTTCCAGTCGAACTTAAGGATGACCTGGCTCTCGTATGGGTGAGGTTCAACAAATAGATGCTTGGAGACATCTTCCGGCTCGAGATTAAGTTTCTCCCTAACTCCTGCCTGCGCGGTCGTCGAGTTGAGAACCCCCGACAGGATGTTTACGGGATCAGATGGCGCAGCGTTCACTACGCTCGGCAAGCGTACTGCTCGGTCTGCCACGGGAATATAGAGTGCGGCGCGAGCCTGATATACGGGTTGTACCAAGAAGGTGACGATCGCGGCGATCAAGCCCAGAAACAGTCCGCAAGCGACGGGGAGATACCAATACCGAAGAAGAGTTCGACCCAGCGAGCGTAAATCGATCTCATCGGGGGGCCGATGGGTGGTGGGCGGTTGATCTCCGGCTTCGTGCACTCGGCTCTGACTCTCTGCAGTAGTGGACGGGCCAACCCAAAAAGGTTAAGACATCGCCTCCTAAGACTCAGAAATATACCAGCGTGGGCGTATCATTGACCGATGCGTTCATGGGCAATGGCTGGCCTTTTGGGAATCGCTTCAATCGGGTTCGCTCAGGAGCAACTGGCCGGGCCAGGGCAGTACCCCCAATTCCGCACTCTTTCCGGTTTGCCGGGAAGCGGATTGCCGATCTCGCGCGACGGAACGCCCGGTGGCGTAGGCGCATGGGCGTATTCCACGCCCGTCGCTTATGGATTGGACTCTTGGCGTTATGTCGGCGCGATCTCCTTGGTGGGGCGATCTCGTCGGATTCCGTTCGACTTCTCAAGCAACGGTGAGGCGCAAGGAGCAAACGGAACGCTTTCGCTCCTGGCGGGACTTCCGATCAAACAGTACGGGCAACTTACGTTTGGCATCATGGCGCTCAGTACGAAGTGGGACAATGCGGTGAACCTTCAGTGGACACCTCCTGTTGACGGGCCCGTTACATATGCCATCGGCGTGCAGGATGTCTCGGGCCAAGGGGGAACGCGGGGCCAAGACCCTCAGGGCCGTGACCCGGGCGAGAGCCGCACCTACTACGCGGTGGCGACTCGGCAGTTCGGATCGTCTACCTTTGCGTCGGTGGGCTTTGGAGACACTCGGTTCCGAGGGCGGCTTTTTGGGCAAGTGAACCACTGGCAAGGGCGCTGGGGTGGCTTTCTGGAATGGGACACCTTCAATACCAATGTTGGAGTTGGCTACCAATTCACCGTTGCGGATCGACCCGTCTTGGCATCCTTAGGATTGGTGAAGGGGGAACTCGCATATTGGAGCATCGGATTCTCGTTCTAGTCTTGGGTCGCAGGTTCGCACCGTGGAATGGGTAAGATTTGGCTCCGACGCGGGAGTAGCATAGTGGTAATGCTCCAGCCTTCCAAGCTGAGGATGCGGGTTCGATTCCCGTCTCCCGCTCCAAGTTCGGGTTGCGAGTTAGGATTTGCGGGCGTAGTTCAATGGTAGAGCGTCAGCTTCCCAAGCTGAATGTTGCGGGTTCGAATCCCGTCGCCCGCTCCACTAGTAAGAGCCGTATTTCGTTGTGATTGCCTCAATAACTCGCAGTCGAGAATAGCCGGCTTGGGCATAATCTAAGGCACTCCGGAAACAAACAATTCGTACGATTAGCGAATCAGTTCGCCTGTCAAACGCGTTCGCGCCATATCCCGCATCGCCGCTGGCTGCTCGGCCGCATTGAGGGCCGCTAAGGATTCCGCATACTGACGAATGATGCCACCCAGAATCTCTCGGTAATCCACCACATTGTGGTAGTCATGAATATGGCCTTGCCTGCTCATTGCGCGCAGCTCACTCGCCAACGTTACCGAGTCAGTCGGCAAAGAACTCCACCAAGCAGCACCTGAAACATCATCCATTTCAACAGGTAAGTCGTTGGCCATCAAGAAGGCGTGGACCGAAACAAACCCGCAAGCATCATTACCGGTTTGAAAGGGGCGTTGCCGCTTCCAACCAAGCGCCAACCTTGCCGCCTGGTGTATCGGATCGAATGTTCCGCGTCCGTATTGGTAAGCGCACACCTCTTCCAGTTTGTCGAACCGGTAGGTTTGGGGATTACCCGTCAGTTCCAGGTTCAGCCAGAGTAGATCGGGCACGGTGAGGTAGCGCAATTCCGCCATATCGAACCTGATTTTAGCTTACGGCTGACAAAAACGAGGGTCTAAAAACGACTCAGCCCACCGAGGAGACCTCGATGGGCTGATGAAAGCGGAGGAAAATCACAGATTGACCTGAGTATTCACTCTGCAGTGCAGAGTGTGATATCTCTTAAGGAGGTGATCCACCCACACCTTCCGGTACGGGTACCTTGTTACGACTTAGTGCTCCTTACTCCCTCCACCTTCGGCCGCTCCCTCCTTACGGTTGGGCCACGGACTTCGGGTAGAAACAATTCGGATCACTTGACGGGCAGTGTGTACAAACCCCGGGAACGTATTCAACGCAGTATAGCTGACCTGCGTTTACTAGCGATTCCACCTTCATGCAGTCGAGTTGCAGACTGCAATCTGAACTGAGGACGTATTTTTGGGATTAGCTCCACCTCACGGTATTGCTGCCCTTTGTTTCGTCCATTGTAGCATGTGTGAAGCCCTAGGCGTAACCGCCATGCCGACTTGACGTCATCCTCACCTTCCTCCTGCTTACACAGGCAGTCTCTCATGAGTCCCCGGCATTATCCGCTGGTAACATAAGACGAGGGTTGCGCTCGTTGCTGGACTTAACCAAACACCTCACGGCACGAGCTGACGACAGCCATGCAACAGGTGTCTTTGGGCCGACCTTGTGGGTCAGGGTCCTACTTTCATAGGATTACCCGCGATGTCAAGCCTAGGTAAGGTTCTTCGGTTATTATCGAATTAATCCACATGCTCCACCGCTTGTGCGGGGTCCCGTCAATTCATTTGAGTTTCAGCCTTGCGGCCGTACTCCCCAGGCGGGATGCTTAATGCGTTAGCTGCGGCACGTAGGGGGTCAATACCCCACACGCCTAGCATCCATCGTTTAGGGCGTGGACTACCAGAGTATCTAATTCTGTTTGCTACCCACGCTTTCGCGCCTCAGCGTCAGGAAATGCCCAGTTGACTGCCTTCGCCATTGGTATTCCTCCTGATATCAACGCATGCCACCGCTACACCAGGAATTCTATCAACCTCTGCATCCCTCTAGTCTGCCAGTATGCGAAGCAGTTTCCGGGTTGAGCCCTGGAGATTTCACCTCACACTTAACAGACCGCCTACGCGCCCTTTACGCCCAGTAAATCCGGACAACGCTCGCCCCCTACGTATTACCGCGGCTGCTGGCACGTAGTTAGCCGGGGCTTATTCTGCAGGTACCGTCCTAAGTCTTTCCTAGCAAAAG
>JAHBTC010000037.1 GCA_019638835.1 Fimbriimonadaceae bacterium
GTGAGACGTCCCCGTGGCGGCTGAGTCCGAGGCGCAATCGCTAGTTTCTAGATTATCTAGATTACTTGTTGCGGCGGCGTCGCACCATGGCGAGCGCACCGAGTCCAAGAGCGACCATGCTGGCCGGTTCCGGAACAGCTTGACCGTTGATGCCCATGCCGGCCTGTCGGAGGCCTGGGTTACCACTCGCGTTGGTCAACGTATCCCATGCGGTGCCTGCTGGGAAGCCGAATCCGCCACCCGGGTTTCGGGCGTAGCTATCCGCGCTTTGGTTCAACGCACCGAGGATGAAGGCCTGACCCGCAACTCCGAAGTCCGCGATCGGAACGAGGGACACCAGGTAAGTGCCCGCCGCAAGATTCGTCACACCAGTAGCGTCTGCAACGTAGTTGAACAGGCTGCCCGAGATGTTCGTAACCGAACCCGCAACCGCACCGGAGAACATGATGTCGCCACCTGCACTGGCGCCGACCGGATCATGGTTTGAACTCGGCGAGCCAGAGAACATGGAGATGGTGAGCCATGCCGACGCGGGAGCGTTGCCCGAAGTCCACGATCCCGAATCCGTGTAACGAATCTGAACGTCCGACAGGTTCACTGCGGAACCGAACGTGACGACATTACCAACGCCGGTCGAGAAGTCCGGGAAGTCGCCGAACGCTTGGTTGACGAAGTTGAGTCCGCCGGGGCCGTTCACGTCATCCGCCTGCTCAAGATACAAGTTGCCCGTCAACTGCGCATTCGCAACCGAACCGGCGACGATCAACATGGCTGCAATCGTAAGTTTGCCTTTCATTTGATTTCCTCGCGTTGTCATAGAAGTCCTTGAATCCAAGGACACATCCAACACAAGCACCAGAATAACACGTCATAAGTGTTAATGACACTGAATTATGGTTCAACGGCGATAAACCTGTTAGAATTGCGAGTCAGATTCAATGCCAAAGACGCAGAGATCGTGAAATTGCAGGCTTCGTTTCACGATTTGAAACCTACCGAAAGACAATAGAATGGCCGGCCACAATGTAGTGGCCGGCCATTTTTGAGTCAGTTTCTGACTACGCGGGCTTCGGTTGGGCTTGTCGCGGGCGAAAGCCTCTTCGCACGGCGAATGCGCCAAATCCTAACCCAAAGAGCGTGACCGCTCCAATGCCGTATACGACGAGATTGTCCTGTTGACGTGTTTGTCGATCAAGGTCCTTGACCGCCTGGATTGAGCCACCGAACACGAACGTACGATCGGTTTCTGTCCTCGCATCCAGAGCGACGGACTGGATAGCGGCGACCGCATTCCACTCATTTGCTACGGTAGTAGGGTTTGTAGAGCTCATTTGCATCTCGAACCGCTGTGTGACCTTCGCACCGTGTCTGACAATGGAAAACGCCTTGGCAACGCGCTTCCCCTCAACGGTTGTCCATTCGTCAATCGTGAGCGTCGCATCCGTGTCTTTCAGTCCAATCATCCAGTCCATTCGATGAGGCTCACCCTTGGCGTCAAAATTGATACCAAATCGCGAGGTGCCATTACTGTATTCGGCATACGATGCTTCTGGACTGGCTTCCGTGCTTCCTACCGTCCGTTTCCACGGTGTTCCTGCCACTAGTGATCTTGCGAACTCATGGCCTATCGTGTAACCAAACCAAGCGTGAGGCATTTCGTGCCCGCCAACGGACTTTTCTGCTCGCTTACGCACGAATCCATTCCCGATCTTCTTCGTGCCATCGAACCGTCCATATATCGTTGGGCCAAGGATCTCGATGATCTGTCCTTCCGTAGGGGATTTCTCCCAAATACGGGTGACAACAACAATATCATCCAGCCAGAAAACGCGGAATGTGCCTTCACGTGTGAAGCCCTGTCCCTGAATCTCCACCTCGCGATGCATATTTTCGATGTTCTTCTTGATCAGTGCTTCGTTTACGCCAAGGGCTTTGTATCGTTCTCGGGCACGATCCTCCACCTCTCCGGTAACGGGCGGTAGAGTCTTCGGACTATGGATTTCTGCTAAGGAATACCGGATCACGGTATCTCTAGCACCTGCTAAAGATGCTAGGATGAGTAAACTTATCCCTGCGGTAAATCGGTATTGATGCATGGCTCCTTAGCACTACATGTCGGAATAAATTCCGTAGCTGCTGACTCAAACCAGAATTGTCCGGTATAATCACAGTCATCTTCGAAGCAATTTGGCGTGTTCATGTACCACCAATGCGTTTCGTAGAATCCTTCCATGCAGTGGTGACCATCCCACAATGGTGCCGGACCGTAGCAAGAGCTTTTGGCGACATGCTTCGTGGCAAAACAGCCACTTCCGGGGCAATCCTTGTCCTCTGTGTAGTCAAATCCGTCACCAATCGGTGTGCCTCGAGACTTGATACACTTCATGTCGTTGCAGATCACCGAACCCGGTTCGGACGCAAACGCAAAGGTAAGCAGGCTTACGCATGCTAACGAGAAGAAGGTTTTCCAACGCATGCGTGGATTGTGCAATGACGCTGACGCGATTTGCGAAGAATTGATACTTAGAGCGCGGGTTTTTGCGAAACTCTAGTATTTGTTATTGTGAGTTTTGTGGAACAGAAACGTGGATCAGTGTGTCAACAATTGACAATCTGTAACGATTACTGGGTAACAAGAATGAGGTTCTCAGGGGCCCCACTTCTCTCACCTTTCACAAAAAAAAACGCTCCGTACCGAATGGTACGGAGCGTCTTGGTTCGTAAACGGGCGACTTAGATTTCGTCTTCGTCGTCGGCTTGTTCCATCAGAGGTCGGTCTAGATCGATCTCATCTGAAGGCTCGATGCGGTTCATCTCGTCTTCTTCCTGAGCAGCTAGTTCCGACATGCTGAGGCCCGCGAGCGAACCTGAGGTTCCCGTCTCGTCGTCTTCGACGAGGCTCGTGAGCGATTGCTGAGCCCAACTCGGTTGCGATCGGTCTACGTCGATCATTAGGTCACGATACGGCTTGGTACCCGTTCCGGCCGGGATCAACCGTCCGATGATGACATTTTCCTTCAGTCCGACCAGAGTGTCGTGCTTGCCGCGAACCGCCGCATCCGTCAGAACGCGGGTCGTCTTTTGGAACGAAGCCGCCGAGAGGAACGATTCGGTCGCCAAGGATGCTTCCGTGATACCGAGCAGGATCCAGTTTGCGGTTGCACCGCGCAGGTCACGCTCACTTTCCTCACCCGTCACCGGGTCGGTGTATCGCATCTTCTGTCCTGCCTCCACGGCCTTTTGCACCTTGTCATTCTCGCGTGCGAACGACGAGCGATCGACGATCTGTCCCGGTAGGAACGGCGTGTTCCCCGGCTCCTTGATCTGGCGCTTGCGAAGCATTTGGCGGATGATGACCTCCAAGTGCTTATCGTGGATGTCAACGCCTTGGTCTTTGTACACGCTCTGCAGGTTCTGAATGAAGTACTCGTAAACAGCCGTCGGACCGGCGAGTTCGAGGACTTCGTGCGGATCGAGCGGCCCCTCTGTAAGCGGGTCACCCTTGATGATGCGCTGCCCCTTCTCAACCGGCAAGTTTCCAAGCGGCGGAACCAAAATGGGCAGATAAACGCGCACTTTGTCAATCTCGTGGCGTCGCAGAACTTGCAGAGCCTGCGTGGTCAGTTTCTGGCCAATGAGGCGCTCCAGTGAGGTGTGGAAGGTGTCTTCCTCCTCTCCCTTCTTGTTCTTCTTGAGATCCCAATCCTGCTCTTCTGCGATGTACGCTTGCTTGACGGGGCCGGTCACCGGTACTGAAGCCTCAACGACAATCCATCGTCCGTAACTGGAGCGGATGATGTCAACCACAGTTCCCGTTACCGGGCAGATGATTGCCTTACCGCGCGGTTGCTTGCGCGCTTCGAAGATCTCTTCGACGCGGACAATACCGCTTGATTCACCCGTCCACGAGTAGAAGAATGTCTTTCGGCTTCGCTCCCACAGTTTGCGAGATTCGCTGTCGAGTCGTTCGGCCGCCTTTTCGCTCGCCTTGGTGGTTCGCTTCGCGGCCCGCTCTTCCTCTGACATCGTCATGATGCCGCGTGAGAAGAACTGCTTGACGGCACCTTCCTGTGACTCAAGCAACTTGCCGGGATCGAACGAGTCGGTATCCGTGTTGGTCGCCGCTTGGAAGTCCTCTTGGAACTGGCGGATGAACTTACCGGTCTTGTACTGATTGGTACGAGCGATCGTCTTGGATCCGGCAACACCACCTGTGTGGAAGGTACGCATCGTCAACTGCGTACCCGGCTCACCAATGGATTGTGCGGCGATGATTCCAACCGCCACCCCATCCTCCACAACCGCATGTGCGGCAAGGTCGAGACCGTAGCACTTGGAGCAGATTCCGTAGTTCAGTTCGCAGGTGATTGCGGACCGTACACGCATACCGAGTCGATTGTGATCATCGGTGGTGAATCCGTAAGACTCATACCGTTCACGGACCTTAGCGACTGCTTCCTCGTCTCCAAGGGCGTCGCTGAGATCGGTTGCGTACTGCTCTTCAATTTCATTTAGCCGCTTCGCCAACGGTTCATCAATCATTGTTTCGACGGTAACAAGGACGTCGCCTGTCGCCGGGTCAATGATCGTGTCTTGCGACATACGGGTCTTGGCGCGGTCGCCGATTCCCTCAATCGTCTTCCCGTCCATGATGAGTCGCGTCACGAGGAGACCGTCGGTGGTACCGCAGTCTTCAGCGCGAACAATCACGTCTTGCGCAACGTCCACGAGACGGCGGGTCAAGTAACCCGCGTCCGCTGTTCGGAGAGCCGTATCCGCAAGTCCCTTTCGGGCACCGTGCGTCGTTACGAAGAACTCCAACATGGACAGTCCCTTTTGGAACGAGTTCTTGACTGGCAGTTCGTAGATAACTTCGTTGAACTGGTTGAACATCAATCCACGCATTCCGCTCAACTGAGCCAACTGCTTGATCGAACCACGAGCACCCGAGACCGTAATGATCGAAAGTGGGTTGTCCTGCGTCATTGAGTCGACAATCGCTTGACCGATGTGGTCGTACGTTTCTGTCCACAACTTGACGAGGCTGTCCTGCATTTCGCGGAAGGATGTCATACCGCGCCGGAATTGCTCCAGAACCCGGTTAGCCTTCTCTTCCGCTTCTCCGAGCATCTCGTCGCGCATCGCAGGCGGACGCATGTCGGTGGAGGCGATGCTGATTCCGTACTTGGTTGCCCATCGGAATCCGAGCGTCTTGATGTCGTCGAGGAGTTGAATCGTTCCTTCGTCACCTACGAACGAGTGGCAGGACATGATGACCTTTCGAAGATTCTTCTTCGTCAGCTCCATGTTCAACCATTCGTCTCCGTACTTCATCGGATACGGCAAGACCTCGTTGAAGATCAACCGCCCCGGAGTCGTCTTGACGATCATCGTCTCGAACTCCTGCTCTAGGGGTTCGAAACGCTGAATCTCATCACCGAACTCGTTGGTATCGGTGACGGTCTTGTACTCAATCCCGGTCTGCCAGTCACGGTAGTCAATCTCTGCATCCGGTCGGTACAACGGTCGCTGAACGCGAACACGAACAACTTGGTTGAGTTGCAGGCGCCCTTCACCCATGTGTTCGAGAAGTCGGATGACTTCCTCGGGGCTACCAAAGGTTTGCGGCATCGGGTTCTTTTCCGGATTGTCCGCGTGAGCCTTCTCCGCCGCTTCCAATGCCTCGGCCGTTTCCTTGTTCGTGTACGTCAAGGCGAACGAACCAAGGACAATGTCTTGGATCGGCGAATTGACGGGACTACCGTCTGCCGGTGAGAACATGTTCTGCGTGCTCAGCATGAGAACACGCGCTTCCGATTGCGCTTGTAGGCTAAGAGGCACGTGCACAGCCATCTGGTCGCCGTCAAAGTCGGCGTTGTACGCGTGACAAACTAGCGGGTGCAACTGGATTGCCTTGCCTTCAACCAAGATCGGCTCAAAGGCGAGAATTCCCAGGCGGTGCAGCGTTGGAGCACGGTTGAGAAGCACCGGATGCTCCTTGATCACCTCTTCCAATCCATCCCAAACGGCGGGATGCATTCGTTCGATTAGTCGCTTCGCCGTCTTGATGTTTTGCGTGATCTTGCGCTCAACAAGGGTCTTCATCACGAATGGCTTGAACAATTCAAGCGCCATTTCCTTCGGAAGACCGCATTGGTGCAACTTCAGGTGTGGGCCAACAACGATGACGGAGCGTCCGGAGTAGTCAACGCGCTTTCCGAGCAAGTTCTTTCGGAATCGACCTTCTTTACCCTTCAACATGTCGCTGAGGGACTTGAGCGGTCGCTGGTTGCTTCCCACAACGGGTCGGGATCGCCGACCGTTATCAATCAGCGCGTCCACCGCTTCTTGAAGCAGGCGTCGTTCGTGGTTGATGATGCTTTCGGGCGCCTGAATCTCGATAATCTTGCGCAACCGGTTATTCCGGTTGATGATGCGACGATACAGGTCGTTGAGGTCGGATGTGGCGAACCGGCCACCGTCCAACTGGACCATCGGGCGCAACTCCGGTGGGATCACCGGAAGTACGTCCAGGATCATCCAATCGGGTCGGCTGCGGCTCATCTGGAGCGACTCAACCAACTCAAGTCGCTTGATGGCTCGCGCACGCCGTGCGGTCGTCGTCTCGCGAATCTCCTTGCGCAGATCCTTGACCAATCGATCTAAGTCCACCCGTCGAAGAAGCTCCTTCATCGCGTCGGCACCAATGTTGGCGCGAACTACGTTGTCAAGGTCCATGCGAAGCCGTCGCCCCACAAGGTCCAACATCTTGCTGATAGCGCGCCACTTATCCTCCTCAATCAGTTGGTTCAGTTCCAACCGACCAATGAGTTCGCCCGCGATATCCAAATCTCGCAGTCGCTCATCCGCATCTCGGTACTCCGCCCGGATTCGGTCGAAGTTCGCCTTCATCCGCTCGCGGACATACGATTCGTCGAAATACTCGTCCGGGTTGTTGATGAGTTCGCTCGAAAGGTGGCCCAGCGAGTCAAACTCAAGGTCACGCATTTCCTGCTGGATGGATTTCTTCTCTTCCTCAATCGAGTCGAGGATTTTCGGCATCATCTCCGTGATCTTGTCGAGTTCAAGATCAATGATAATGAAGGAGCCGAAGTAGACCACCTTCTCCAACTGCTTGGGAGAGATGTCCAGGATCAAACTGAGCGGAGACGGAACCCCCTTGAGGTACCAAATGTGGCAAACCGGAGCCGAAAGGTCAATATGCGCCATTCGCTCGCGGCGAACCTTACTTCGAGTGACCTCAACGCCACATCGCTCGCAAATGATGCCCGCGTACTTGATCTTCTTGTAACGACCGCAATCGCATTCCCAGTCCTTGACTGGTCCGAAGATCTTTTGACAGAACAAGCCGTCCCGCTCCGGTTTGAAGGTGCGGTAGTTGATTGTTTCTGGCTTCTTGACTTCACCGTGCGACCAAGACCGGATATCTTCCGGGCTGGCAATGCCGATGCGTATTTTGTCGAAGAGGTTGCTGTCCGCCATGCTGGTTCTTTTTGGTGCCATGACCGCGTCCGGTCGAGTTTTGCGAAGTCGAGGTGGCACCGCACCTCGACTTCGAAATGATTAGTTGAAGAATCCGACCGATCGAGCAAGCCGGGCGTCGTCGCCACCACTCAACTGGTCCAAATCCTTGAGAGACAGTTCCTTGTTCTGCTTGTCTTCGACAGTCACCTTGAGACAAAGCGACCGAAGTTCGTTGACAAGAATCTTGAACGACTCGGGAACGCCCGGCTCGGTGATCGTTTCGCCCCGCACGATGCTTTCGTACGCTTTGACACGCCCGGTGACATCGTCCGACTTGATGGTCAAGAGTTCCTGCAGAGTGTAGGCCGCGCCGTACGCTTCCAATGCCCAGACTTCCATTTCACCAAATCGCTGGCCACCAAACTGCGCCTTACCACCGAGCGGTTGCTGGGTGACTAGCGAGTATGGACCGATCGAGCGAGCGTGGATCTTTTCATCCGCAAGGTGCTCAAGCTTTAGCATATAGATCACGCCGATCGTAACCGGATTCGGAAGCATGTCGCCTGTGAGACCGTCGCGGACGTACGACTTGCTCGTTACCGGATCAAGGCCCGCACGAACGAACACGTTCTCTTTGATGTTCTCAATGATCCCGGCGTAAACCGAAGCATCAGCCTTGTAAGCCTTGCCTGACGGGGCGACTTCCTCGGGTTCGAAGAAGTCTGGATCAACGTCCATTAACTCTTCCACGCTCTTCGTGGAAGGAGCCGCAACGATTCGTGACACGCGCTCCAAGTTGTCCTGATCAAGATCGTGGAGCGATTTCTCAATCGCGGTGAACATCTCATCAAGTGTCATGCGAGCGTCGAGTCGCACCGGCAGTTGGAGTTCGCTAGCCGCATAGCCTCGAAGTACTTTCACCCGAAGGTGCTCGGCAAGCCGGGCAACTTCCTTCGCGATTTCTTCGTCGGTTGCGCCTTCGAACGCAGGGCACTCGTAGCGCACTCCCGTGTACTTGCCTACCAAGCCAAGGTGCGTTTCCAGGATTTGCCCGATATTCATTCGGCTCGGAACACCAAGCGGGTTGAGAATGATGTCAACGGGAGTTCCGTCTTGCATCATCGGCATGTCTTCGACCGGCAAAATGCGGCTAATGACACCCTTATTACCGTGGCGTCCGGCCATCTTGTCGCCGACCATGATCTTGCGCTTCGTCGCCGTATGGACTTGAACACTCATGTTCGTGCCTGCCGGCAACTCATCGCCCGGGATCTGAAGCAGGGGCTCCTCCGTCCGGTCGCAGATCAATCGCTCGCGCTTCTTCGATTCCTTATAGATGTAGTTGATGCTCGGGCTCAAATACTTGAACCGGCTGAACACCTTGACATCAACAACGGTCCCCTTTTCACCGTGCGGCAATCGAAGCGAGACGTCGCGGGTTTCTTCGGCCTTCTTACCAAAGATCGCGATGATCAAGCGCTCTTCGGCCGTCATCTCAGTTTGACCCTTCGGCGCGACCTTTCCGACAAGAATATCTTCCGGTCGAACTTCAGCGCCTACACGGATGATTCCGTTCTCGTCAAGGTCACGGAGTGCATCCTCGCCGACATTGGGGATGTCGCGCGTGATTTCTTCGGGGCCAAGCTTGGTATCAACCGCTTCTGTCTCGTGTCGCTCAATGTGAATGGAGGAGTACACGTCATGCTTGACTAACCGCTCAGAGAGAAGAATGGCGTCTTCGTAGTTGTAGCCCTGCCAAGGCATGAAGCAAACAACCACGTTCTGACCAAGAGCCAGACGGCCATCGTCGCAGCAAGCGCCATCGGCAAGGGGGTCACCCTTCAAGACCCGCTGACCGGGGAAGACAATCGGTCGGTGCGTAAAGCAGGTGCTCTTGTTGCTCTGGAACAAGTGCATCAACTTGTACGTGTCTTCCGTTCCGTCTTCGGCGGTGATGCGGATCTCTTCGCTCGTCACGTAAGTGACCTCACCGTCACGTCGAGCGCGAACCGAAGCGCCAGAATCAATCGCCGCCCGGGCTTCATGACCCGTTCCGACAATCGGAGCATCGCTGCGAAGGCAGGGCACAGCCTGACGTTGCATGTTTGCGCCCATCAATGCGCGGTTCGCGTCATCGTTCTCAAGGAACGGGATGAGCGAAGTAGCGACAGAAATGATTTGGACAGGGGAGACGTCCATGAGGTCCACGCGATTGCGCGGAACGGTCGGATATTGGGCTCCACCAAACTGCTTGTCACCACCGGGGCAGCGGACCGCAACAAGGTCATCAATGATTCGCTTGTTCTCATCCACTTTCGTGTCCGCCGGAGCGACGCGCGCCGTGAAGTCCTCGTTAGCTGTCAAGTAAACGACTTCATCCGTGACGACGCCATCGGTAACGCGGCGATAAGGCGTCATGAGGAAGCCGAACTCGTCTACGCGACCGTGAGTGGTCAACTGGCTAATCAAACCGATGTTCGGACCTTCTGGGGTTTCAATCGGGCAGATTCGTCCGTAGTGCGAACGATGTACGTCGCGAACTTCAAGTTTCGCGCTCGTGCGCTGCAGACCGCCGGGGCCAAGGCTCGAAAGACGTCGCTTGTTCGTGAGTTCGCTCAATGGATTTGTCTGGTCCATGAACGTGCTCAACTGGTTGCTGCTAAAGAATGACTTGATGCTTGCGCTAACAGGCTTAACCGAAAGAATAATGCTTGGGAGCAAGTTCTCTTGGTCAGCACTTGTCATTCGCTCACGAGCAACCTTCTCCATGCGCACGAAGCCTAAACGAAGCTGCGCCTGAAGCAACTCACCAACCGAGCGCACACGCTTGTTGCGGAGGTCGTCAATGTCGTCGTGGTCCGCTTCCTTCGCGAGGAACGGCCCCATCGTCTTGATGGCACCGGTCAAGTCATCCGAAGTCAAGTTTCGGATATCGAGCGGAACATTCAAACCAAGTCGTTGGTTCAAGTGCCGTCGTCCAACGCGCGCTAGATCGTAGCGACGAGGATCGAAGAAGAGGCTGAATACCAACCCCTGCGCGGCTTCATCCGTGGCGGCTTCGCCTGGGCGCATCCGCTTATAGATGTCAAGAATGGCTTCGCGGGTTGTCTGGGTCTTGTCCGCTGCAAGCGTCGCTTCAACTAACTCTGGAACCTCGAGTACGTGGATGGACTCGAGCTCCATGCTTTCAAGCTTGACGGCCGTTTCGGGCTCGATACGCCCAAGGGCCGCGACGATAACCTTTTTGCCTTCCTTGATTTCGTTGACCGACCGCTTGCCTTCCAATTGCTCCGCCGTCGGTTTCTCAAAGAACTGCTCTTCGCCGAAAGCCCACAACATGTCGTTGTTGCTGCCAAGCGGGGTTTCCACGCTCCCAACCAGTTTCTTCTGATCGTCAGACAGACCATCCAAAACCGCTTTGGTCAGAATGGTTCCTTTTTCGAGGATGACTTCGCCCGTGTCCTCATCGACAAGCGGCTCCGTTAGCTTCTTCAGATATGAATCGCCAACTGCGGCTTGCTGAATATCGCGGCCTTGTTTGAATCCATGGAGCGCCTTGATCACCTGCGTGATTGGTAGCTTCTTGGACTGCGAAATCTGGGTGGTGACGACGCCAGTGACATCGTTCTCAACTTCGAGCCACGGGCCCTCCATTGGGATAATGCGGGCGCGGACGATCATCTGCATCGACGTGTCGACGCCTTCCTCAAAGTACAGGCCAGGAGATCGGCTCAACTGGCTGACGATCACGCGCTCACGGCCATTGATGATGAACGTGCCGTCATCCGTCATCAACGGAAGATCGCCCAGGTAAACCTCAGATTCGATTCGCTCTCGATCTCGGCCACCGAACGCTACAATTGCCTTGATCGGTGCCTCGAACGTCATGTCGCGGTCGCGACATTCGCTGATCGCATACTTCGGTTCGCCTAGGGTAAAACTGACGAACTCTAGATAGTTCGATTGGGTAAAGTCCCAGATCGGACTAAAAGTCTTGAACAATTCCGGCAATCCTGTATCCAGGAACCATCGGTAACTATTCAGTTGGAGTTCAATAAGATTGGGGACCTCAAGCGATCGGCCGATTCGCTTGGAGGCAGGGTGGTACACTCGCATCCAGACTCCGGAACCGATGAGAATACCGGAGAGACCTCGGTCACGCCGAATTTAGGGAACTCATCCCCACAAATCTTTAGAGGATCGCGCCAAAGGGCCCAAATGACCTCTTCAAACCTATCTATTGAAGCCGTTGTTCGGCTTCTTCTCGGCTGATTTCGGGCGAGGCAGTTGCGGAAAGCGGCGGCAACTGGACACGGTCGGATGCGACCGTCAAAGCATTCAAACGATCGCGCATCTCGCTCATTTCACGGCGCATCGCCAGCAACTCATTCGCCAAATTCTGGTCCACGCCAGAATTTCGCTGATGGATGAGTTCTGCCATCTTACGTTGGTGCGCGGTGAGGATTGCGATGATCGGAATTCCAAAGACGAGGACGACCGAAATGATCGGCAAGACATTGTCCATGAACCGATTGAAGGCGAGCAAATTGATCAACCTCGAAGAACCTCTTCGCTGCTTCGTACGACAGGCGTATGGATCACCGCATCTTCAAGTCCGCTCAGCCGCCGCTTCAGTTCTTGATTCTCGTGAGCGAGCCGACCGAGTTCCTGACGAATCGCTTCATCGTTCGTGCCTTGCTTGCCATGGATAAGCTCAGCCATCTTCCGCTGGTGATGGGTGAGAATCGCCACGATCGGAATGCCAAACGTAAAGACGATGGCGACAATGGGGATCATTTCTTCCATGACTTCAATCCTTACGGAACCTACGAGCGGTCAGGTTGCACCCAATTGAGTGCTTCCACTAATGTAAACCTCGATTCGTAGAGTGCCTTCCCTATTATCACACCTTCAACGCCTGCCCCCTTGAGCGATACCAGGTCATTGAGAGAGGCGACGCCTCCGCTTGCGACCACTGCGACTTTCGATTCCTGAACGAGCCGGGCCGTCCCGTCTATGTCCGGCCCCGC
The DNA here is from genome assembly GCA_019638835.1 of Fimbriimonadaceae bacterium. Classification (GTDB taxonomy): domain Bacteria; phylum Armatimonadota; class Fimbriimonadia; order Fimbriimonadales; family Fimbriimonadaceae; genus JAHBTC01. The sequence goes on from JAHBTC010000037.1 coordinate 12,516, forward strand.
GAGTTCTCCGTCGCGTCCGATATCCGTATAGATGACGCGCCGACAGCCGACGGACACCATCTCTCGTACAAATTGGATCACGGGCCGTCCGCTCCCGGCAGTCCAGCCGTGGATCGCGACCTCGCCGTTTCTTGCATCAATCCCCGCAACCAGCCGTTCTCCGAACTCCGCGAAGAGTTGCGTGGCGACTCTAGGGTCTCCGGTCAACTTGGTACCGACGATTGCTCTTGTTGCCCCGGCATCAAGTGCGCGACCAACGGACCCTGCTGACCGCAGTCCCCCGCCATATTGAATGGGAATGGATAACTCGTTGGCAACACGAGAGAGCACTTCAAGGTGCGCGGGTTCCCCACTTCGCGCCCCCTCCAGGTCCACCATATGAATCCATTCTGCGCCTTGGTCTGCAAATGTCTTTGCGACCGCAACAGGATCATCGCCGTACTCTGTGACCTGATCGTACGCTCCTTGGCGCAATCGTACGCACTTACCTCCAAGGAGATCAATCGCGGGGAAGAGGATCAATCCAGCGTCCCTTTTGTGGACGGTGGCCCTTGCCGATCAACGTAGCGGGTTGCGCAGTAGAGCGACCTACCGAGACCTTTGAAAATTGCCTCGGCGACGTGGTGATCGTTCTCACCCGCAATCCGGCGCACATGCAACGTCATACCGGCGTGGCTCGCAAAGGCCCGCAGGAATTCCCGCACGTTTTCGGTTGCCATCACGCCCAGAAACTCACGTTGAAATGGACAATCGTAGACAAGCACCCCTCGCCCCGAGATATCCAGTGCGATCTGGACAAGTGCTTCATCCATCGGCGTGAATGTGTCGCCGTACCGAACGATTCCATGAGCGTCCTTCAGGGCCTCGCGCATCGCCTGTCCCATGGCGATGCCCACGTCCTCAACCGTGTGGTGATCGTCAATGTGACGATCGCCTTCGGCCTTCACGCCTAAACTGAAGAGCCCGTGAAACGCGAACAGTTCCAGCATGTGGTCAAGAAACCCTATTCCCGTTTCTATTCCCCGGCTCTGCCCGCCGTCTAAGTCGAGGACGACGCTGACCTTGGTTTCCTTGGTCTCGCGCTCGACCTCGCCGTAACGGACTTGGGACGACGCCTTGTTCATTGGTCTAGTTTATCTCGCACGATGGTCCCCGGCTAGGTGGCATCTTCAGTGCAAACGGTTAGAATCTCGAAGTGCCGTCCTTGAACGTCCTCCTGACCGAAGACCAGATCCAATCGCGCATCCGTGAACTCGGCATTCAGGTGACCGCTGACTATGCTGGAGAACGGCCTGTCTTTCTCGGCGTACTGAAGGGGTGCATCCCGTTTATTGCCGATCTCGCACGGGCGGTGAACCTGGACCTAGAAGTAGATTATGTGCAGATCGCGAGTTATCACGGGCAGCAATCCACGGGAGTAGTGCGCTTCCGAAAGGATCACGACATCGACATTCAAGGACGGCACGTGATCCTGGTGGAGGACATCATTGATACGGGGCTGACTCTCCAATACCTGCGCGACCTACTTGCCATGCGTAACCCCGCATCTCTCAAGGTGGTGGCGCTCCTCAGTAAGCCTGAGGCCCGCCGCCACAACGTCCCGGCCGAATACGTGGGATTCGAGATTGAGAATGAGTTTGTGGTAGGATATGGATTGGACGACTCAGAGCGATACCGGAATCTTCCGTACATTGCTGTGGTCCGAGACGACACTCCTGCCGGATAACCTCCCCAGAGGTCAAGTCTCACCTGTCCACCCCTTTCCTTTACCGAAATCTCGGGAGTCGTGCCAATCGGCACGAAACGCCAAAAGGCAATGCAGCATACATTCCGTGCACGACGTAACAACACCGGCCGACGCGGTCGAAGTGGCGGTGGCCGCGAAAAGCAGCCCAATATCGATTTAACCGCCGATCTCGAAAACCTTCCTGAGTTGGATTTCAACCACTTTGACCAGTTGCCGCCTGCGGAACTTGCCAAAGTCGCGAAGAAGGCCAAACTCTCACTAGACGACGATCGAACGGACGTTATCGAAACCCTCGTACGCACGGCGAACCCGGATCACGGGTATCGGAAGGGCGTTCTTGAGTTGATGAACGATGGATGGGGATTCCTTCGACGATCCAACTACATTCCGGCTGGTGACGACTGCTATGTCGGTCAACAACTGGTCAGGAAGCATGGACTCCGCGCCGGTGACACCATCTTTGGCATCTGTCGAGCCCCTCGGGAAGGAGAAAAGCACCACGGACTTCTCCGCGTAGAGAGTGTAAACGGGATGGGTTCGGAAGGACCGGAACTCCGTAACCGCCGCTCATTCGACAATCTGACGCCGCTATTCCCGGACTGGCGGCTCAAGATGGAGACGACTCCCGACAACATTATCGGTCGCATCATTGACTTGATCGCCCCAATCGGCGCTGGCCAACGAGGCTTAATCGTTGCCCAGCCCAAAGCCGGTAAGACCACAATTGTCAAGAGCATCGCCAATGCAATTGCCACAAACAACCCGGAAGTTCACTTGATGGTTTTGCTCGTGGATGAGCGACCGGAAGAAGTCACTGACATGAAGCGCAATGTCAACGGTCAGGTGATCTCCAGTACGTTTGACGAGCCTGCCGAAAATCACATGCGCGTGACTGACCTTTGCTTGGAGCAGGCTAAGCGTTTGGTTGAAGCCGGACGAGACGTCGTTATCCTGTTGGACTCCATCACCCGATTGAGTCGCGCAAGCAACCTCACGATCAATCCAAGCGGGCGCACGCTCTCCGGTGGTCTTGATCCCGCCGCCCTTTATCGCCCACGAAGGTTCTTCGGCGCCGCCCGCAACATCGAAGAAGGCGGGTCGCTCACGATCATCGCAACGGCTCTCGTCGAAACGGGAAGCAAGATGGATGACGCGATCTTTGAAGAGTTCAAAGGCACGGGCAACATGGAAATCATGCTTGACCGCGAACTAGCCGAGCGTCGCGTTTGGCCCGCGATCGACGTACGTCGAAGCAGCACGCGGCACGAAGAGAAACTTTTCGACAAGGAGGCACTCGAAGCCGTTGTTCAACTGCACCGGATCTTGGCGAACACGAAAGACACGGTGGAAGCGGCGGACCAGTTGATCAAGTTGCTGAAGCGGACGCCGACGAATACTGCGTTCTTGGAGAGCGTCTTAGCTCGTACACGGGCGACTGTCTAAACTACCGAACAGCCTGAGTCTTCCGGAATGGGCTCAGGCTGATCTATCCTGCTAACCCAAGAACGGCGTACCTTGCAGCATTGTATACGCCTCCTTGTTCTGATCCGTAAGAGTCGTATCAAGCAGTTGTAAGAAGGCGCCCTGCAGCCGGTTCATTTCTGGCGCAATCCGCTGTCGCGCAGCGTTGATTTCCCGCTCCAAAGCCGTTTGAGCGGCGGTATCACCAGCCATCGCTTTTTCACGGTACTTATCGTAGATCGGTGCGAGTGTTTTCTCTTCCAACTCGGCTGCCGCCTTGCCAGACTTTTCAAACTCATCGCGTAATTTTTGCAGGTTTGCCGCTGACAAGCCTACGCGAGTTGCTACTTGTTCGTCCAAAAGTGCAACCGGCCCCGCATCTTGCAACGAAATCTCCCGTAATCGGCGAATCTGATTCGAAGTCAGTTCGCTCAGAATTCTCGTCTTGAGTTGCCCGTGCAAAGCTGAAAGCGCGTTGAACGCTTCTTCCCCGCCTTGGTCCTCGCGTGATCCGTACTTGTCCTGAAGCTTCTTTGTTTCGGCGTTGAACCAGTCAGCGTGCTTGTTCATCTTGCTACGTTGAATCTCGGTAATGCCGATATCCCGTTGAACAGGCTTCAGTTGCAGCAACTCCATTTGCGAGGCGTGGACATCGAATGGATCTTGGGCGGGGGCACAAACGGAAATGAAGATTGCAACAATAACGAGCCCGAAACGATGAGTCATTGATTTCATAAGTGGCGAAGTACTCCTATTCCGACGTGTCTTGCGTTCCGTTTGATGTAACCGCCCCGTATTCGGTACTCGCCAGATAGGCCGGATTGTCCGCGATTTGCACATCTAGCCCTGGGACAAGTGAGCGAAGTTCCTGTTGCCACTCGTCGGTTGGATTCACCCGGTACTTAGAAAGGACCGGTTCGTGAATGACACCATTTACTTGGACGGCAAACTCGTAGTCGCCCGGAGAAGATTGCAACAATCCGCAAAGGCTGTCGAGCGCGTTGCGTTTTGCCTTGTCGAGCCGAACGAAAACCTGTCCAGCCGTGGCGGCATCCCACCCATTACCTTCCGCCGGAGGAGGCAAGACTTCCACGTGGTTGACGGAAAGCTCTACTTGCGAATCGGCATTGCGATTACGGTCATCCTTCCGGGCAAAACCCTTGAGCAACACCACCCGATCGCGTTCAAGGATGTCGGTGTACTTCGCATATGCCTTGGCAAAGACGATTCCGTCTACTTGTCCCGAAAAATCCTGGATCGAAATCCTTGCCATCCTCTCTCCGCTTCGATTCGGCGTACTTCGAACCGAGGAAAGGACACCGGCGATCGTCACGTACGTTTCATCCTCAAGCTCACGAATGGCGGCACAAGAATGGGTGCTCACCCGGTTGATCACAGCTTCATAGCCTCGGAGCGGATGATCGGAGACGTAGATTCCCATCACTTCCTTTTCGAGGGAAAGGATTTCGTCTCTCGTTGCCGCCGTTTCTTCTGGCAGTTTCGGCGGGGCATCAAAGACGGCGGTAACCTCTTCACCGAAGAGAGATTCCTGCGAGTCCTCCCGGCGACGGATCTGGCTATCTGCCCACGCAAGCGCACTTTCTACTTGGGCCATCACCGTCTTGCGACTGTGGAGACCATCCAACGCACCCGACTTCGCCAGGGCTTCCAACGATCCCTTATTAAGTCCGGCAGGTCGGAGCCTCTCGCAGAACTCGAAGAGATGGGTGAACGGCTCTTCGTTTCGAGCGGTGATGATCGCCTCTACGAGTCCGGCACCAACGCCTTTGATTGCTCCTAACCCAAACCGAATCGTTGGCTTCCGCTTCCCTCGTTCAATAGTGAAGTCCAGCGCAGACCGATTGATGTCGGGCGGAGAAACCTCAATTCGATGCCGCCGACACTCATCAATGAAGGCCGTAACCCTATCTTCTTTTTCCCGATAAACCGCTAAGAGAGCCGCGAGATATTCGACGGGATAGTTCGCTTTTAGATATGCCGTTTGACACGCAAGAATGGCATAACATACTGCGTGAGCTTTGTTGAACGCATAGCCAGCAAATGGCTGCAACAGCTCCCAGACTTTGTTGGCTGTATCTTCCGAAACATCGTTGGCTTTGCAGCCTTCCATGAACTCGGTCTGCATCTGCGCCATCGCGTCTTTGTCTTTCTTCCCCATCGCGCGGCGAAGAATGTCGGCTTTGCCAAGGCTGAAGCCCGCGAGAACTTGTACGAGTTTTAGCACTTGGTCTTGGTAAACGATGATGCCGTACGTTTCTTCCAGAACAGGCTTCATGCGTTCGTCGAGATACTTGACTTTCTTGCGGCCGAACTTGCTATCAACGAAATCACCAATGTGGTCCATCGGTCCAGGCCGATACAGGGCAACCATGGCCGCAAGCTCCCGGACAGATTGCGGCTTGAGCGCCATGATGTTGCGCCTCATCCCGCCAGACTCAAGTTGGAAAACCCCCACCGTTTCTCCACGAGCAAGCATTGCGTAAGTCGCTTCATCGTCGAAGGGGATATCAACAACCGTCAGAGGCTTTCCTTTACGCACCGCATTGATGTTTTGAAGGGCTCGATCCAATACGGTGAGGTTGGACAGACCGAGGAAGTCCATCTTCAGGAGGCCCAACTTCTCAAGGATCTTTTGTTCGTAGCCAGTTACCGGCTGCTGGTCTGTGCCTCGGTAGAGTGGGATGATCTCATCAAGGGGTTCGCCGGAGATTACGACCCCGGCGGCATGTACACCGGAATGGCGGCTAAGACCCTCAATCTCTCGCGCCCGGTCTACGATCTTCTTGGCTTCGGGATCGGAGTTGACGAAATCCCGAAACTCTGCCGTAGCCGAGGCATCGCGTCGCTCCTCTTCGGAGGCTCCTTTCACCGGTTCTTTTAGGGCTGTTTCAAGAGTCAGGCCGGGTTTGTTTGGGAGCAGTTTGCAAATCGCATCGGCGTCTTTCGGTTCCTTGCCAATGACTCGCGCCACGTCGCGGATGGCTTGCTTAGCGCCCAGTGTTCCAAACGTGACAATCTGGGCCACGCGGTCCGTGCCGTACTTTTCGGTTACCCATTTGATCACCTCATCGCGCCGGTCATCTTGGAAGTCCATGTCGATATCCGGCATAGAGATTCGTTCGGGATTCAAAAACCGTTCGAATGTAAGATCGTATTCGACCGGATTGACGTCAGTGATTCCAAGCGTATAACTGACAAGTGACCCCGCCGCCGATCCACGGACGCCAAACATGATGCCTTGATTGCGCGTGTACTCCGCGAACTCCCTAACGATCAAGAAATAGGAGTCAAAATCGGTTTTTCCAATCACCCCCAATTCGAAGTCGAGACGTTGCCAAGCCTCGTCAGGCGCGTCTGGCATGCGATCCCGTAATCCTTTCTCGGCAAGTTCGCGCAGATACTTCGGTGGCTCGTACCCAACCGGCATCTCCGGTTCGGGCATGGCGTTCTTCACCTTGCCCAACTCCAGTTCGATCATTTCGGCAATCTGAAGCGTGTTTTCGGCAGCCTCTTGGTGCTCGGGGAACAACGCCGCCATTGCATCGCCATCCTTGATGTACTCCTCGCCTCGGAATCGGAGACGATTCTCTTCAGAAACCTGCTTGTTCGTCCCGATACAGCATAAAATATCATGCCAATCCTTATCACCTTCGCAGAGGAAGTGCGCATCGTTTGTGATGATCGTGGGTAGCCTCAGGTCTTTGGCAATTTTGACCAATCCCTCGTTACATTTTTTCTGCAAATCGATCCCATGATCCTGCAGTTCTACGAAGTAGCAACCTTCGTCGAACATTTCTTTGTACATTGCTGCACGATTTAGGGCACCTTCGTAGTCACCCTCGGCCAATAATTTGTTGACTTCGCTGCCCAAGCAAGTCGTTGTCGCGATGAGTCCACGTGCGTATTCGCGAAGTAGATCATGGTCGATTCGCGGTTTGTAGTAGAACCCCTTGAGGGCCGCGATGGAATGGAGTTTGCAAAGGTTCCGATATCCTTCTGCGTTCCGGGCAAGAAGGAGCAAGTGATAGGTGCTGTCTTCTTCTCGACCTTTCTTGCTCAGATGTCCGTTTGGCGCAACGTATGCCTCCATGCCGACAATGGGCTTCACTCCCTGACTTCTGCACGCGTCGTAAAACTCCATGGCCCCAAACATCACCCCGTGGTCGGTGAGGGCAACGGCGGGCATGTTCAACTCCTTGACCTGACGGACAAGGTCCTTGATGCGAATTCCCCCATCCAAGAGGCTGTATTCGCTATGGTTGTGGAGATGAACAAACGGTCGAGGCATAGCTATCTGAGGGGTTAGGTAGAGACGTTCTTCGACGCAGAAGCGATGCCGATATCTTCGATATAGGACCGCAGCACTTCGGCAATACTCCACGCTTGCCAGGGGCATCCACCGGGAAACTGAGGTTCGTCTCCATCATAGACTTCGGCAATCCCACCCAGTCCATACTCCGCGAGCCAGCCACCCGCATCATCAAGGATCTTTTGGGCGGCAGACTTGTCTCCTGTGAGACGAACAATGGCCGATGCGAGTGAGCCAAGCAACCAGGGCCAAGAAGTACCCTGGTGGTAAGACGCATCCCGTTCGCTCAGCGGTCCTTCATAGCGGCCCCTATACCCGGACTCAGTGGGAGCGAGAGTTCGCAACCCATGTCTGGTCAGCAAGGCGTTCTTCGCCTTAGAAAGGGCGGTAACTCCGTTTTCACCCTTGATCGGAGAGAACGGCAAACCCATCGCGATGATTTGATTGGGACGAAGACTCGCGTCGGCTGGATCGACCGTATCGAGATAGTGTCCGAGCACCGGATGCCAGAACTTGGCTTCGAAGTGGAGTTCTGCCTTTTCTGCCGTGCTTGAGAAGGCAGAACCGTCTTCACCGAGTCGGTTGGCAAGCCATTCACCGACCCGCAAAAGATTAATCCACAACCCATTGACTTCGATCGGTTTTCCGTGACGAGGAGTGACCACCCAGTCGCCCACTTTCGCATCCATCCAAGTCAGCTGTACCCCCGGCGCGCCTTGCGTAAGGAGCCCATCAGCGGGGTCCACTCGGATGCCGTAGAGGGTGCCCTTGAGGTGCCATTCCAATGCCTCCTTCAACCAGACCAATGCTTCCTGGGCAAACCCTTCCTCCCACTCCGCAATAAGCGTTTTGTAAATGGCGTTGGCAAACCAAAGAGTGGCGTCCGCCGTGTTGTACTCGGGTGCCTCATCTGCGTGAACGAATCGATTTGGAAGCAATCCGTGCTCCATCTGGCTGGCGTAGGCTCGAAGAATCGCCCTTGCTTGCTCAATCCGACCCGTGCATAGGCAGATACCTGGAAGGGAAATCATAGTATCCCGGCCCCAGTCAGTGAACCACGGATAGCCCGCAATGATGGTTGTGCGCTCTGGTGTCTCGACGAGAAACTCTCGGGCAGACCTTTCGAGGCTGGCGACGATGCCGGTCGTCGGAGGTTCCTCAACCATCGAAATGGGGCGAACACCTTCCGTTGTCGCCGCAACGAGTACTGCCTCTTCCCCGGGGCCGAGTACATAACGCAGTTCACAGGGGCAGAACAAGTCATCAATGGGATCAAGACCTCGTTCCGATTCGCGCTTGCGCTCGAATCGGTAGTACCAGCCTGTGGTTGGGGTGCGGATTGCCCCTGGATGCTCAATGGATAGGGTGACCCCCTGATGGGAGATGACCGTTCGTTCATCCGGAAACACGATGAACTCGGGGTAGAAGTCCATCACCCGGAAATTCTCGTGATACGGCTTGTGGCAGACCAAGGGTCGAAGGGTGAGTTGTAGGGGCGTAGAACCCACATTTGTGTATGCGATCGTTGTCGCTTCTTCACCCTCATGAATCGCGAGCCGGCGTCTAAGCTTTCCTCCCCCCACGGCGTGTATCCACTCGACAAAGTTGCCGCCTTGAGCGAACGACTCCAGATACTGAAATCCTTGAGGGTGCACGGTGCCTACGTACTCGTTTGTGCTCAAGCCAAACGACTGGCCACCTGCCGAAGCAAATGACTCGATGGTTGGTAAGAGAACCATGCGGTCCGTCGGCGGCTTGACGGCCGCCACAAGGTAGCCGTGGTATCGGCGGGTGGCCGAGCCGGCGACGGTCCCCATCGCAAACCCGCCGGTGCCGTTGGGGAGCATCCACTCCAACTGTGACGACTTTGAGTAGTCACGCAAAAAGTTGGCGTCAAGGACATACCGCATGGGGACAGATTGATTTTACTGATCGGAATGCGGGGCGGGGGTGGGAAAGAATGTGGAACAGGGCAGATACGGACCGAAGGCGCATGCGGTACCCATCGCAGACTGCGTTTTCGTCCCCGAGACAGACATGTTGGTTACCGACGCAACCAAGTTCATCGGACAATTCGTCCATGTCACTTACCTGGAACCAGGTCAACCCGAGCGAATTACCCTCGCCGAAATCTTCGACGTGAACTTCGTGCCTTTGAAGGGCCCTTGTCTGATCACAGATCTTGGCGACTTTCGCTTAGATCGCGTTGCTGAAGTGACCGCGCTCGAACTGCGCAAAGTCGCTTAAGAACCGGCTTCAGCAGTGCGGCGTCGTAAGACATCGCGGAACTCGTTTAGCCTGAGCCGAACACCGAACTGAAAAATGCCGGGAAATCTCCGGTACTGAATGAACGGTTCAAACACATCGGCGACTAAGGCAAACTCGTACTCTTGGTCGTACCACCCTCCAAGCCTCTCGTCGTACTTGGCGAGATATCGGAGGGTGTACGGCCCTCGATCGTAATCGGCGCGAAAGTGCCAAGCGTCCCGACTATAAAGTCCGTCAAATGAAAAGTCTGGCGTGCCCGTCGTGGTTGAAAAAACCTTGGCGACCCCCATCGTGATTCCGTCGAATGGACGGGCAAACAACCCCGCCTCAAATCGAGCCCATCCGTAGGATTCGCCACCCGTAATCCCGAATAAGTCAGCGCGTATTTGTGATTCGACTCCCCCGAAGTCGAAGCGGGGAGCAAGCGCCGTGAACTGAACTACTCCTCGTTCGACAGAGGATGCGGTCGGTCTTGGCCGAATCTGTTCAATAGCTAATGAAAGTCTTGTCGAGAGCGCACCAACTTGTTGGTGGCGATAAGCCTCGATGAACCATGGACGGGAAACTCTGTTCTCGTCGAATGGTCGACCGACGGTCGGTTCATTGAAACTCGTGCCAACGCCGATCGTGAATCGCTCTGTTGTAAAGGCGCTCTCCTCTTCCTCCGGCGTCCGGACGGTGATTTGATTGAAGTAACCGCTGTCGGCTCTTTCACCTAACGGACTTCTTCGCCCGAACTGACCGTGACCGCTACTTGAGAGATCGAAATCTATCCGTGCATTACTTCGCGTTGTTTCCCCTGGTCTTGCGACGGCATTGAAACTAAAAAGACCCCGCTGGCTAATAAGGAATGCGCCAGACCATGCAAGACCGAACTTGCCTTGGTCAAAGTCAATCTCAGGCAACTTGATCGACTCTTCTCGATTGTCGAGTCGGAACGAAACGCGAGGATACGGGCCCAATCGCAAACCATAAGCATTGAGCGAAATCCCGTCGGCCGTCACGACTTCGCCGCCCCGTACAGTGATCGTTTTCGCCGTGAAGAAAACGGGCGGACGCGAGTGTCGAGCGAGATAGAAACTTGCGTTCCTTGCGATTTGCACCCCCGGTGAGAACTCGATTGTTTCTGCAGAGATCGTCACGGTGGCTGCGCGGAGCCGAGCATTGTTGGCAGACCCTATCTGGTTGCGATAGTCCAATTCCATCTTATCCGCTTCAATCTCCGCGTCCGGATCGGTGAGTCGGACTTCTCCTTCGGCACTGGCGATACCTCTAGATTCGTCGACGACAACGCGGTTGGCATGAACGACAACCGGACCCGCTTCAACCGTGACCTCGCCCTCAAAGATAATGCGCGGCTCAGGTGAGCCACCCTCTACGGGAACCATTTCGATGATGGCCGTGGTGTAGTGGATCACTGCTCCATCCCGCCGCCATTGCTGCATTTGGGTGGTCACGGGTGCGCCTGCGGGAACGACCGGGGGAGGAGCAGGCAACAACATGGCGGGAAAGTGGGAGTCTACTCCCGCAAACTCAGACGTCAGAGACCACGAAATGACGCTGTTGCTTGGGTCACATTGCCTCGCGAAAACGGTTCTTGACATCCGTTTTCAGTTCGCTGACCTTTACATTTGAACAAAAGGGGGTGTAGACTCCGTCTAAGAAGCAGTCTATGCCACCTTTCATTTCCGCGACAACGGGGGCAGAAGCCCGAGCCGAAGAAGCCCATTACGTTGCCCGATGCAGGCAAGGGGATGATTCGGCACTTCGCGTCCTGATTGCGCGGCACCGAAAGAGACTGGTTCGCATCGCGGCAAACTCCTTGCGCGATCCGCACGAAGCAGAAGATGTAGTACAGGAGACATTTCTCAAGGCATTCCGCGAAATCCACCGTCTTCGAGATGACCTTGCCTTTGCCGGATTCCTTTATCGCATTTGCGTTCGGCTATGCATGGATCGTTTACGGTCTCGCCGAACCGAAACCGGCACGGTCGATACACCCGTCAACAGTGCGGGCTCGGCGGTCGAAACGAAAGTTCTCGTTTCCAGTCTCCTGCAGCATCTCTCTCCCGATCTCCGCCTGACCCTTGTCCTGCGAGAGATGGAGCAACTCAGTTACGAAGAGATTGCGGAGACCATGGACGTGCCAATCGGAACCGTCCGATCC
>JAHBTC010000038.1 GCA_019638835.1 Fimbriimonadaceae bacterium
GCTCAACAACCAGAACTCGTTCTGGGATGGCTTGATGTGGAATGACACGCTTTCTTATAAAGATGTGGACTTTGAACAAGAGATGCAAAACTGCGTTTTCAATTTCGAAGTTGCAAGTGTAGATATGCTGAAGACGCTTTTTGAAACGTACGAATCAGAAAGCAAACGTGTCATCGAAACCCCTGTATTCTGGGATCGAACCCAGCAGATTCTCACCACTCGTGAGCCGGAAGGAGAGTTCGTACGCGAAGGAAAGGATCCTGAATGTCCGATCGCCCAAGCACTCGTATATCCTGCATTCGAACTTGCGCTGAAGTGCGGACACGTGTTTAACGTTCTTGACGCCCGGGGAGCAGTTTCGGTCACCGAGCGGGCCGCTTACATCAATCGAGTCAGAGCTCGGGTCCGGGCTTGTTGTCTTGCATACACTGAGCAATTCCGAAAAGAAGCCAGTAAGGTTTAGTCGTTTGCTAGTTGCGACCACACCTTATTGTGTAGTTTGGTGAGTTTTCGGTGAAGCTTCGGATTTACTGCCTCAGGAATGTGGTCCAAAATCATGGCGGTCTGCCGGTTATAACGCGATAGTTTTTGGGCTGACCGGGTATAGCGACACTCCTCTAGATTCGAAAGCCGGTCGGCCAACTTGATCTGTTGTGCCTCTGGCCCCATCTCGTCAATCTCCTTCATGAACAATTCGTTTCGGTACCAGAAGGATTCATCGGAACTCATCCCTTGCAACTCTTCGGGTGCCGGTTCGATGCGCGTTACTTGTTTGACGATGGACGCCACCTTTGGGCCGAACTCCGATTCGATTTCTTCCAAGGTAGTGTCCGTATCCTCCACCGTGTCATGCAGAAACGATGCGGCCAGAACTACCTCATCTTTCACTCCGCCGTATACACGCAGGATCCGTGCTACGTCTGCCGGATGACACCCATATGGCAGTGCCATTTCGCCATCTCGAAACACGCCTCGGTGGCGTTCGACGGAAAAAGCAAAAGCCCGTTGGAGGAGTTCACTCACCTACCGAGAGTACCGGGCCTCTGCTAGACTGAATGCGACGCATGGCCCGGATTCTCGCCGCCGCCGACATTGGCAGCAACACCGCCCACCTTCTGGTGGCCCTGGCGAGCAAGAAGCGATTTCGACGCATCGTGAACGACTCCGAATGGCTATCGCTAGGCGAAGTTGTTAGCCGGACGGGAACGATTCCCGCCGACCTCGCCGACGAGCTAATCACGACACTTGCCGAGTTCATGGTTACGACGCGGAAACTCGATTCCGAGCCACTCTACGTTTTCGCCACCGAAGCGATGCGGCGCGCGGACAACCACGAAGAGTTGCTGAAGCAGATTCGTCTCGAACTAAACTTGAACGTCGATTTGATTTCGCCGGAACAGGAAGCTAGGCTTGGATTGCTTGGAGTTCTTCATGACATCGGTCGAGAAGAACCAATTCTCATGGCCGAAACAGGAGGCGGCAGTGTCCAGTTAATCGCTTGGGATGGCAAAAACCAACTGCCCAGCCATAGCTTGAGACTAGGAACAGGGGTACTCCTTGTAGAGTCAGCCATCTCGTATCCCGCGAGCCCACCGGCGGTCGAAAAGCTCGAGGAATATATCGCCGCCCAGCTTAAGGCGCTACCGAAACTTCCGCCTTATCGGATGGTAGCAAGCGGTGGGGTCGCGCGAGGAATCTGGCGAGCCCTACACCCTGACGGTGATCGCACCATCCAAGTGCGGGAACTGGAGTATCTCCAGTGGGATACCCAGCGCCTTAACATTTCCCAAATCGGAGCAAGGTATCGAGTCAAACCGCATCGAGCCGAAACCCTTTTGCCCGCAGCCGTCCTCTACAGGATGATGCTCCAGCACCTTGGTCTCAACTCGATGGATATCAGTATGTACGGAGTCCGCGAGGGAGCAGTGGTGGAGATGATGGAGAAGAACGGGGGATGAAGGCTTCGGAATCGCCGCTGCATCACCCGAGATATCTCAATCGTGAGCTAAGTTGGATCAAGTTCAATGAAAGGGTGCTGGCGGAAGCCGCAAATGTCCGCCAGCCACTTCTTGAGCGAGTGAAGTTTCTCGCAATCTTTGAATCGAATCTCGACGAGTTCTTTATGGTGCGAGTCTCAGGGCTATTTGAGCAAGTTGAGCAAGGCATCACCGAGGAAACGCCAGACGGACTGACTCCAGAAGAGCAAATCGCACTGATCACCTCTTTTACGTCGAAGCAGAGACAGGAGGCCGCAGATCTCTGGATGCGCAAGCTTGTGCCCGCACTTACGCGTAGTCGCATCCATCTGCGCAAAGTGGAGGAACTGAGCGAACAAGAACAAGTCAAGCTCGCGGAGCGATTTCGAACGACGGTCTTCCCTCTTTTGACCCCGATCCTGATCCATCCAACGGAAAAGTTTCCGTTCCTCAGCAATCGCAGTTTAAACCTTGCGGTTATTCTTAAAGATAGCGAAGAAACTCGCGTCGCCCGTGTGAAGGTGCCAGATGTGATCTCACGGTTGATCTCAGTACCTGGACAACGGGGAGAGTTCATCTGGCTAGAAGACTTGATTCAAAATCACCTTCGGCTTCTCTTTCCTGGAGTTGAGGTTGTCGATTCCTTCCGCTTCCGCGTCATTCGAGATGCAGATATTGAGATCCGTGAGTTGGAAGCCGCCGACTTGATCAGCGCGGTCGAACAAACCCTTCGGCTCAGGCGATTCGGTGATCCCGTGTTATTGGAAGTTGAATCGCAAATGCCTTTGGAATGGAGAGAGATACTTCGGCTCGGGCTCCAATTGGATGAGCGCGACGTGGTGCCGGTTGACGGATTGATAGGCCTTGACGGACTCTGGGAAGTTTACGGCCTTGATCGGTCGCGCCTAAAGGATCGACCCCACGGCCCCTTAGTCGTAGCCGAACTCACCGAGCCCGACTCACTCTTCCAAGAGATTCGGAACCGGGATGTCCTAGTGCACCACCCATATGACAGTTTTCGAAGTGTAGAGACTTTCGTAAACGCGGCGGCCCTGGACGACCAAGTGATCGGTATTCGGCAGTCCCTATATCGGGTTGGAAGCAGTTCGCCGATTGTCGAAAGCCTCTTAGCCGCCGCAGAGAAGGGGAAACAGGTTGCCGTCATGGTCGAACTGAAAGCACGGTTCGATGAAGGAAACAACTTGGTCTGGGCAAGAGCCTTAGAACATGCCGGGGCTCACGTCACCTATGGCTTCCGCGACATGAAAGTGCATTCGAAACTCTGCCTGGTCGTTCGACAAGAGAACGATGGCATTCGCATGTATGCGCACATCGGGACGGGCAACTACAATCCGAGCACAGCCCGCACCTACACCGACTTGGGGTTGTTTACGGCTGATCCAGACGTATGTCACGACATCTTAGAACTCTTCAACTACCTCACCGGTTTTAGCAAACACGCTGACTACCGAAAGATTCTAGTAGCACCGATTGACCTGCGCGAAGGCATCCTTGAGCGAATCGAAAGAGAGATTGCCGTTCATCGTAAGTCAGCAAACGGGCATATCGCTATCAAGGTCAACTCGCTCGTTGATCCGGAAATGATTGATGCGCTCTATGAAGCCAGTGAAGCCGGGGTTCGCGTCGATCTCGTCGTTCGCGGAATCTGCTGTCTCCGCCCTGGCTTGCCCAAGCAGAGCCGGAACATTCGAGTGGTTTCCGTCGTGGGTCGCCTGCTTGAACACTCGCGGGTGTACTACTTCGCGAACAATGGCAAACCTGAAGCATTCATCGGAAGCGCGGATATGATGAGGCGTAACCTTGATCGCCGCATCGAAGTTCTTGTACCTGTTGCAGACCAAGCACAGATTCAGTACTTACGCGATGAAGTGGTGCTCGCCTGCTTCCGAGACAATCAGCAGGCCTGGATATTGAAGCCGAACGGAGAGTACCGGCGCGTACGGCGTCAAACGGGCGAGAACTCGTTCGTGGTTCAAGATTATCTGCAAACTCGGCCCGCAACACGTGTCTCCTCAACAAGTCCGGGGTGATTCTTGCAATTGCATTGCAGTTAGCACAAAAATGCAGTATGATCCTTATTGCCATGAAGTTGCGACAAGCATTTACTCTCATCGAACTACTGGTCGTGATCGCCATCATTGCGATTCTCGCCGCAATCCTCTTCCCCGTCTTTGCGAAAGCGAAACAGGCCGCGAAGAAGACCGCTGATCTTAGCAACTTCAAGCAGATGGCGACTGCGTTCTACATCTATGCTTCGGACAACGATGACCGATCGATTGTGGTCGCGCATGACCAAGAGGACCGATGGTTCGAGTCGCTATATCCTTATGTTAAGAATCGAGAGGTGTTTCGAAGTCCGGCTTACCAACGAAAGGATGTTCGCGATCATGAAAACAACCTAGTTAGTCCTGAATCGGACTATTCGATCAATGGACTGTTCAGTCACGGAAGGAGCCTCACCGAGTCAAGTCGACCAGCGGAGCAGATCGTCATTGCGATCCGAGGCATCGACGAGTTTGATGTCGACTATCATCCGTGGCCCGAATCCGCAACGACCAATCCAGGCACAACTGACTGGGATGATTTGGCACTGTATGTTGGATCGGAAGCACCCGGTGAACCCGTTGAAGACTGGTTTCGAGAGCGGTTAGAAATGACCCCTTGGGACAACGGGTCTAACTACGCCTTCTTGGATGGTCACGCGAAATTCATGCGCTGGACTCAGACCATTCAGGCACCCTTGCCCGGATATCACAACGTGGACAGGTTTACCGAGATTCTCGATTAGACTTTGCTAAGAAGTCGACTTCCGCCGGAGTCCTGCCAACGCAAGTGCGCCAAGCGTGACGAATGTAGCAGGCTCCGGTACGGCACGCGTCATCTCCCAATCGTTGACCGTCGCAAACGAGTTACTTCCTAAGTTCACCCAGTTGCCCGCCAGCAGAACTTCAACCTGGATATTGCTTACGGTCACGGGATCACCGGTGATATGCCATGCTCGTGGCCCAAATGCTTCATTGGATGGGCCCGCACCGTCTACGACTCCCGACAGAGTGAAAGTAGGATAGGTCGCCCGAAGAGTGAGACCACTATAAACGAACGGATCAGTCGTTTTCCCCGTGTTCACATCGGAAACAATGTCCCCTGTAACAACGAAATCACCTTGTCCGGTGACGGGGCCTATCGAGTAGGGGAAGGAGAAATGATTGAGATCCGGTTGGCTGACGTCCACCGGGTCGTTACTCATCAAAGTCACATCCTCATTGAGCACTGCCGTGCGGACACTAAGAACCGCATCCATAGAAAAAGTCCAATCGTTTCCTGCGAACGAGTAAGCGTTCGCAACCCCTCCAATTCCGGCAAACATGACCAACGCAACGTAACGCATGAAGCTATTGTACAGGGATTCATCGGCAGCGAACCCGCTTCGTCGTCCCATTAGGGTTCGCATGCCTCGAAGATCTCTCTCTCACCCATTTTCAGTACTTGGCGAAGCGCTTCGTCTGCCGCTGTCTGCCCTGTCACCCGCATTCGGAGGTTCTCGACGAATGAATTGTCGCTGAATGCATCGAGAACTTGACCGAGCGCAGGCTCACCATGTGTCTCAGCCAGCCACCGTCCGATGTACGCCGCTTGGGCATAGGCGCGTCCAATTCCGGGAAAGTTCGCCGCGTCGCGACGATCAGTTCCAAACGCCTGACTCAACTCTTCGGGATCAAGCCACAAAGTCGGATCCGACCGAAATGTCCGCGCCACCCCGTTTATGTTCCGATGCTCAGCGACTTGGGCGACCGCTTCGTGGAGCCAAATAGGAGCGTTGCCAAGCGTCCTCTCTTGAATCATCGCATGCGCAACTTCGTGAGCGAGGGCGGCTTCCATCTCCGTCTCATTGGATTGCAACCCACCGGGGACACAAATCTTATGAAACGGGGTCTTGTTCATGTAGTAGCCCGCACGCAAGCCGAACCAAGGCGCGTCCACATTCGGCGAAAGCCAAGCAACTCGGACTCGGCGCTGACGCTGCCATCGAAAGCGATCACTTACGTCACGAACGATACGAACGATCCGTTCTCCATCGGCGATCCTGGGCGAGATATCCGACGGCCATTCCAGGCTCACGCCATCGCCAAGATCTCGGCTTTGGTTTGCCTGACGAGTTGTCCACTCAGCCTCAATCTGGCGATAGTAGCCCAGCAACGAGCCTCCCCAAGCACCACCAAACCGGGCAGCCAGAGAGTGGGCAACATTGAGATCATCGGCTTCATAGGCGCGAATTGCGTACCGCCAAGCAACTTCCGGACCTAAATTCTCGATCCGTTCATCCTCAATATCCCAATCCAACTCTGACACCCCGAAGTGTTCCTACTCCACCGGATTCACCCTTGAAAACGGGCCCTAATCCACCATTTCAGGAATCGCTACGGGCTCACCTTCCATGCCAGAAACGCAGGCCGCAATTGTCACGTCGCCGACTACATTGAGCACGGTTCGGCTCATGTCGAGCACACGATCAATGCCGAGTACGAGACCAATCAACTCAACGGGGATACCGAACTTCGCAAGGATGACGCCGATCATCGGCCACGCGCCGCCTGGGACGCCGGCCGTACCAATTCCGGCCACAATCGCCAACCCCATCACCGTCATCTGTTGGGTCAAGTCGAGGTTTACGCCCGCGAATTGGGCGAGAAACAGAATTGTGATCCCTTCAAAAAGGGCCGTTCCGTTTTGATTTGCGGTCGCGCCAACGGTGAGGACGAAGTTGCTGATGCGGCGCGGCAGGCCAACTTCTTTTTCCGCGACACGTAACGCCACGGGTAGCGTCGCATTACTACTACTCGTAGAGAAAGCCGTGAGAATGACTTCGCGCAACTGGCGCAGGAACTGCCAAGGATTGCGCTTCGCCACTAACATCAAGGTGATGGGATAGGTCACGAAGAAGTGAAGAGCGAGGCAGCCTAAGACAAGGATAACGTAGGTAGCGAACGACTGTATCGCCGTTCCTCCGAGCGTACTGGCAGCTTTGAAAACAAGGAAGAAAACCCCAATTGGTGCGAAACCCATTGCAAACTCGATCATCTTCTGACTGACCAGAAAGAGCGACTCGACGAAATTTTTCAAAGGTGCCGCCCGTTCCGGCTCGATCTTTGCGAGCGCAAGCCCAAAAACCATGGCAAAGAACATGAAAGGCAAGAGGCCGCCACTCAGGGCTCGATTCGCTTCCTTGAGTGGGTTCTTGGGGATGATTCCGAGGACGGGCGGTTCGTCGGTCTCGGCCTTTACATCCGCTTTCTTGAGGGCGGCATCTTTGTCAATGCTGGAAATGAGCGTTGTCCGCTCCGCCTCCGAGAGGCGATCCCCTGGACGTACGAGATTGACTCCCGCGAGACCGATGGCTACGGCAATTCCGCTCAGAACAACGGTGAGAAAGAGCGCACGCATACCGGTACGCCCAACGCTGGCCGCTTCTCCAATCTCCGCAACGCCATTGACGAGTGCACTGAATAGGAGCGGCACCACGACCATGAAGATAAGGGCGAGGAAGATGTCACCGATAGGCGTGGCCACGTTTGAGTTGAACCAGGTCAGACTCTCGTTTGCGTTGCCCCCCGGCATCGTCAACTGCGCGATTGCTCCTGCGATGACTCCGCCAATCAGTCCCGAGAAGATCAGGGTCGGAAGGGGAATCTTCTTCTTCGCCGCCGCCATGGCCTAGCAGTATGCCCGACTTAGGCTAGCTAGTTCATTGGGCGAGACAAACACATTCGGAAGAACTCGACGATCGGCTTCCGGCACGCTTCCGGAACCGGGTGTCCACCCCCATGAACGAAAGTCCACATTGGTGTGCCGTCCGCGGACACATATTTGGTCAAGTCGCCTGTCGTTTCACCTTCGCCAACCCTAATCGCGGCTTTCACCGCATTCATAAACCGTTCTTGATTTGCGAAGGGAACGATCTCATCTTGCTTGCCCGCCACAATCATCAAAGGCGTAGTGCGCCCGGCGGTGCCCAATCGACCACCTCCTGCAATTTCGGCAACTCCGCGGAACTCGGAACCTTGCGTCGCCCATAGCAACACGGCAAACCCTGCACCATTACTGTGTCCGACTAAGAGAGTTGGTCGCGACTTCCCTATTCGATCCCGTAAGGCTTGAACGAACTTCAAGTCTCGGTCGCCATTCCCGCCGGATCGTAGTTGCCAACCGGGTCTAGCACCTTCCAGGTCACGGCTCGTTGCGGTTGGCAGACCGTCTGGGTAGATGAATGTCGCCTCGGGCATCAATTCGTGCATGCCCCAGGATCTGGCTGCTTGTCGCCCGTTTCCTCCGTGCCCATGGAACGCAAGTACGACCGGACCATCACTTTGACCCTCGACTACGTATGCGGTGCGATCGATTCCGTCTACTCTGAGAGTCCAGGTTTCGGGGGCCCTGAGCAACGAACCAAACACAAGTGCAAATGCGATCATCATTGCGGTAGACGAACTGATTAGCTGATCGTTCGGTCTACTGCGGAGCCGCACCGGTCCGTCGCCACTCCATCGAAGACGTGCCATCGGTGTATTCGATCGTCCAGACCATGCGATCTGGACCGGGGAAGGAAACAATAAACGTATCCGGCGAGACGATTACGTTGTCTTCTAAGTGAAGAACAGGTTCATCGTAGGTGTAGCTCCGCGTCTGATCCACTGTCCGAAACTGATAGCGGTAGGTGCCGTCTGAGTTGAGTGTAAGTGTCCTCGGCTCCTCCGGCAAGAGAGTCTGCCCGAAGTAAGGTTCCCAAACCCCGACGACAGTTCGGTCAAAAGATTCGAGACCAACCCCAGCCCCTCCACAACCGAAAACAAAAAGCGCTAGAACCGCGACGCACGCTTTGGAATTCACTGAATTCGAAACGAAAACCGTCGTTGAATTCGTTCAGCAACCATAGTGCAAGAACGTGGCGCGCTCGAGAGGACTCGAACCTCCGACCCTCAGCTCCGCAAGCTGATGCTCTATCCACTGAGCTACGAGCGCGTGAAGAATCAAGATACCAGAAGCATTCTTTTGCAATTCGGCGCAGTCAGGACTGAGGAAGCCCCGCAATTTTGCCGAGCATTCCGATAGGCCCGCACTGCGCCTCTTTGGGAATGGACTTCATTCAACGCGTCTTGAAGCACACGGATCTGTTGATCGGCTTCGGCATTCTTGTCGTCGTCGCGATGCTTATTGTTCCCTTGCCCCACGTCATCATGGACGCCGGGCTCGTTCTGGCTCTCGCAGCCGCCATCGTGATCCTTCTCAATGCGGTCAACGTGCCCGAACCGTTGCAGTTCAGCGTCTTTCCATCGCTGTTGATGCTAACCACGCTGTTCCGCCTCGCACTTAGCGTTGGAGCCACAAAACTAATTCTTGGCCACGGCGACGCCGGTAACGTCATCCGGGCGTTCGGCGAGTTTGTGCTCGGTGGCAACTTTGTCGTCGGGTTCGTCACTTTCTTGATCTTGATGATCGTACAGTTCGTAGTCATCACCAACGGCGCGACCCGCGTCTCTGAAGTGGTCGCCCGTTTCACCCTTGACGCTATGCCGGGTAAGCAGATGGCGATTGATGCCGACCTGGCTGCCGGGCTGATTGATGACAAACAAGCAAAGGTTCGTCGTAAGGCAATCAAACAGGAAGCCGACTTCTACGGTGCGATGGATGGTGCATCAAAGTTCGTAAAAGGCGACGCCATTGCCGCAATCCTTATCGTTGCCGTGAACCTCATTGGAGGAATCGCGATCGGACTTATCAATGGTCAAGGAGACATTGGCACGGTCGCATCCAAGTATGCCGTTCTCACGGTTGGTGAGGGTCTAATCAGTCAGATACCCGCGCTCCTGATCTCTACGGCCGCTGGTTTGCTCGTGACTCGAAACGGTCAAGAGGCTGGGATGGGGGGCACCGTTATTGGCCAAATCCTTGGACAACATAAGATGCTGGTAACGGCGGCAGGCGCCTTATGTGTCTTCGCTTTCGTTCCCGGATTCCCGACGCTCGTCTTCCTTTCCATTGCGGGAATCTTCGCGGGAGTTAGCATGTTCGCTAAGAAGAATCCAAATCTCATTGGTGATTTGCTGAAATCAGCCGAAGAGATGAACCAGGAGTCAGAACCCGTACTCCCTCAGGGCCCTGCAGCGGGTTCACCTGAGGCCGTGATGCCTCTCCTCAGCGTAGATGCCTTGGAAATCGAAGTTGGCTTTTCCCTCACTCGACTCGCTGACGTGAAAGTGGGCGGTGACTTATCCGAGAGAATCGCGGCAACAAGAACCCAAATTGCGACCGAATTTGGCTTTGTGATGCCGAGTGTTCGGATCCGCGACAATGCTCTTCTGGAACCAGGTGAATATGTAATCAAGGTTCGTGGCGAGGAGATTGCCCGTTCCGAAGCGATCCCTGATCGATTCCTAGCGATCCTGCCGGGGGGCGACAGCGCAGGTTTGACCGGGGTTCCAACTCAAGAGCCCGTTTTTGGACTGCCTGCGATGTGGATTGAAGAAGTTCAACGGGGTCAGGCAGAGATCGCCGGGTGCACGGTAGTTGAGCCAAGTGCGATGATCGCAACTCACCTTAGCGAAATTGTGAAGTCGCATGCGTCGGAACTCCTTACCCGCCAAGATGTAAATCGCCTATTGGACAATCTCAAAGAAACGAATGAGGCCGTGGTTAGCGCAATCGGTCCCGACGCTGTTCCGCTTGGGGACGTTCAGAAGGTGCTTCAACACCTTCTCCGAGAGAGAATCCCGATTCGCGACCTCGTTACGATTCTGGAAGCCGTAGCCGACTTCGGACCACGTCTGAAAGACGTGGATCAGCTGGCAGAACTTGTTCGTGCCTCGATTCCCCGAACCATTACCCGCCAGTTCATTGGGGCAGACAATAAAATGACCTGCTTGACCATCGCCGCCCCGCTAGAACGGACGCTTCAAGAATCGCTCCAAAACACGGCAGGGGGCACGGTCTTAGCATTGGAACCCGACCTGCAGCGACAATTCCTCAAGGATCTTAGAGAGCAGTATGAGTCCGGCTCCGCGAACGGGAATCCGATCCTGCTGTGTTCAGCAGCGATTCGACTTCCGCTGAAGAGAATGGTAGAGCGAGAGATTCCCGCCCTACCAGTGATTGCCTACAACGAAGTCGCCGCGTCGGCCGACGTAGAGTTCGTCGGCCAACTGCAATCGGGCCAAGCAATGGCTGCCTAGCGAATCGTTCGCAACAGTTCTTGAACTGCTCGAGCTAACTGCGGGTCAGCCCCCGATTGGTACTGCTCGTTACTAAAGTCCACTTCGATGTCAGGCTCAATACCGTCGTTTTCGAGCGGTCGACCATCCATTCGGTAGACACCAGCGCTCGGCATACGGGCACCGGTTCCGTCAACGAGACCGAGACCCCATGTCCAGATGACATATCCGGGAGTTCGCTTCCCGATGAACTTCGCGAGTCCGCGCTGCTGCATCGTATACGGGAACATTTCCGCGTTGCTGAACGAAGTTTCGGCGGCAAGAACGACCGTCGGCTTATCCCAGCTGTAGTCGGGAGACGTGTATCCGGGCGCATCACGAAGGACTGTGTAGTAGTTCGGCTTGCGCTCAATCATGTCAACGAGGCTATCGCTGATATTGCCGCCACCGTTCCACCGCACGTCAACGATCACGGCCTTCTTGCCATCAATGAACTCCCACGCTTCAAGATTGAACGTGTTTAGGTTTCCTCCACCCATTCCGGCGATGTGTACGTAGGCGATCTGACCATTGCTCATCTCGTCAACCATCTTGCGCCGCGCGTTTACCTGGTGATCGTAGACTAGGCCACGGAACTGCCCCGAACTCATCGCCCGATATGTGACCTTACGTGCCCCAATGTTTGATGGCGTAGAGTTCACGGTGAGAGTGATATCTCGCCCGACCTTGCCGCTGAGAACATCCTTCCAAAGACTCTCGTTGGCCGACACGGGTTGACCATCAATCTCCATTACATATTCACCTTCACGGACGCGAGTGCGCTCGTAAGAAGCAGGTGATCCGTCAACGACTCGACCAACTTTCAGTCCACGGCCCGCGTAGCTCCAGTCAATCTCGAATCCAAGGTGTCCCACTGAACCCGCGCTTGGCCCGCCACCGGCTGGACTTACTTCCGAATGCGACGCTTCGAGTTCACCGACCATTTGATTCAGAATCACGGCCATCTCTGCCGGATGTCCAACGGACTGTAGCAGAGGCTGATAGCGAGCACGAATGGCGTACCAATCGCGTCGGTGGAAGTAGGGATCGTAAAACGAACGGTTGTATTCGCGCCAGAACTGGTTGAACGCGGCTTCGCGCTCCCCGACGATATCTCGAACCCATTCACCCTGGAATGGTGTCGTCGTAACGGGCCGGTTAGGTTGTCGCAAGTTCATGCGCTTTAGTTCGCCACCTTCAACATAAACGAGGCTGTTTCCATCCTCACTGAACTCGAAGGTTGTAGTTCCACCTCCACCGGTCAATCGGTCGAAGCGGTCTCCCTGATAGTTCGTGCGCACGATGTCACCACCTCCGCCAAACGGACTTGCCGAGTTGATGTAGTAGAGGAATCCCTGCTCGGGATCAAAACGGAGGTTGCGACCAGACTCTGCGCGCAGGCGCTTTAGCCTGCGATGGATTCCCACGAAATCAATTGATACGGAGACGTCGCCCTCAGGCTTTTTGTATTCCCGATCTACATCTTCATCGCGATTGCTTTCTTCCTGCAAAGGAAGAATGTAGAGTCCGGAACTTCCCCGATCGGCCATCAGGAACAGGTACTTCCCGTCCGCGCTCCACTGAGGCTGACCGTGGTTGCTTGCAAGACGGGTGACGTTATGTTCTTCTCCGCTCGCCAAATTCCGGATGATGACTTGCGAGTTCGCAAATCCTTGCGTTCCGCGGACAAACGCTAGCCACTTCATGTCCGGTGAAAACGCGTATGTTGTATCGGCTTCATAACGGAACGACCGGGGATAGGCAAACACCTTTCCAACCGCTCCAGAGGCGAGATCAACGCGGAAGAGTCCACCGTCTTGTCCGGTTTGCCAATAAGTCAGCCACTTCTTGTCAGGTGTTCTTCGTACTTCGAGGACATCGCGTTGAGGTGCGGAGACTCGCTTTACCTCTTTGGAGTTGATGTTCAGGCTGTAGAGCGACTCGGAGTCTTCTCGATCTGATGTGAAGTAGACAACTTCGTTGTCGTTGCCAAAAACGGGCGTACGGTCGAAGCCTGGCCAATCGGTGAGTTGAATCGCAATGCGGTCATTCACTCGCTCGCCTTGCTTTGTCTGGATCGACCAGAGTTCGTTCTGCGCCGTGAACACGAACGTACTTCCATCCGGGCTTAGTGCGGCGTCATTTGCGGATCCAATTTGCTGGCGGCTGAACCGAGTGACTTTATCGTCAACGACGGCATAGATCTTGATCGGTTCTGCCTTTCCTCCTGGAGCCATGCGATAAACCGTTCCGTCACGTTCAAAGGCAATCGAACCCTCGTTTCGAGCGACGGAGAGGTACCGCACGGCAGCGCCCACGAAATCGGTCATGCGCCGTGCGCTACCGTTCATGGAGACCTCATACACATTTGGCGTCATCTCGGCGTTATCCGTGTATGGTCGAGGCACCTCATTCATCATGTGCGAGCTGGGTGTCGTCTGACTCACGGTAATGCAGTAGAGGCGGTTTTGCGGGCCGAACGCTTGCCATAGATGCTGGTAGCCGTTGTCGCGGAGCTTGCGTGCCTGCTTCGTGTTATTATCGAAGATCCACAACTGCGAAGCCGCTGATCCCTGGTAACGGGGTCGCGTAGCCGGAAATCCGAAGCGATTGAACGCAACTAGATTGCCATCCGAGCTCACTCGAGGATTGTTCACCGTCATGAAGTCGGTGTAAAACGACCGAAACTCCGTTGTGTTCACGTTGAGGGTGAACAAGGAGTTATCAATCCCCTCACGATTCGCGCGGAAAAGTATGTTCTTTCCGTCGGGCGACCAATCGCTCGGGGTGTCGCTCCCCGGGTAGTACGTTAGTCTTTGAGTTCGTCCACCTTGACTCGGAATGACGAAGATCTCGGTACCACCTTCGCGATTGCTTGAAAAGGCAATCCACTTTCCGTCCGGCGACCAGACCGGGTTATCATCCATCTCTACGTGGGTCGCAATCGGAGTAGCTCGCCCGCCGGTGCTGGGCGAAACCCAGATATCCCCACGGAAACTAAAGGCAAGTTGCGAGCCGTCGGGGCTCAAAGCAAGACTACGCGCACCCAGAATGGGAGAATCGTCAGGAGGGGGCAACTGAGCGAGTGCAACACTCGCCATCGCCAGCAACCCGATGGACCAATACCACCGCATACGGGGCATTCTACTAAGGTCGGGTCCATCTCGGTTTCCTCACCTGACTTTGAGGCTAAGATGATGCCGTGGACGAGATTGAACTTCGGGCCGCACTCTGCGAGACGGGGAGGCGATTGTGGCAACGAGGACTCGTCGGTGCGTCGGAAGGAAACCTATCCGTCCGTTTGAGTCCACAGCGATTTCTATGCACCCCGAGCGGGGCCAGTAAGGGTCATCTGCGACCGACTGATATTGTACTAGTAGACTCTCACGGTCGTAGCGTCTGCGGCGGCAATCCGAGCAGCGAGGTTGGGCTCCATGTTGCGATTTATCTTCAGAGGCCGGACTGTGCTTCCGTCATTCATGCTCACCCCCCATACGCGACGTCGTTTGCCGTTGCCGGCGAAGAGATTCCTGATAACGTCCTGCCGGAGGCCGCAATAGTGCTTGGGAGCGTCGCCCAAGTTCCGTTTGGTTTAACGGGCACGAAAGCGCTTGCTCAATCTATTGAGCCTTATCTCGCCGACCACAAAACATTCCTGCTTGCGAACCACGGGGCGGCCGTCATGGGACTTGATATTGCCGACGCTTACAATCGAATGGAGACTTTGGAGCGAGTCGCTCAGGTTCTACATCTCGCGAAGAATTTGGGGCGCATCAATCCAATGCCAGACAACGTGTTTGACAAGATTGCCCCTCAGACTCTTCACGGAAGACTTTCATGAGATACCAACGCCCAAGAGGCACCGAAGACATCTTGCCTGACCGCTCATGGCTTTGGCGGAGCTTGGAAAACGAGTTCTTTGCGTTGACGGCACAGTACGGTTACGGCGAGATTCGCACTCCGACCTTCGAGGACTACGAGTTGTTCGTAAGAACATCGGGCGACAGCAGTGAGGTTGTCAATAAGCAGATGTACGATTTCCACGACAAGGGGGATCGGCACATCGCACTGAAGCCAGAAGGTACCGCCCCGGTGGTGCGAGCGTGGCTCGAAGCCAAAGTCTCTTTACCGGGCTCGCTTACTCGATATGCATACGCGACGCCAGTGTTCCGGCATGAACGTCCCCAAAAGGGCCGACTCCGCGAACCTCACCAGTTCGGATTGGAGTTGCTCGGTGCAACTTCACCTTTGGCTGATGCTGAAATCATCGAGATTGTCGTGCGCTTTTATGAGTTGATCGGAATTGGCAAAACAACGGTTCTTCTGAACTCGATCGGGAGAAGTGAGACTCGCGCACGATATCGAGAAATCATTCTCAATCATGTCTCGGCATGGATGAAGGACCAGTCAACGGAAAACCAGGAACGGGCCGCAAAGAATCCGCTTCGTCTTCTTGACACCAAAGACGAGGAGTTACGAAGAGCGTTGGTCGGCATCCCCACAATTGCGTCGGTGTTGGAGGACGAGAGCCGAGCGCATTTTGACCGACTTCAAAAGACTCTAAATGAAAGAAGCATTTCGTTCGTTCTTCAAGCCGACATCGTACGAGGTCTTGACTACTACTCCGACACTGTTTTTGAGGTCCACAGCGACCAACTAGGAGCTCAGGGAGCCCTTTGCGGTGGGGGCAGATACGATGGATTGGTTGAAGCGATCGGTGGACCGTCCACCCCTGCCGTTGGCGTTGGAATGGGCATTGAACGCGCCATAATCGTTTTAGATGCGCTAAACAAAGTTGCCAGTC
Organism: Fimbriimonadaceae bacterium; assembly: GCA_019638835.1. Classification (GTDB taxonomy): domain Bacteria; phylum Armatimonadota; class Fimbriimonadia; order Fimbriimonadales; family Fimbriimonadaceae; genus JAHBTC01. Next base: position 16,044 of record JAHBTC010000038.1, read on the forward strand.
CACCGCGAATGGACGCATTCGTTGTCTCCGCTGATGACGAGAGTTGGGCCGAAGTAATTCGTCTCGTTTCAGAACTTCGAGATGAAGGGTTTTCGACTACGTTTGACTTGGATCAGCGAGGGATGAAACAGCAAATCAAGCAGGCAGATCGAAGCGGTGCGCGTTTTGCCGTGATTATCGGTGCCTCCGAAAGAGCGAGTGGAAGCGCGACGGTCAAGAATCTTGACTCCGGCGACCAAACATCCATCTCTTTCTCCGATCTCGCACGTTACTTATCATGATGAGTAGCTCTTACCGCTCGGGTTTCGCTCTCTTCGCCACATTGATTTCTAGCAGCCTGCTTGCCCAGGCAGCAGATTTCGTTCTTATTGCAGAACTCCGTCCCACGATCAACTCGGGTGATGATGGAGACGAGTTACGCTGGTTTGACCAAAACGCAACCGCAAGCATTGTGGGAATTCGACTGTTGCTCATTAACGGTAGCCGGGTGAAGCTCACCCAAAGAATCACTCGCCTCCCTGGCGACGGTGATCCGGGATACATAGACGAGGCATACATCGAGCGTCGAGGTGTGTGGCGGGCAGGACGGCAATGGATCCCGTTCGGACGGGGTGCAATCGTTCACGAGACAATGACCGGGGTCCGCTTCGATACACGGCTTGTGTTTGGTAATGAAGCAGCCGCCGTCGCATTCGATAATGGCGTGGGGCGTTCTCGAGGAGTCGCACTTCGAGCCGGAGACGCAATCGGCTTTTCTGTCGCCAGCGGAAATCACTTGGGGATCGGCCCTGCCACATTGACGGAGATCGACGGCGTAACCGGTGGTTTTGGTCGGGGTGGAGGCTATCGACTACTTCTCGGAGGTGATGCCCAGTTTGTCTTCGCAGGTCTCAATTGGCAAGGAGAGCACGTCGTCTTCCTAGATCCCGAAAGGGCTTCAGATTCATCCTTCTCCGCTTCCAATCTTTCGTTTACAGTGGGCCTACCTATAAGTGGATGGAAGACGAGACTCTCTTGGTCGAGGCGCTGGGACCGTGAAAGTGACCAGTTCGGCGTTTCGATCGACGCTCCCGCCGAAGCAGGCATTGTGTATCGCGGATATCTGGGTCTGCGGAGTGGGACAATCTTCCGGGGCGGATTCGGCGTTACGATAAAGTTCTAAAATCAGATATGAGTGACGCGGGAAGGTTCTACAACGTGCTTCGCGCTTATGTAGGTCGTGAGTGGGAGCGTGTGAAAGATCTCGACCGGAAACTGGCGCTCGAAGAACTTGAACAGGCGTCTCCAAGTTCAACGCCTCGTGTCCCGACCGACCCTCCCACCACCAAGAACCCATTGTCGGAAGAGGAATTGGAAGCCCAGGCCCGGAAGATTCTCGGCGTGGAGCTAGAGGACGACTTTTCAATCGTTCGTCGTCAGTTCGACAGATTGAATGAGCGTAGCAAGCCTGAGAATTTTCCCGACAACTCTCCGGAGCGCGAAGTTGCGAAGCAACTGCATGCCCGAGTGAAATGGGCGTTCACATATCTCAGTCGAAATGTTAGCGAAACGACAAGACGATTCGGGTCACTCGAGATCGATTGATTCAACCGACTCAAATTGACTCCAGTCACCCAGGAAGAGAACTTCCGGCTCAAGCTCAACATCAAACGCATCTCGTACTCTTTTCTGAGCAAACTCGGTGAGGTGTCGCAAGTCGGTTGCATTCGCCCCTCCCACATTGAGGAGGAAATTCGCATGTCTAGCACCGAGCATTCCACCGCGAAAGCGTGCGCCCTTGAGCCCAACCGCCTCAATCAGCACTCCTGCTGGTACGACTCCCGCTGCCTTCAGGTCGCCTCGGAGTTGGGGAAGTTGCTCCGCTAACTCTCGATCGTAGACATTCTTGAAGTAACTCCCGGCACTTGCGCTAGCAGGTTGCTTACTGATCCTTTGGCGTTGGTAGTCTCGCGCCTCGTCATAAATATCTTTGCCTGGCTTAGTCGGAAGACGCATTTTTACTCGGAGTACCGAAATGGGGAGTCGAGTCTCTTGGCGAAGTATCGAGTCGCGATATCGAAAACCCATAAATTCGGGTTTCACCCATTTCCTCTCCCCGTGGTCAACTACTTCCAACTCTTCAATAAATTCGCTGACGTTGCTGCGATACGCCCCCGCATTACTCACCAATGCGCCGCCCAATGTGCCGGGAATCCCAACCGCAAACTCAAGACCACCGAGATTCCGTTGGGCACAGGCAATGAAAAGATTCTGAAATCCGATCCCCGTGTCAACGATGACTTCTCCTTCAGTCCCGAACACGATTTGACATGCCAGGTTCAGAATCGTTAGTCCAGACAAACCCAAATCGCTAACCAACATATTGCTGCCCCAGCCCACCGGAATCGCATCAATTCCCTGATCAAAGGCACCAATCAGAGCGTTAGCGAATTCATCGGCCGACCGCACTACAAGGAACCACTCTGCCGGGCCACCGGCACGCAAAGTAGTCCAACGCGACATAGGTTCGTTTTGCTTCGCAGTTGGAAAACTCATCGGGGTACAAATCCGAAAGGAGTCTTTGGTTGCGAAATGCGCGGAGGATGGATGTAGTCCGGTACGAGTTCCTGAGGCCGCACGCTTCGCCAAACTGAGCCAGTCAAAAATGCGCGACGCGCTTCGGGAAACGTTGGATCGTCTTTTGCGACCCCATATCCAAGCACGTCCGGCCATTCCGAATAGGTTTCCAACTTTCCCTCTCGACGAACGACGATCTCGTCCGAACGCCCCGCGATCGCCGCATCGCCGCCAGGATTGATCAAGTCAAAAGCCGAGACTGCATATAAAGAAAGTGGAAAGGCCGTTCCCCACATCTTTGCGACAGTAACGCCGACTCGAACGCTTGTAAATCCTCCAGGGCCAACATCTACGACAATGCCTTCTAAGTCTTTCAAATCGACTTTCGCTTGAGAAAGCACTTCTTCAACCGTATCAATCACGAGTTCGGAAGCGCGACGGTGACCCTCTTTCGTTGCAGAAAACTGAACCTTTCCCCTCTCACCTAACGCCGCGCTGATGATCGGCGAGGAGGTTGAGAGGGTGAGAATCATGCGCTTTGACGTCCGAGAACCCACATCAACTGGTCAAGTTGGGCTCGATCCTTCGTAAAGGCCTCTGCATTCGGTGCCTCGTAGCGGATAGCCCAAACCCCGAAATCTTCGCCGCCGACCGCATCCATGACAGCAAGTGGTCCGCCGGCCGCATTACCGAAGCGGTACACCCAGGAAACTGTCGCATTCGACTGATTGTTCCCAACGGTCTTGTCAAGGCGTAGCGTCACCGTACTGAAGCGATCAAGACTTTGCTTTGCTCGGATGCCAAGCACTCGAGGCGCAAAAGCACGGTCTCCAATCACGAAATCGAGTACAAGGGTGCCAATTACTCCTTCCTTGCGCAAGGTGTAACCGGAAGTTGAACTCGGAGCGACAACCCAGCCTTCAGGAAGATTGATCTTGACACTAGCCCCTTCAATGGTTACATCGTGGGGGACTACGGCGATTTCTTTCTTCTCTGAGTCGATTTGATTTCTGCTGGTCAACACCAAAACTGCGGGTTCAATCGCGGGCGGTGGCGGAACGGCTTCTTCTGGAGTCCCTTCGGCAACTGGTAGCTCGTTGTTCGTCGTTCGCAGACTCTGCCAAGTACCTCTCCAAAGTGCTTCCGCTTCAGGCATTTCAGATTCCAATGCCTCCAATTGGAAGTTGTACTTCTGGGTGGTACGCGTAAACAACAATCCCTGCAACATCTGCATCTGACCATTGCTGGAACCATATCGCACTCGCGTGAGAAGCATGGGAACCCCGAGGACCGTTTCTTCGGACTGGTCAATCACTTCGCGACGACCAGCATCGGCGATGTTCCGGACCAACTCCTGCCATACCTCTTTCGTGTCTCGAAAGTTCGTTCGGACCAACGTAACGCGAGCCTGATTTCCGGAAGCTAGCGGAATTGCAAAGGCTGCTCCAAGCCTCGTTCGAGTTACTTGCCAATTTGTGGGGTGCTCAAACTGCAGCCCCATGTCATTGTCTTTATATAGAGCCGCCCGGGCCGGGGGATCTTGAGGAGTAGCCGCAAGAACCGGCACTAACATTATCCAAGTCGCCAACATAGTCTCGTACAGTTACCCGGACGCGCGGAGGCGTCTCTTCGCTTCGCACGGTACCCGGAATTGAGGTTATGCGACCAAGGCGATTCACCCTTAGACTAGTGCCCGGTAGCATGAATGCCGTGCACGGGTCATGGATGGAAGATGAGATTCGCTCTCAGACCGAGGTCTTAGCGAGCAACTCTGCCCGCTACTTTGAAGAGTTGCGGCAAGTGATAAATGGTCGCTCCTTTGACCTGGTTCTCCTTGTCGCGAGAGGTAGTAGCGACAATGCTGCGCTAGCCGCCCGTTACTTGATCGAAATTCACCTTGGGATCCCCGTGTCTTTGGCCGCTCCCAGTGTCATCACCCGATATTCTGGTGCGGTGCGGTATCCCAACTGCCTTGCAGTAGGGATCAGCCAATCCGGTGCGGCCCCGGATGTTAGCGAAGTACTCGCGGAACTACGAAGACAGGGCCACGCCACACTCGCAATTACGAACACCCCCTCATCCCGGGTCACTTCTGAGGCCGAATATTCACTGCTCTTGGAAGCAGGAAAAGAGAATGCGGTCGCAGCAACCAAGACGTACACCGCATCAGTTTTGGCGACCTATCAAATGGTCCGCGCTCTCGGCGCCGATCTACCGAACCCAACCTTACCGACTTCGGAGTGGATTGAACGATCCCGATCGACAGCCGAGGCTGATTTGACGAGGCTTCTGCGAAGCCCAATCGTGTTCTCTTTGGCGCGCGGATACAACTTTGCAACGTGTCAGGAGACGGCACTCAAACTGATCGAGTGCGCACTAGTCCCGTGTAAACCGTACTCTCTAGCCGACTTTGAACACGGCCCCAAAGCGATGGCGGGAGTTGGTTCAGCGGCGATTGTGTTTGGCGAACCACCATCCTCTTTGGCAGACTCAGGGACGCAGATTCTGCGGGCACCCTCCAGTGGTGCTGGTCCCGCAAGCGCAATCTGGGATGTAATCTACGGACAATGGCTCGCACTTTATGCCGCACGGGCCAGAGGCTACGACCCCGATCAACCCGAGAGGTTGGCCAAGGTGACGGAAACTCTCTAAAGTGTCGAGCGAATCTCAAAACCTGGTTGAGCCGCTTCGTCGCTTGCATGAAAACTCACGGAGTCCACTCTTCCCGGTCCCATCTCGAGGATCGCGGCAAAATCCTCGGCTTGGACGTCGTTGAGCGGAGATAAAAGCGCTTCGACGGAGCCATCACGGCGGTTTCGCACCCAGCCGTGCAGGGCCTCTTGACGGGCTTTCTTCTCGAAAAAGGCTCGGAATCCTACTCCTTGTACTCGACCACGGATCTCAAACCGATACGCCGTCACAAATCCACCGGACGTAGGTAGTACTCGTTGATCGCCGTATCGCTCATCATTGCCACCGTTGGGAGATGCCGCTTCCAGTGAGTCGCCTCTACTCGCTTCATCACGAGTCGCACCGCATCGGAGCGAAATCCACGCTGAATCAAGCGCGCCTCATTTTCGCCCGTAACGTACCAGGCAAGAATCGCGTCCGCTTCCGGATATCCAATTCCCAGATCGCCCTCGTCGGTTTGACCTTGAATCAGGTCCGCTGTCGGTGGCTTATCTACTATTGGAGCAGGAACACCAAGCTCTCGCGCCAAAGCCCAGACTTGCACCTTGAAGAGGTCACCCAAAGGATTGATGGGGGGCGCATCATCTCCGTGCCAGGTGTAGTAACCAAACAGTCGTTCCGTCTTGTTGCCCGTCCCAATAGGAAGTCCGGCTAACTTCGCAGACTGATCAAAAAGGATAAGCGCGCGCACTCGGGCGCACAAGTTCCCCACCCTCGTACCATCGGCATCCGACTCATACGGTACACGGTAGCCATCGACCATCCCTGTAATGTCAATGGTTCTCGCAGGCAACCCAAGATCATCAATCACAAGTTGCGCGTGGGTGAGAGATTCCTCGCTGCTTAAGCGATACGGCATTCGGAACACGAAGGTGTTCTCCGGGCCAAAGGCGCGCGCACAAAGGTAGGTCGTAACCGCTGAGTCAACCCCGCCGCTGAGCCCAATGATCGCTCGCTTCATCCCCCTGCGACGAATGATCTCGTCCCGTAAGAATTCCACCAGCCAGTTGGCAACGGCGGCCGCATTCACCGCAAGCGGATCAAACGCAGTTCCGGTGGGCACACGTCTTACGGGAAGGTCCACAGTTCGATTCTACGTAGGCGAGCCACTCAGCGAATAGTCCGATCCGCGCAATCTAGTCCTACGCCCGCATCCTGTATGGGCTTGCTTTCGTTAGAAGGGTAACGGTAGCTCTCTACCGTTACAGGAGAAACCTTGAAAACTGTTGTTGGAGTCATCGCCGCGATCGTTGCCATCTGGCTCGCGTTGAAGGTGTTTGCGCTCGCCTGGGGGATCTTATCCTTCATTCTGCCTGCAGTGATTGTGTTAGGGGTTGGTTACATAGTGTTCCGCTACGTAACCGGACAGAAGTCGCTTTCTGGCCGCAGAGACTCAAGTCTGCCCTAAGCAATACCCTCTGCTTGAGCAAGAAATACCGCACGACCGTCCGACACCTCGTTCGACGGTCGAGCCCAATGCTCGGGAAGGCTACCGGCCAAAGCTTCGCTCATGCCAATCTCGCCGATAGGAGTGATCTGCTCAATGTGGGCCGCAATATCGATGATCTCTGTGAACTGCACCTCACTCACCGATCCCGTAATCACTCCCTGATGCATGCCGATCCGTAATCGGAAGGGCATTGGAAGCCGATTCGTTGTTTCGTTGAAGTGCTGAACGGAGGCAAGAATCCTTTGCGCTGCACGGAAGCAATCCTCCGGAGAGTCGAAGCTAATGACCGCTCCGTCCCCGGCCGTCGATACTACAGAACCGCCAAGTGCAATGGATTCTCTCGCCAAACAGTTCTGATACTCGCGAAACGTCCACTCGCACACGAGTGGATCAGCGTTTGCTTTCATCTGAGTGGAGCCCGCCACGTCAACAACCATAACGCAGCGAACCTCTCGCTGATTGTTTATGTATTGCTCCAGCGCATTGATCTCTTCCGCGAGAACATTGGGATCATTGCGATGTAAAAGTTGGTTTCGTTCGGCCCAAGACTGGACCTGTACCGCAAGACACCCCATCAGCATCGCGAGGGCATTCATCAAGAAGCCAAGAACCCATCCGGTCAGCACGTTCGGGTCTGACATCACTTTTTGGGTGGGGTTGAATGGTGAAGCCACAATGGCAATGTTCAGCATAGTGATCATTGCCAGCGAGATGAGGAATCGCCCCCATGTCTTCGCGGCGTATCCGGCAATCGCCATCGTAAGTTGCTGAATCACGCCGATCAGCGCGGCGGCCAGAAAGTATCTCGCAAGGTCAGGATCCGCGACAGTTGAGGAAGGTTGCGTCACGAACGTACCGTCGGGATCATATTTTCGCGTGAGGAACACCATGATCAAACTCGGCACAATCCCCGCGATGAGGGCAACCCAAAATGGATTCTCGTGGAGCCACTGCTTGAACGACTTTCCCTGTCCTTCTTGCGTAAGTTGAGCCATTTCCCGACGTTCGCGTAGATCCAGCAAACGCGCTATACGGTCGTGGCGAGTCATTTTCTTCTCCCGATACTTTTGTCGACGGATGTCAACGAATGCCGCAAGAATGGCCGCCGAGCAATTGAGAACCATTAGGAACATGAAAAGCCAAAAGAGAGCGGCAATCGCGAAGCCTAACGGAAGAGAGGAGTTGCGACCCGCGAGAATTGAGCCGAGGAATGCAAGGCTGAGTGTGCTGGCCGCGATCGTCGCCAATCGCAGAGAGCGAGAGATAAGGCTGATGATTGCGTGGCTCAGAGTTACGATCCCCATCAGAACCGTGATCGCAAAACTGCCGAACTGCCAACGGAAGACGAAGATCTGGAGCAGGCTCATGGTGAGCAGGAAGAC